>DKQU01000002.1:0-5350 GCA_002471865.1 Fidelibacterota bacterium UBA7300 | reverse complement strand
ACAACTGCACAGATGCTAGTGGGTACTTGGACAGCAGATTCTACACAGGGTGACATGGGTAACGCGACCCTTTCAAGCGGTTCACTGGCAGGTGCAGGATGGACGACCTATGAACTCACCTTGAGTTCCGATGGCAGTTTCAGTGCCACAGGTGCAAATCCGTATGATATTTATGGTGAGAGTGAGGATATTGACGGCACTGTGAATTACAGCGGCACCTACACTATTGATGATACCCAGACCCCTATGGAGATCGACTTGACCTGTACTTTAAGTGATCTGGAGTTATTTTTTCCTACGACAGCAGAAGTACAGCCGTTGCAAAACGGAATCTTCGAGTTAAACGATGATAATACAGAGCTTACTGTTCAGTATGGAGCAGAACTAGCTTTTGGTGTTCCCAGACCAACAGAGTTTTTAACTGACTCTTTAGGTGTTTACGACTGCGGTACGCTCGTTAAACAGTAGTTAGTACTAAATAAAGTCGGATTCCTTGGAAAGGCGGAATAAAAGCCCGTCTTTCCAGGGGTGTGTCCGATTTATTTAAAAAAAGAAAATAATTACTAAAAAAGTCGATTCTGTTTCACAGGAATGTTGGTAAATTCCCATGTGATCATTTAGCATTTTATTATTCTATTAATTTGGTAAGGGGTGAAAACAGGTGACTTGGAATAAAGAAGAAATGATGGCCAGTATCCGTAAGGGACAGAATCGTGAGATTGTACGGATGGCTGAAAAAATCATTAATTTTACCGAACTTGCAGCTGACGATGCATCTTGGGGACGTGGCAGGGAACTGGGTACACTCACTTTTCGCTGCAATTCCGATATGGGACTCATCTCTTTATTTCAAATATCCTCAAAAGGGTGTATAAGGATCCTTATAAATTATCTACGAGAAAAAGAAGTCCCCAAACCCGCAATTCGTGATTTTGTATTGAAACTGGAAGCGAATTTCCTTTTCGATTATGATGAGGAGAGCTATCCTATTGATTCATTCCAGGATATGGATGAACTATTTCACACGTCTGCACAAGTAGATAAATTCATCAATGCTGTAGAGGGACTCGCTTATCGTCTCCGCCAGTAAAATCTGATATTATTTACTGTAAACTAGGTCCTTCTATCAATCCCTGGGAATATATTTACCTGGCGGACGGTACAAAAGAAATGTACTGGCAGTATAAAACAATGCCTGTTGGCGGAGTGATTATAGAGTTCTGATGCAATATCTCTTTTGGCTTGTTCTTGCCGCACTCTTTGTACTTTTTGCCGGTACTCTGTATTGGTCTTCCCGACGAAATAGTGTGCGTTCCAATGCACAGGAAAAAGATCTTGAAGAGTGGACTTGCCCCACATGCGGATTCCAGGTGCAGATGGGAACTGAGTGTATCTATTGTGGAGAAAAGAAATCTGCCTTCTGATATTTTGAATTGTTAGATTAGCACTGGAATCTAAAGTAATGGTGAAACCCATAATCTACGAACCGACCACATTCATCACGGATCTCATTCTGGCGGGGATGGGTGTTTACTTTGCCAATCGTCTGGCTGATGTCTATTGGCAGACTTTTCACCCCTTTCACTACAATCTTACGGTTGGTCTGTACGTATTCGCAGCAGGGGCGTTTCTAGGTGGTATTTCTCACGGTTTTGGACCTCACTTTTCCTTGGCACTGAAAGATATAGTCTGGAAAGCGGCATTGGTGATGATCGGGCTCACTACGTGCTACATGCTGCTAAGTGCTTTTTCTGCTGCCTTCCCGTACGAACGATACAAACTTCTCCGCTGGATCGCATTTCTTGCTACTGGAGTGTATATCTATATCATCATACGCGACAGCAATTTCGCCAACGTAGTCCGCTTTTACGCTCCGGCTATGATTATAGTATTTCTGCTGATTCTTTACCTTTACATGGATGGGGATCATCCGGGAAGTGGGTATTTTCTTTTAGGTCTGATCATTACATTAGCCGGTGCCGCTGTTCAGCAGAGCGGATTTACAATCCATAAGCATTTCAACCACAACGATCTTTATCACGTGATCCAGATGGTGGGGATTTGGTACATCTATAAAGGTGGAATGACATTACGATTTAAGTAGATTATGTGGGCTCAACTGTTCAATGATTTTTCCTGATAGTCATTGTTGACAAAAAAGTGAAACCGTATATTCTCGAGCTTTTTACAGCAGACTAATTAAATGAAAGTTAAAACCAAAGAGACAAATACCTACACGCGGGAACTTTCCATTTCGGTACCGTGGAGTGAATTAGAGGAACATTACGATGCTGTTGTTGCTCGTTTTAAGAAAAATGTAAAACTTCCCGGATATCGAAAAGGAAAGGTTCCTCAAAGCCAAATACTCAAGCAATTTAGTGGAGAGATCGAGGCCGATTTTGCACAGGAAACAGTAGAACGTTATTACTCTAAAGCTCTTGATGAACAGGAACTGCATCCCATAAACCGGGCAGCAGTAAAAGATTTAGATTTTACAAAGGGAGAGGATCTTAGTTTTACAATTACATTTGAGGTGGAACCGGAAGTCAACCTACCCAAGTATAGAAAAAAAATAAAAGTGACCCGAAATGTTTATCTCTCTGATAATGAGGATGTAGATCGATATCTCCTTGATTTGCGTCAGCAACAGGCCGAGCTAAAGACTGTGGAATCAGGTTCAGAAGAGAGCCATCTTCTTCTGGTAGATATGCAGGAATTGGATGAGACAGGATACCCGATAGTAGGTCGCAGGGTTGAAGATCGGTATATCAAAGTGGGAGAGGGAGTTTTCGGAGGTGATAATTTGAATCTGCTTACCGGTTTGAGCGCAGAAAATACAGTACGAGTTTCTATTCCGACAGAAAATGGTTCTTCAGATTTTGAGCTTACAGTAAAAAATGTTCAGGAAGAAATTCTTCCGGAAGTGGATGAAGAGTTCATAAAAAAATTCGACCCAGATGCGGAAACCGAAGAAGACTTGAGAAATAACATTGTCAAAGGTATTAACAAACGGTTGGAAAGTGATTCCGAGACTCAACTTCGGAACAATTTCATTACATGGTTTGTGGAACAGACTAATTTGGATGTTCCCCCTTCCATGATTGACAATTACCTAGACAATCTTGTGGAGGATATTCGCAGCCGGAATGGTGAGACATTGGATGAAGAAAAATATCGAAGTGAAATGCGGTCCCCTACTGAACGGAGTGTCAAATGGTATTTAATTCGCAAAGCTCTCATAGCAGCAGAAAAAGTCAATGTGAGTGATCAAGAGCTTCAGGATGAAGTAATCTCAATTGTTGAATCATTTAGTGGGAATGATCAGTCGAAGGAAATTGAACGATTTTACAAAAAACCCAGTAATAGAGATAGACTTCAATCTGAGATGATAGAAAAAAAACTCTTTGAACTGCTGCAATCTTTTGCCAAAATTGATGAAGTAGAGATTAAAACCAGTGAACTCCGTAAACAAAGTGAACAAAACAGATAGATCACATGAGGATTTGACGATATGACAAAATCACAAATAATCCCTATGGTGGTAGAACAGTCAGGACGGATGGAAAGAGCCTATGATATTTATTCTCGTCTATTAAAAGAGAGAATCGTTTTCCTAGGGCATCCAATTGATGATACCGTCGCCAGCCTGGTAATTGCACAATTTCTTTTTTTGGAAGCTGAAAGCGCTGATAAAGATATCTCACTCTATATTAATTCTCCCGGAGGTTCTGTGACTGCAGGATTGGGAATCTTTGACACCATGAATTACATAAAACCTGATGTATCTACAATCTGTATGGGGCAGGCAGCAAGTATGGCTGCTGTACTTCTGGCAGCAGGTACCAAAGGAAAGCGGTGTGCACTCCCGAATGCCCGAGTCATGATTCACCAGCCGTGGGGCGGAACTCAAGGTGCCGCCAGCGATATTGCTATTCAGGCTGAGCAGATTGTTTCACTAAAAAAACGATTGAATAAAATTATGTCTGATCAAACTGGACAGACACTTAAAAAGATTGAAAAAGATGCCGACAGGGATTTTTATATGACGACTGATGAAGCAAAATCATACGGTCTTATTGATAACATTTTGGAGAAGCGGTAAACGGGTCATCGTGATACACCTCACACCATCATAAAATCCTCTCTTGCAAATTAGATGAAGAACGGCTAAACTGGAGCACACGATTTGAACATATTATCTTTACAGCATTATACAAAAAGGAGTGCGAAAATGAAGAAAAGAGCTACAGTATTTCTGGCATTTATCCTTCTTACTGCAATAGCGTCTGCAGATGCACCTATAGCAGTGAAGCGTAGCGTTAAGGCGCTGAAGACGACCCCTTATGTTTTCCCCATGGAGGGTGACGCCAAAGAGTATAGCGTGAGTCAATTACCTAGACCATCTGCCATTCATTATCCTAATTCCAGAGATGTGGACGTTACATCCGTGTTGGTGGACTCATCCCGGAACGGATATGGTATGCTATTGGGGATGACCAATCCACTGCATTGGGAACCCAATTATGGTTTTACCTGGTGCTTCCGCCAGTGGTATATTGCTAACGAATCAGTTTCAGGTCAGTTAGGTGCCTCTTTCTCGTCAGATGGCGAAACTTGGGATATCTACTCCGGATTGAATCTCAGTTATCCTGGAGAATCTCTGGCCCGTTATCCCAGCGCTGCAGGTGGATCTGAATATCCGTATCTGGTGTGGAATGAATACACCACCGGTGCCGGTGGCGGAGACTATGGCGGCCGGCCTCTTTATACATGGGATCAGTTCTTTTATGGCGGGGGCTCTTTCTTCACGCCGCCACTTGATATCAATAACGGATGTAATCCAACTCCTTGTGATCCTGCTGATAACTGGGTAGCCTGTCCCGTAGTTACTCATGATGCTGATGGCACTCCTGTACTCAATGTTAGCTACTCAGGCTGGAGCGGAAGTTCATCGAATTCGTTAGCTTCTGTAAGATATTTCTACCATTCCAATTTCCATACCGCCGGATACTTCGCATTCAATGATGCAATAGAGCTCTACACCGGTGAAGAATTTGAAGCGGAGACTGCAACAGGTTCTTATACCAGCTCTGCTATCATAGATGTCAATGAGGATGGTGTGGGATATTCTGCAGTGATCAGTTATTTCGACGGCGTTATCACAGAAGGTGAGACACCTCCGGATACTGCGCATACGTTTATGATACGTAAGACTGAAGATAATGGTAATAGCTGGAGTGAAACCGGACATAACGGTACTCCGTTCTACTACATTCCATCTGAGTGGCTGAACAGTTACTTCGATGACAACGATCTGTTTCCGGAGTACTATGTTGCCTCCGATACGGAT
>DKQU01000048.1 GCA_002471865.1 Fidelibacterota bacterium UBA7300 | reverse complement strand
TTGATACTGAACGATTCACTAAACTGGTAATCAAATTCCAAAAAAAGGCCATGAATATCCCGTTTATATCCAAAAGTATTAATCCCCGAAAACATGCTATCATTATTGGTGATTTGGAAATCCATACTCTCGGAATTATCATTTATTCTACCGTCATAACCAATCTCAATCTTTGATCTTTCGTTTAATGGGTGTTTATATGAGGCGTCCAGCTCGATTCCATTTATCTCCTCGTTAAATAATGTGGAATCGGTTTGCTGCTCTAGCTGCTGTATTTCATATTCAGAATTCTGTTCATAATCATAGCTAACTGAGAAATAAAATTCACGATCCGGATTATCGAAACTTTTATCGATCGCAAAAAAACCTTCCACATCATAATTGCCGCCAAGATCCTCCTCATGTATTGTTTTTGTGTATGGGAATGGTAGAATATTGTCTTGCTGATTGGTGCCTGTTCGCGTATGAATATCATAATTTAATTCTCCAGTCACTATAAGCTGTTCATTAACATAATAGTCAGTACCAAACTTGAAAGAATGCCCTAAGCGATCTGACTCATTGACAAAATCATATGAATAAATATTATAAGTTGTGTCCGGGCTGCCATCAGTAGCATCATAGTATTCTATATCTACTGTACGATCTCCATTCACGTTCCTAAGACGGTTATTTAAACTGTATGCGGAATACAGATTCCATTTCCCGCTTTTATAATTCCCATAAGCGGTAAATCCATTCATATCACCAATACTACCATAATCATTATGTTGCCCGTTAATCTTCAAGTTGCCATTCAATCCATCATTCTGCTCTTTTTTCAACACAATATTGATAATGCCTGCCATTCCCTCAGGATCATATTTGGCGGAGGGGGAAGTCATAACCTCTACTTTATCAATCAGTGACGCAGGGATGTTATCCACATCATTTGGACCTTCGCCTGTCCGGTTTGGTCGACCGTTGACCAACATTTTGACGTTTGAATTGCCTCGTAAAGCTACCTCGCCGTCCTGGTCAACAGTCACCATGGGAACGTTATTTAATACATCTTCTGCAGTGCCCGCTTGAGCAGTTAAATTTTTATCCACAACATATATCAGTTTATCGGAAGTGAGTACGATCTCGGGTAAATCGCCGGTCACGCTAAGTTCTTGCATTTGGAGCAGCTTCATAACGAGTTCGATAGTACCGAGATTCTTCTCAACTCCACCGCCTTCTCCCCGGAAGAGATTAATACCCCGTATGATAGTCTTCTCATAGCCGATAAACTCTATCACCAAATCGTATCGACCGAGTTGGATTTCATCTATATAGAAACGGCCCTGATCATTTGTAATACCGCCGGTGACTACCGTCTGTTCCTTTACGCTAATAAGAGAAACTGACGCGTAGGCAACCGGATCGCCTGTGGTTGAATCGATAACCGTACCGGTAACGATACCGATCTTCGGCAGCCGGCTAGGGTCAAAGCGCTGAGCGAATGCAACAGACTGAAATGTCAACATTATTAAAATTGACAAATAGATAAAACGCTTTTTCATGATTGTAAATCTACCTCCTTTAATTATTGTATTTCTATCTGAATCTATCAATTGGTTTTTAGAGTCAAAATAGCCGTGGAATATTTCAGAAATCTTTGACGCAGGCAAGTTAAATAAAGTTAAAATATATTTACTTTATTTCGATAAAATTCTTTTCTCTTACTCACTCTTTATCGATCTCTTCATGATTGTTGCAAGTTTCACATACTTTCCCTTCTGCTTTCTCGAATGATTCCTTCCCTTCCCGAAAAGCAATTCCCGCTATGAATAATGAACCGATGGCATCAATACTGCCGATTTCAAATAATTCATAGACCAGACTAGAAGCCAATAAAACAAAAGATAATTGCATACACGCTTTGGTGCAGTTTGCATCGGCAATGATGGCATCAGAATCGAGAAGAGTGCCTACCTTTACCTTCTCCCGGATGAGCCACCACATGACCAGAATGGAGATCACAGCTATAATAACTCCCCAAAAAGTTGTTTGAGGTTTATGACCGGCGTAGAGGTTCCACCCTGCCGTAAAAATCAATCCAGTCATCAAAAAATAGAAAGCTGTTCCCGTTACCTGCAGTGCCCGTTTCTCAAAGTGATCCCGGTAATCATCTCCAGCACTCCGCAAGCGGCTGACCATGTGCCAGATGCCAACTCCGGAAATCACCTCCACGAAGGAATCCAAACCAAAGCCAAAGAGTGCCAGAGTTTCATCCACAGCTCCAAAATAAACTGCCACGACTCCTTCCACCACATTATAGATAACTGTGAAGGCTGCAAGAAAAATGGCCCATTTGAATAAAGAAGATTTAGAATTCTTATCTAAAGACATGGAGCAAACTTACAACGAACTAATTATTGAGTAGAGAATAAATCTGGTAAAAGAGAGAAGCACCCGACAGACTATCTTTTCAGCGGATGCTTCTTTATAGTATGTTTCACTAAAGTAGATTACTTCATTAGCAGTATTTTCCTCGTTTGCCTAGTTTCACCTGCTACAAGCCGTACGAAATAGACCCCGCTGGCATAATCAGAAGCGTCCCATTGCACAACATGATCGCCACTCATCAATTCACCAGTTACCAAAGTCTCCACCAATCTTCCCGTAATATCATAAATATGTAATAACATATCACCCTGCGTCTCTACCGAAAACCGGATGTTAGTCGTTGGATTGAATGGATTGGGATAGTTCTGATAAAGAACATAGTCCTGAGGCATGGCCAATTCTGACGGCTCAATACCCACTTCCATGACTAATTCATTGTAAAGATTGGCGAAAGGTACCAAAGCTGCTTTTTGCTCATCGGTGTCCTTACGAATGAGTCCAGAAAATCTCATGTATGTATTCAGTGCTCCGCCACCGCCAACGTCTTCATCCTCCTCAGCAGTCAGTGAAAAATAGAAGAAGCCGTTGATGCCGTTCTCTACAGCAGAATTTAGTGCATCGGAAATGTATTTATCCTGGCGATTCTCCGAGAAGTAGATCATATCTTCTTCCAGTGAAATAGAGTCCGGTGGATCGTCAAGCTCGATTCCCGGAAAACCGCTTTCGATGAGCCAGACAGGTTTCCCGGCATGACCCAATCCCGCCAAGACACGACGAACAGCCCAGACGTACTCACCCATGGAAAATCCCATGTTCGGCAGGGCCCACGCTTGATTGGGGTAGTAGTTGAAACCGATAATATCTAGATCATCTATCCAATCCTCCAGCGCCTCCATGAAACCCAGCATGTGGAGATCGTGGGTAATGAGACCTGTAGGATCTTCCGTCCGAATAGCTTCTACGAGAACATCCATGACCTGATTACGGAAATCACGATCGAGCCAGTAATCACCCTTCCGCCACCATTCAGGATCCGCGGCAGCGAAAGCGGCGGCATCCAGCTCATTCTCCGCCTGCCATACGTCTACATAGTCAGCGTATTTCCGTACCGTAGCGTGAGCGTAAATTTTTAGATTGTAGAGGTAAGTCTCAGGCGTCACTGCTATAAAATTGTCCGGTAGCTCCCATCCTGCTGTGGCCGGTGCGATTCTTAATCCGTCAGCAGTCCTCGGCGGGCGATCCTCGTGACCCACACCGATTGCCATGAAAGGAGTCAAACCGCGAGCGACACTGTTATCCAGAATATCAAAGATGGCGGCAAATTCTGAATCGTCCCAATGCTCCGGATCAGCCAAAAAGTCATCAATCATCTCCGGGGTCACATCTGCCGGATCCAAGCCTTCTTCAACATACGCCTGGGACTGGACTCTACCCCAAAAAGTCTCCATACGGAAGCCGTTTATGCTGAGGGATTCCATAATATCGAAGGCGGCATTTACCCGCTGTGTATCATCCCAATCCTCATGCCAGTGAAAGCCGCGCTGCAACTGCCAGTATAGATAGCTGAATCCGCCAATCTCCAATTGAGAACCGTTTACCGGATCAGGCTCAATGCCCACAAACGCTTGAGGATCAGTGCTCGTACCCGTGAGGAAGTCCATATCATAAATAAGCTGAACAACATTTTCCTCGGGATCGTTCTCTGTTACGATGGTCAGATCCATGGGAAAACTCGCAAAGGCTGCAGCCAGCAGTTCCTCATCATCGATTCCCAATGCGCCCAGAAGGTCTCCAAATACAAACATACTATCCAAGCCAAGTCCGTCCAGTGCCAGTGTAAGACTATCCAAAAATGAATCTATAATTCCCTCTACACCTTCTTGAACAATGAATTCCATTCCATCACACCAGGGAAAACCTGAACCGTCGACAGTTACCACAGGATCAAGAGGTGTTGGCTCACCCAGAGTCACATCCAGACCAGTGGAACCGAACTCACTGGTCCCGCCAATCATGGCCCCAATGCCGGAAATACCAATATCAAAAATACAGCCGGCTCCTTCTGCCACCACGACCCAATTATCCAGCGAAAGTCCGATGACAAATTCGTATACACCGGAAGAATCTTCGGCATAGATAACTGTGGCATCCTCAGGCTGAGAAAATTCAATAATACTAAGACCTACATCCTGGACCATACTATCCATCATAGCGGTAAGGTCAAGGCTATCTGTATAAATATCATACCACTCTTGAATGCCCCGTTCCAGATAGTCTTCTTCCATATTGTGTTTGTGGCCGTTCATCCTCATGGCAAAAGTGGACGGATCGGCTGATAGCTGGCAAAAAAATAAAATTAGGAGAGCTCCGATGGGAATGAAAGGTCTGTTCAGGAAGTTCTTCATGGTATTTTCCCATAATTCATTAGTGTTTTCCTCATAATGACAAAGAAGTGTACTACAGATGATGGTTTATTTCAAGAGTAACATTTTACGAGTGTGAGTTCGGTCACCATGTGATAGTCGGATAAGATAAACACCACAACAAGTAAGATTATATCCGCCAGTTCAACCCCATATAAATATAGAAAATAGAGAACTCCTCATCTTTAGAATAATCAAGTGACAGCGAACTACGCAGTTTTGGTGCCATTCTCCAAACATTCTTCCATCCTACCTGAGACTGAGGTATTACATTCTATATTTTAGTTAAACACAGAAGCCCGACTTACGCCGGGCTTCATACATCCAGATGTAACGCTGCTCTCTACTTCAAATAGAGCATTTTCTTCGTTATCTGTTCCCCACCG
>DKQU01000061.1 GCA_002471865.1 Fidelibacterota bacterium UBA7300 | reverse complement strand
ATCTCACCACTTTTGTCCTGAAGCAAAAGATCGAGATACAGCTCACCTGCACGAGTGGTACGGAGATTCTTCTTTTTACAGAGATAGAAGCCCTGTATGTCGGCGTTTTCAGTGAATTCGGAGATAGGTATTGTCTTTTTCACAGTTAGCGAATTAACGGTTCACTCTCGTAAATGTCAAGGATTAGAATTATTCATTCGTCTATCTAAACTAATTATGATTTGAAAATATTCATGAAACATAAATGGCGATAAATATCACACTTGAAAAGGAGAGTTGATAACGATTACTATCTATACTACCGCTCTACTCTTCATCGATTGCTTCCATTAGCTTCTCACGGAACTCCAGCACCACCCGGACATAATTCACTGAGGGGTTGTACTTAAGAATTGCTTTCCAGTTAGGATTACCGCGTGCAAATCCCGGAATATCGCTCCTGTAGCCATTTTCCACCAGATAGTTTGCGACGCTAGCCAATACATCCGGCCATTCAAACGGATGGCGCACTCTATCGCCATCGAAATCCACCGCATACGCATCGAAGCTGGATGGGATGAACTGACCATATCCAAATGCACCGGCATAGGAACCAAAAATTGAGTGAGCCGGGATGAAATCTTCGTGGCAGAAACGGAGATAGGCCATCATCTCCTTGATGACCCATTTTTCTTTGCGGGGAATCTTGTGTATGATGGTATGAAGAGCGTCAAACACTGAGTACGACTTGGCATTTTTGCCGAAACGGGATTCAATCCCTATAATGCTCATTAGCAAGTAACGGTCCACTCCAAAGCTGTCAGCTACAGCGTCAATCAGGTCACCCTGCTCGGACTCGAAATCAAATCCATCCTGAATCCTGGAAGCTTTAATAAAAATTTTTCTGTATTCACTATACTTCATCGCTTCCGCAGGATTGCTAAAGCGTCGAACAATTTCGTCGTGAATCCGGATGTCACTTTGAGAAAAAACCTCTTTGAGAAAGGCCGGTGGTATACCGCTTTCACGAGCCTGTGAAACAATTTCACCATAGATTCTCTCTGCCAACTCGTTTTCAGCAATCATATCTACTAACTCTCTTTCCATGGTAAGGCTCCACTCCATGGGCTCGAGCTGCTCTGCACAAAAGAAAACAGTTGGTAACAATACTATCAGAATTTTTAACATCAACTCATCTTCACATAGATTTCTTGAGCAATCTCTTCGTCAAGCGCCAGTTCCGTCTCACCAATCCGCACCACAAATGAGGGTTGACGCTGATGGACCATTATCTCATTACCGACGATAAGCCCAAGAGCAGTTAGACGATCAAAGCGCTTATGAAAAGAAGGTGTAATGAAAGCAATCTTACCGTGCTTTCCTAACTCAAAATCAGAAAGACGACTCACAAGCGGTTCTATCTTTTCATTGCTATACGTTTGGCAGCAATCACCTTTCGGAATGGGTGAACCGTGTGGACATAATGGCGGATGTCCAAGGAAAGAACAGACACTCTCCGTAACCTCAGGATTTAGGATGTGCTCGAACTGACAGGCGGTTACTTCCATGCTCTGTTCTGACACATTCAAAACATCGGAAAGAAGCCTCTCAGCCAGGCGGTGCCGACGGATAATTGCTTCTGCCATCTTCTCTCCTTCCGGTGTAAAATTAAGATTTTTCTCTTCATCAGTAACGAGGTTACGACGTCTCATCTCCTTCAAAGATAAATTTACATCCACAGGCTGCTGAGCATCTGCCTGACAGATCGTCTGCACCTCATCCAGAGACTGCTGACCTTTCTCTCGGGCCACCCACATTGCTTCCAGTACTTCGTCAATCCAGTTTTGTGTCACAGTCATTTTCTTTTCTCCCGAATACTTTTCTAAAGAAATTCACGGTCTTGGATTCAAACACGAATTCATAACCACAGTGAGGGCATTTGATTAACGGACAGCCTTTACTCATGAAGCACCCCGTATGACAGTCCTCAGAAGTCTCGTCGAATTTATTGTTGCATAGCGGACATTTTGTCATCTTGTTTTTCTCATTCTATCATTCGATTTTTCAATTGTAAATAGTCGATTATAACAGCAACCATCTGAGCAGATAATTTATGGATCCCGCCACTAAGATGGAAAACGGCAAGATAAACAGTGAAATTGCCATTGCAACTTTAATTCCCTGTTCCTTGATTATCATAAAGAAATTTGCGATGCAAGGCATAAAAAGAGTGATTGTGATCATGCTCACCACTATTTGAATCTGAGTTTCCATGGCGATTGACCCGCTTTGTATTTGATCATTAAAAAGGTTAAAGAGCCCGGCAGCGCCATAATCGCGTCGAAGAAATCCAACAAGGAATGCCTCAGTGGCCTTTATAGGAAGTCCGAGAAACCCCACCACAATAGGTGATACACCTCGCTCAATAACACTGAGAAGAGTTAACTTATCTAGAATAAACAGGACAAACGTCCCTAGAAAAAAGAGGGGTACCGCCTCTCTCAGGTACCATTCGATACGGGCCAATGTCTTTACTCCAATATTAGACAACTTCGGCAGTCGCATGGGCGGGAGTTCCAAAACAAAATCAGATCCCTTTCCACTGATAATTTTCGAAGAAAGGAATCCTACCGCGAAAATTACAAGCACTATACATCCAGCCCAGAGGAAGGTCATGGCCGGAGAAAGTGCAGCCAGCATACCCAGGATTACACCCAGCTGGGCAGAACACGGCACGCCCAGCGCCAACAAAAGCATGACGATAAGCCTTTCTTTCCGGCTGTCGAGAATACGAGTGGTCATTGTGGCCATTGTATCACAGCCGAGGCCCAGCACCATAGGAAGTACCGCCTTGCCGTTAAGACCCATCATGCGGAAAAGTTTATTCACCATCACAGCCAGTCGAGGCAGGTATCCTGAATCTTCCAATATACCGAAGGCGAGGAAAAAAGTCCCTACTATTGGGAGAACAATAGCGATGGAATACGACAGGGCCATGCTCAAAAGGCCATAATCGCCGACCAATAGATCATGAGCAAACTGAAAAGGTAAAAGGGAATCAACAATTGAGGTTACCAGTGGAGTAAGCCATTTCCCAAAAATAGTATTCTCAAAAAAATCCACAAGTGTACCTGCCCCAAAAACTCCAACAAATTGGTAAATGAGATATAAAACTACTGCTCCAATGGCAAGCCCACCGAATCTGTGTTGACTCCATTCACCCAGACGAGTGAAAAAAGAAGATTCCTCTGCCTTTTCTCGAGTTAATACTTTTGATACCAGAGTTCGAGCTTTTCTCATCCGTTCTGACGTAATTGCGTTCCCCACAGAAGTTTGTAAATTAGTTTCCGCTTCTCTGAGCGCATCGTTGAGTTCGTCAATATCGTTTTTCGATAAGTGCTCGTGAACCCAATCATTCAGGGAAAAATCAGAAGCTAAAATCATGAGAGAAAGACTTTCCCTGAAAGGTTGATCAGATTCAATGAGAGAAGAGACCTTTTTGCACCCTTCTGAAATGACAGGTGAATATTCAATGCCGGAGAAATTGTTTTTGCTCGCTTCTGCCAACTTGGGAATCAGCTTTTGCAGGCCAATGTGTTGGATAGCAACAGTCTTTATAACCGGCACCTGCAATATTTCTGATAATTTATCTTCGTCTATGTGAATACCGCGCTCACGAGCTTCATCGGACATATTTAAGCATAGGATAAAAGGTATTCCCATCTCTTTTAGTTGAAGTGACAGTAGCAAAGTCCGGTCAAGATTTCGACTGTCACCTACCTGAATCACCCGAGCATCAGGAGACTCTAAGAGTATATTTCTTGTTACCACTTCATCCTCAGAAGAAGGGATAAAATTGTTAATTCCTGGAGTATCCAAGACCAATGTCGAACTGTCGCCTAAAAGTTTACCGTGGGTGAGTTCAACTGTCGTGCCGGGATAGTTAGAGACAGTAACATATCTGCCGGTGAGATAATTGAATATTACACTTTTACCTACATTTGGATTCCCCATAAGGATAATCTTTTCCTGATGATCAGGAAAACGAGGCGTGCTGTGATTATGGCTCATTGTTTCTACTCTTTGCAGTTATTACAGATCCCAAAAAGTTGATGGATATGTCGAACTAGACTGAAGCCAAACTTCTTTGCAACTGTATCCTGTTTCTTCTCTATTGCCTCATCATAAAATTCTGTGATTTCGCCACATTTAACACAAACCAGGTGATCATGATGAGAGTTATCCAAACGAGGTTCAAAGAGCCAACGACCCTTACCAATATCCATCCTCCGGACAAAACCGTGCTTGTAAAGGATGTCCATCGTCCGATAGACTGTAGCCCTTGAGACACCCATTTTCTTTCGATGAAGAGCCATGTAAATCTCATCTGCTTCTCGATGATGGTGTGAGGAAAAAACATACTTGTAGACTTCCAAACGCTGTGAAGTTACCCGCAACTTTTCGTCACGAAGAATTTGTTTAAAGATTTTTAGATTAAATCGACTCATAGCATATTAAAATGAGACTCAGTCTCAATAAATATACACTACTCTAATGTCAAATCAAAGGGATATTGGTGAATAGTGATTAGTGAATGGTGGAGTAGTTGAAAATCGAAAATAGTCAATAAAAAATCAAAATTTATAACCGCTTTAGATTAGCATATTTAGCTATAAGTTTCTTTCGAATATCACCCCGGAAGATGACGGAGATTTTCTGATTTTCACCACTACCGTTGACAGAAAGTACCATCCCTTTACCAAAAACCTTATGCTCAACTTTGTCTCCACGCTCTAAATCATCAAAGTTGGTGACAGTACGTACCTGCTTAAGTTTGTATTTCCCAGCCTTACCGCGAACCAGCTTTCGAGTAACGGAAGATCTGAAAGTAATTCTTTCCAGATTTTCCTCTGGAATTTCATGAATGAACTTTGAAGCATATCCCATTCCATATATACCATTAAATCTCCGGCGATTAGTAGCATAGTGTAAAAACACCCTGTCTTGTGCACGAGTGAGAGCTACATAGAACAGCCGTCGTTCTTCCTCTAACTCTTCAGTACAATCCATGTATCTGGCCAATGGAAACAACCCTTCGTCCATTCCAGCTATGAAAACGACGGGGAACTCGAGCCCTTTAGCAGCATGTGTGGTCATTAGAGTTATAGCATTGGAATCTTGATTCCAATTGTCTAAGTCCGTCAGAAGAGACACTTCCTCTAGGAATTCTCTAAGACCTGTTTTGGGATTCTCTTTACAGAAATCATCAATACTGTTGAGAAGTTCCTGTACATTGGCCAATTGTTCAGTTGCTTCAGTCGTCGCCTGCTCTTTATAAAACGATACAAGACCGAGCTCATCTACTACAGCGCCGGAAAGTTCTGCTGCACTGAGTTTAGGTAGAAGTTCTGCATACTTTGCAATTAAGCTGTTGAAATCCTTCAATCCTTCAGCTGGTTTCCCTTTAAGATCAAAAGCGTCAGGATCTGCTGTAGATGCCAGGAGAGAAATCCCTTTCTTTCGGGAATATTTCTCACACTTTTCTACAGTTTTTACACCCACACCTCTTGGAGGAAAGTTAACCACTCTCTTTAAACTTACAGTATCCACTGTGTTGACAATTAATCTCAAATAAGCCAGCAGATCTTTTACTTCTTTCCGTTCATAAAAACGGACACCACCAACAATTTTGTAGGTAATACCACGCCTCCGAAGAGCATCTTCCAGTGCTCGACTTTGTGCGTTTGTTCTGTAAAGTATAACGAATTCATTGAAAGTACGCTTCTTATTAACAATCTCTCTCTCCAACAACTCTAGGATGCCTTCCGCCTCTTCAAGTTCGTCAAAAGTTTCCATCAGGCCAATGCTAGCTCCAGCAATTCCTTCAGTCCATAGCTCCTTCTCAGCTCTATGTTCATTATTGCGAACCATAGTAGAAGCAGCTGAAAGGATTGTTTGTGTGGACCGATAATTCTGTTCTAATCGAAATGTTTTGCAGCCCGGGAATGCTTTCTCAAAATCGAGAATATTGGAGATATCTGCTCCTCTCCAACCGTAGATAGATTGATCATCATCCCCCACAACAGTTATTTTATTATGCTTTTCAGCTAACAGTTTTACTAATAGAAATTGAGCATGATTGGTATCCTGATATTCATCCACCAGTACATATTTGAACTGTTCTTGGTATTTTTTCAAAATAGCAGGGTTTTTCTTGAATACTTTCAATGGAAAGAGAAGCAGATCGTCAAAATCGAGTGCATTGTTTTCCTTTAGCGCCTTTGTATAAATAGGATAAACCAAAGCTGCAGCCCGATCGACCGGAGAAGGTGATTTATTATCTAACTTAGACTCTGCCATGCTATTTTTTGCCAGACTAATCCGACCTCGAATGGCATTAGGAGTCATTCCATCAACTGGAATCTTATTAGAGTTTATGATACTTTTTATAAGGCTAAGTTGGTCAGCAGCATCATAAATGGCAAAATTGGGATTGAATCCCAGTTCATCTATCTCATAACGAAGAATGCGGGCACAAATAGAGTGAAACGTCCCAATATTTACTTTGCTGGCTCTTGGACCTACAATCTTCTTTACTCGGGATTTCATTTCTCCGGCGGCCTTATTGGTAAAAGTTGCTGCCAATATACTTTCCGGAGAGTATTTCTCGTTCTTAATCAGGTGAGCAATCTTAGCTGTTAACACTCGTGTTTTTCCCGTACCCGCTCCGGCAAATATGAGGACCGGCTTATCAACTGTCTCTACAGCCTGTTTCTGTACATCATTTAATTTGATTTGAACTGGCATTTAATTTACCCTTCACCTCTTTTCTTACGTTCACGGCTAACTTGCCGCCGAATTTTATCAAATTCTCGCTTTGCCTTCAAATGCTCCTTTTCTGTTCGGGAAAAAACATGAGAGTCATCGCCTTTTGCCACAAAAAAGAGATATTCTACATCTGCAGGATTCACTGCTGCCTGAATTGAAGCTTCACCGGGAGAATTTATTGGACCGGGAGGCAAACCTTTGTACAAGTATGTATTGTAGGGTGAATCGATTTTCTTGTCTTTATTACTCAATCGTTTCGGACTATCGCCGTGTATAAATTGAAGCGTCGGGTCTGCCTGTAGTTTCATTCCTATATTCAACCTATTGTGATAAACCGCACTGATTGTTGTACGCTCATCATCTAAAACTGCTTCTCCTTCGATTATAGACGCAAGAGTCACCAATTCAAGCTCTGAAAGACCTTTTTCTTTTGCGAGATCTAACGTCTCTTTGTTCATGATCGCCCGATATTGTTTGGTCATCTGCTCAATAATTTCTTTGGCAGTCATCTCCTCGGTGAAAAAGTATGTTTCAGGAAACAGATATCCTTCCAAAGTGGGACCCGGAAGATCAAGATTTTTTACAACTTTATCAGAACGGCACATCTCGAGGAAATCTTCTTCATCAATATCCAGTTCAGACTTAAGTATATCAGCAATTTCTTCTAATCTTGAACCTTCTGGAATAGTAATCTTGTGATAAGCAGGAGTTCCTTCCACCAGTTGGCGGATGATTGTACGGTTTGAAGAAGTATTTCGCAGATAGAACGTTCCGGCTTTAATATCTGTTTCGTAGCCCATCATACGGGTTGCAAGAACAAAGGGTTCTGAACCTTTTATGATTCCACTATCATACAGCGTGGATGCAATGTCGTTTAGAGTCTCACCTTTTTCTATGACAACTTTCACGGGTTCATTTTGTTCAGGTTGGGGCCAGTAGATAACGAGCAGGTAAAAAAAGACAGAAGAAAACAGAAAAACCGTCAAGATATAACCCACGACTCGTCTAATAATGAAATCTGACATTTTCCCCCGGAATTGAGGTTGCGAATTTAGCCCGATAAGACAAATTACCCAAAGAGTTTTCCGTCGGTGATTTCGGTTTGATTTGTGGGGAAGCAGAACTTAAATTCACGTCCATTATGGTCGCAAAACTCAGAAAAAATAGACCCGGGTTGTTTCAGGACTGGTCATTTAGCACCACAAACTATCTGATTTTCGGGGTAGGTATAGCAACTGTAATACTTGGTTACATCATCATGGCTTTAGGTGAAGTGGACAGTACTCAATCAGTAACGATTGCACCACTCCTACTATTCCTGGGATATGTGGTCATAATTCCGGTTTCTATTATGTACCGGAAAAAAACAAAACAAGATTTGGGATCGTAGTTCAGTTGGT
>DKQU01000020.1 GCA_002471865.1 Fidelibacterota bacterium UBA7300 | reverse complement strand
TGGCAAGTTCCGCCTGTAGCGCGATTGGAACTTACCGGCAAGCTGCTCCCGGGAGTGACAGGAAAAGATGTGATAATCACGCTGTGCGGTCTGTTCAACAATGACGAAGTTTTGAATCATGCTATAGAATTCACAGGTGATGGGGTCACCGGACTGTCGGTAGATGAACGACTCACAATCGCCAATATGACAACGGAATGGGGCGCATTGGCAGGCGTTTTCCCGGTGGATACAGTAATATTGGAGTGGTTGCAGGAGCAGTCAGAATTTGTGAGCGAACGCGGCTTGCCCGGTGTTCCGTCAGATGAGGACGGCAGCGGCAGTCATCCCAGGTTGAGTAAAGAGCGTCTGCAGCAACTCGAAGAAAATAGTATCACTGCGGACGATGATGCTTTTTATGCAGTTGACATTTCTCTCGATCTTGCCACTGTCCGCCCATACTGTGCGGGTCCGGATAACTTAAAAAATATGACCGAAGTAGCTGTCATGGCAAAAGAAGAAATCGCGATTAATAAAGCTTATCTAATCTCGTGTGTGAACAGTCGGGTCAGCGATCTTTCTGCTGCAGCGGATGTTGTTCGCGGAAAGAAAGTAGCGCACGATGTAGAATTTTATGCAGCGCCGGCATCCAGCGAAGTTCTGGCAGAGAGCGAGCGGCGAGGTGATTGGAAGACGCTGATAGATGCGGGAGCTATTCCGCTTCCGCCGGGATGTGGGCCGTGCATTGGCCTTGGGATGGGTCTGCTGGAAGATGGCGAAGTAGGCATCTCAGCGACAAATCGCAACTTTAAAGGGCGGATGGGTTCCCCGGATTCTAAAGTCTATCTGGCATCACCAGCGGTGGTAGCAGCATCAGCTGTAACGGGAAAAATATCGTCGCCGGCTGAATACGACTCGGTGAAAGCGGGTGGAAATTATCAAGCGAACGAAGTGCCTAAGTCAGAATTGCCTGATATCGAGATCACTCCGGGCTTTCCGGAAAAGATGACAGGAGAACTCATTTTCTGCCATCAGGATAATCTCAACACGGACGGCATCTACCCCGGGAAGTACACGTACATTGATGATTATCCTCCAGAAAAAATGGCAAAAGTGGTCATGGAAAATTACGATCCCTCATTCGGTGAGCTAGTGCAGAAAGGTGATATTCTGGTAGGCGGTTTTAACTTTGGTACAGGCAGCTCTCGGGAACAGGCAGCTACTGCGTTGAAATACCGAGGCATTCAGATGGTCATCGCCGGATCGTTCAGCCAGACCTACGCTCGTAATGCTCTTAACAACGGTTTTATAATCTTGGAATGTCCAGAGCTCATAGAGAATCTTAAAAGAACCATTGACAGGAAAAAACTTTCTGTCCGGACTGAAATCCAAGCAACAATTGATTTTAAACAGTCGTTAGTCAAAACTGAAAAGGGAGAATTCAGGTTTTTGCCTGTTGGAGTTACTGCTCAGAAGATTTTGTTGGCAGATGGTCTGGAGAGTTGGGTGACTAAGCGGATAAAGATTTAAACTTCATTCAAAGGGTTTTAAAAGTTTAGATTCTGGATAATATTTTTACAATTAAAATAAAGGAAGATAATGGCTAAATACAAAATTGCATGGCTTCCGGGTGACGGAGTTGGAAATGAAGTTATGGAATGTACCCGCATTGTACTCGATCGTCTAGGATTTGATGCAGAGTACATACATGGAGACATCGGCTGGGAGTTCTGGAAGTCTGAAGGTGAAGCCCTTCCGGAACGCACCAAGGAGATGATGAAGTTGACCGACTGCGCTCTTTTTGGAGCTATTACGTCCAAACCCAAGGAAGAAGCGGCTATGGAACTGACACCGGAACTGCAGGACAAAGGGTTCGTCTATTTTTCCCCAATTGTGAAGCTACGGCAGGAGTTCAACCTCCACACTAACTTGCGTCCCTGCAAAGCCTATTCAGGCAATCCGCTCAACTACAAGGATGAGATTGACATCGCAATTTTCCGCGAAAATACGGAAGGGATGTACGGCGGTGTGGAGTTCTTTCCACTGCCGCCGGATGTCTTTGATGTCCTTGATACAAACCATCCCAAGATGAAGAAGTTTACACATCATGGAGTGGAGAATATCGCCATGTCCACTCGTATTATGACCAAGCACGGCTGCGAGAATATCATAAGACAGGCGTTCGAATATGCTAAGAAGTTCGACAGGAAATCTGTGACAGTAGTGGATAAACCAAATGTTTTACGGGAGACAGGTGGACTTATGATCCGCACTGCTAGGGAAGTGGCCAAGAATTATCCCGGGATAGATCTATGGGAGACCAACATTGATGCTCAGTGCATGTGGCTCGTGAAGAATCCCGAAGACTACGAGGTTATTGTAGCAGAGAACATGTTTGGCGATATTCTATCTGATTTGGCGGCACAGCTTGTGGGCGGACTGGGTTTCGCTTGCTCCGCAAATATCGGTGATGAATACGCCGTTTTTGAGCCCACACACGGATCAGCGCCAAAATATTTTGGTCAGTACAAAGTGAATCCGACTGCTATGATTCTCACTGCCAAAATGATGCTGGACTGGCTGGGCGAATCCGCCATGGCGGACAGACTGGAGCAGGCAGTGTGTGAAGTCATCTCCGAACGTAAGGTGGGGACTTACGATGTAGGGCTTGACAATACAAGTCTTGAAGTGGCAGAGGCAATAGCTGAGAAACTGTAGTTAGACTAACCTTCTCGCATCATAGTAATCTCTTCGGAAGAGAGTAGTAGGCGGTTACCGTTGCATTCGATAATTGCTTCTCCGTTTTCTGCTACGCCGCAAAAAGTGCCTGTCATTTTCTGGTCCTTTTTTATGAAGCTGACGCTTTTCTGAAAATGAGCGCAATGGCTCTCCCACGCTGAGATGATTTCGGCTGTCTCTCCTGATTTCAGTTGGCGGTACCACGGCTCAAGATTGTTCACAATTCTGGCAAGAAGCAATTCCCGCTGAACTGTCATCTCCAATTCTTCTGATATTGATGTAGCTGATTCCTGCAATTCTGGAGGAAATTCAGAAAGGGTGTTATTGACATTAATACCAATCCCGATTACAGTCGATGACATCAGATCACCTTGGCATTTCCCTTCTGAGAGAATGCCGCAACATTTCTTTTTGTTCAAAAGAACATCGTTCGGCCACTTTAGAGTCGGTTGGAGATTGAACTGCTTCAGAGCTTCTGCTACAGCGATACCTGCAAGAAGCGGAAGTAGCCCTGTTGATCTCCCGTCTGTTTCAGGCCGGAGAATTATCGAAAAAGCCAGATCTTTTCCGGTACCGCAAAACCACGTCCGCCCATGACGGCCTCGACCAGATGTCTGTTTATCTGTGGTGATGATGGTACCTTCAGGAGCTCCTTCGGCAGCTAATTCAGCGGCTTCACTGCTTGTGGACTCAATGATAGAAAAATGCTCTATATTTCGGCCCAGTCGCTTTGTGGTCAGATTGGCTTGGATGAGTTGGGTGAAGAGCAAAACTATCGAAGATTAATTTCCGATATCTCAATAGCCGCAATCAGAGTGAAAACTAATTTATTCTTTGTATTCGCCATAAACTTCTCGAAGTACTGAAGAGATTTCACCCAATGTGGCGTGACTGCGGACGGCATCAAGGATGGGCGGGAGGAGGTTATCACCATTTTCGGTAGCTACTTTCAGGGCTGATAAACTGTCCAGTGCGGCAGATGAATTCCGTTTTTTCTTGAATGCCTTTAACCGTGTTTTCTGTTGTTCTACTCCGGACAGATCAATCTGCTGAAGCTCAGGAATTTGTTCTTCATCGCCGGTAAACTTGTTGAGCCCCACAACGACTTGTTCTCCGCTGTCAATCCGTTTTTGAGTTTCATAAGCGCTCCGGGAAATCTCATCCTGGATGAAGTTTTGCTCAATGGCTGCCGCAGCTCCGCCCCGCTCATCAATCTTCCTGATGAGAGCTTTAGCGTCAGCTTCCAACTGATTCGTCAGAGCTTCCACGTAGTACGATCCGCCCAACGGATCCACCGCATCGGTTACCCGAGTTTCATGAGCGATAATCTGTTGAGTTCTGAGAGCCAATTCCGCAGAGGCTTCCGTAGGAAGTGCAAGTGCTTCATCTCGGGCGTTGGTATGAAGCGATTGAGTCCCGCCTAATACAGCCGCCATCGCTTCCACAGCAGTGCGGACTACATTGTTGTCTATTTGCTGAGCTGTTAATGAAGAACCTGCCGTCTGGGTGTGAATTCGGCACATCATCGATTTAGGATTGGTTGCTCCGAATCGCTCTTTCATGATCTTTGCCCAGAGTCGGCGAGCGGCCCGAAATTTTGAAATCTCCTCGAAGAAGTCAATATGTGCGTTGAAGAAGAACGAGAGACGGGGAGCAAAATCGTCCACGTTCAGTCCCCGATCAACGGCTGCCTGAACGTAAGCAATTCCGTTGGCGAGTGTGAAAGCCAGCTCTTGAGCAGCGGTAGAGCCAGCTTCGCGGATGTGATATCCTGAAACAGAGATGGTATTCCATTTCGGCATGTTTTGACCGCAAAACTCGAAAATATCCGTAACAATTTTTAAGCTCGGCTCAGTTGGAAAAATGTAAGTACCTCTCGCCACATATTCCTTCAGAATGTCGTTCTGAACGGTACCGCGAAGCTTTTCTAGTGGAATCCCTTTTTTCTCTGCAGCCACAGCATAGAATGCCAATAAAATCGCTGCCGTAGAATTAATGGTCATGGATGTGGACACTTCATTCTGGGGGATTTCATCCATGAGGATTTCCATGTCTTCCAGCGTACAGATGGGGACGCCAACACGGCCCACTTCTCCCTGCGCCATTGCGTGGTCGGAATCGTAACCTATCTGTGTTGGGAGATCGAAAGCGACGGAGAGTCCGGTAACGCCCTGTTTCAGGAGGTGACGGTAGCGACGGTTTGTCTCTTCAGAGGAGGTGAATCCTGCGTACTGTCGCATGGTCCAGAGTCGCTGGCGATACATCTCGGGATAGACTCCACGAGTAAAGGGATACTTCCCAGCTTGTTCTTTATTGCTCATGCAATACCGCGTTCATCCTTAATTTGCTCATAAGCTTCAGAGATGGCTTTGAATTTCTCCTCAGCCATTTCTTGAAATTCCTTTCCGAGATGAGAGACTTTATCCGGGTGAAATTTCGCTGCCATCTTGCGGTAGGCTCGCTTGATTTCCTGATCACCGGCAGAAGGATCAATTTCGAGAATGGTATATGCGGCAGTTGTATCTTTAATGAACATCGCTTGGATAGAATCGAAGTCTGATGACGACACTCCGAGATATCCTGAGATTTTTCGAATGACATCTATCTCGTCCGGATGAATCTTCCCGTCAGACTGAGAGAGCCCGAAAAGGACGTGAATCATCTCCAAGCGGGCCGGATGATCCATGTGACTTTTTACTTGTCGACAGACAGTTGGGAGAGAGTAATCCTGCTTAATAATATCCTTGAAGAGTACCATGAGATCTCGTGCATTATCTCTCCCGAAATTTGTGGTGAGGAATTTTTTTACATAATCGAGTTCAGATTTAAGAAGCTGCTTGTCAGCTTTCATCACTTGTCCGAACAGGACAAGAAGAGAGACGGTAAAGTCACCTGCTCGGGTCTGAGGGTAATCTCCACCGGATTTTGGTAAGCCGAACATTCCACCTAATCCTGAACCTCCACGCTCCTCATTCATGGAAGCCATTGCGTAGCCGATGATTCCACCGATGGGACCCGCCAAAACCCAACCCAATCCTCCCCACATTATTTTATTACTTATTCCCATTGTTATTTATCCCTTTCAATAGTTAATAGAATTTCGTCTTTATCCACAGATGATCCTATTTCAGTCATAATTATATCTACTGTGCCAGAAATAGGTGAGATTATTTCATTCTCCATTTTCATGGTATCAACGGTCTTAATGTTTTCTTCTCGGCAGGAGCGGATGTTTCGGACAGTTACATCGCCACAATTTGCTATGAGGACTTTCTTCATTGATCAATTAAGATAACAAGTTAAACTTATGTTCAAAAGTGATATATTTCTACTGTGAAGATATTGAAAACACATCTGATAATCACTTGTCTTAGGATTCTTCGGAAACTCCATCATAAAGACAATTTAATGAAGGTTAGACGTGGAGGGACAGGGGTAAAAAATGCACTTATTATTTTGCCAGATGGTCAGGGAAATTCTCGAATTGCCAGGTATTTTCTAAAATCGGTGTATGAAAAAAAGGAATCTAAACTCAGTTTTTTGATGAACACTCAACTTTATCACTCCTTTACGGGTCCTTTTCCAGCTGATGTGAAGACTTACAGCAGCGAAGATATTGGGCGACATCAGTTGCCGAAAAAAGACTTGATAGCTAAGGTGACTTCCCGAAAGTATCACGCAGTAGTGGATATGCACCCTAGTTTTAATTTGGCAACAGCTTATTTAACGTATCTGTCTCACGCCCCGATAAGGGTAGGTTTTAGGAGCAGATTCTCGGAACATTTCTTTAATATTCAGATTGATAGGAAAAGCAGCGATTTCCTGGAGAAAGGTTATCTCTCTATCCAAAAACTTTTGAACCTATGAATATTTACATTTACGAAGATCAGACTACTCTCGACCTTGAGCCGATTGTATTAACTCGTCCGTCATTTGATTTACGGTGTGGCGCATTTACTTTTCTTGAACGTGTTCAGTCTCTTTTACCAGATGCCCGATTCAGCTTAATCGTTCG
>DKQU01000096.1 GCA_002471865.1 Fidelibacterota bacterium UBA7300 | reverse complement strand
CCACAATGTTCTCCTATTCCACGATACCTGTTACCACACCGGCTCCAACCGTATGCCCACCCTCGCGAATGGCGAATCGAAGATTCTCCTCCATGGCGATATTTGTGATCAACTCTACATCTAAATTCACGTTATCACCCGGCATCACCATCTCTGTACCCTCAGGCAAGGTCACTACTCCGGTCACATCCGTCGTGCGGAAGTAAAACTGAGGACGATAACCGTTAAAAAACGGTGTGTGACGGCCTCCCTCTTCCTTCTTCAAAATGTATACTTCTGCTTTAAACTTCGTGTGAGGGGTGATACTTCCCGGTTTAGCTGCTACCATACCACGCTTCAACCACTCCTTATCAATACCTCTCAGCAAAAGACCGGCATTATCTCCGGCTCGACCTTCGTCCAGCTCCTTACGGAACATCTCTACTCCGGTCACCACGGTCTTCTCATGCTCTCCCAGACCGACAATTTCTATCTCATCACCAACCTTCACAATGCCACGCTCTACTCGTCCCGTACCTACTGTACCACGGCCTGTAATGGAAAATACATCCTCTACCGGCATGAGAAACGGTTTGTCTATATCTCGCTTCGGTTCCGGAATATAGCTGTCTATTGCTTCCACAAGCTCTTTAATACTAGCCGTCTTCTCTTCATCATCCGGAGCGTTCAAAGCTTCCAGTGCGCTCCCCTTGATAATAGGGATATCATCACCGGGAAACTCATACTCACTCAAAAGCTCTCGAAGCTCTAATTCTACCAGCTCTATTAGCTCAGGATCGTCCACCTGGTCAGTCTTGTTCAGATAGACCACGATAGCCGGTACATTCACCTGACGAGCCAGAAGTACATGCTCTCGGGTCTGAGGCATAGGACCGTCTGCTGCACTCACCACCAATATTGCGCCATCCATCTGGGCCGCACCGGTAATCATATTTTTGATGTAGTCAGCGTGACCGGGACAGTCAATATGTGCATAGTGACGGTTCTCTGACTCATATTCCACATGGGCTGTCTGAATCGTAATTCCTCGCTCGCGCTCCTCTGGTGCATTGTCTATACTGTCAAATGAGCGGACTTCGCTTAATCCTCGCTTGGACAACGATAAGGTCATGGCGGCTGTTAATGTCGTCTTGCCGTGATCAACATGGCCTATTGTCCCAACATTTAAATGGGGTTTAGTGCGCTCAAACTTTGCCTTTGCCATTGCTTCTCCTCCTTAATACTATGCTACCGCTTTGCCGTGAACTTTCTCAATAATTTTTTCGCTGATTGATTTTGGAACTGTTTGATACTTTTCGAACTCCATAGAAAAGACAGCTCTTCCCTGAGTAACAGATCTAAGTGCTGTTGCGTAACCAAACATATCGCTTAACGGTACCATAGCGTTTATTACAACAGCGTCCTTCCTGTGATTTGTCCCTTGGATCTCACCACGACGGGAGGATAAATCACTCATTACATCACCAAGATATTGTTCAGGTAATACAACCTCAACCTTCATGTATGGTTCCAAAAGTGCAGGTTTAGCCCGTCTACAAGCTTCTTGAACGGCCATGGATCCAGCAATCTTAAACGCCAGTTCTGATGAGTCAACTTCATGGTAACTACCATCAATCAATTCAACACGAATATCTTCCATTGGATACCCGGCAAGAATACCGTTCCGCAAGGCTTCCAGAATCCCTCTATCGACCGAAGAAATGTAATCTTTAGGTACAGCACCACCCACAATATTGTTCTCGAAATGATACCCTTTCCCTGATTCGTTAGGGGCGACAGTAATCTTTACATGACCGTACTGTCCTCTACCTCCAGACTGTCGTACAAATTTCCCCTCAGCTTCTGAAGGTTGAGTTATGGTCTCTTTGTAAGCAACTTGAGGTTTACCAACATTCGCATGAACTTTGAATTCTCTCTTCAACCTATCTACCAGAATTTCTAAATGTAACTCACCCATACCAGAAATGACCGTTTGACCGGTTTCATCATCTGTTTTAACCGTAAATGTAGGATCTTCATCAGACAATTTAATCAACGCTTCAGAGAGATTATCTTGATCAGCTTTACTTTCTGCTTCAATGGATACAGAAATAACTGGTTTTTGAAAATCCATTGCTTCAAGTATAATTGGAGCAGTAGGCACGCAAATTGTATGTCCTGTTTTTGTATGTTTTAATCCAACAACTGCAACAATTTCACCAGCACTCAAAGACTTCCTTTCTTCACGTTTATTGGCATGCATCATCAATATTCTGCCAATTCTCTCTTTTCGATTGTTATTCGCATTCATAACATTCGTACCAGATTTAAGTTCACCAGAGTAGACACGAAGAAATGTAAGACGACCTACATATGGATCTGTCATTATCTTAAAAGCTAGAGCACTAAAGGGATCTTCTACCGTAGGTTTACGCGCCAGTAAAATATCTGAATCTTCTGGTGTATGTCCAATCACCTCTGGTATTTCAATTGGTGACGGAATATAATCCACTACTGCATCAAGCAACCGTTGAATTCCTTTATTTTTAAATGCTGAGCCACATAAAACAGGAATAAAAGCATTTTCAATACATCCACGACGGATTGCGTTTTTTATTTCATCTGGGGTTATTTCTTCTTCAGCTAAATATTTTTCTATAAGGTGCTCATCGAATGAGGCAGCTTCTTCAACCAAATAATGACGAGCTTTTTCTGCTTCCTCCACTAAATCATCTGGAATTTCAGTAAAGTCAAAATGCGCACCAAGAGTTGACTCATTGTATATAATTGCTTTCATACGAATAAGATCAATAAGCCCGGCAAATAGTTCACCTGCTCCGATAGGAAGTACGATTGGAAGAGGTTTCGACTTTAGGCGTTCTTTCATCATATCTAGAACATTATAAAAGTCTGCTCCCATTCGGTCCATTTTATTCACAAATGCTATACGCGGTACTTTATAGTGATTCGCTTGACGCCAAACTGTTTCACTCTGAGGTTCAACACCACCAACTGCACAGAATAAAACCACTGCACCATCTAACACTCTGAGAGAACGCTCGACTTCAGCTGTAAAGTCGATATGGCCAGGTGTATCAATAATATTAATACGATGTTCATCCCAAAAAGTAGTGGTCGCAGCCGAAGTAATAGTGATTCCGCGTTCCCTCTCCTGATCCATCCAATCCATTGTAGCGGCACCTTCATGCACTTCACCCATTCTATGCACACGACCAGTATAATACAAAATACGCTCAGTTGTAGTCGTTTTGCCAGCATCTATATGAGCTAAGATGCCGATATTCCTGACATTCTCTAAAGCAGTTTGTTTCATCTTCTCCTGCCATAATGTGCAAATGCTTTGTTCGCCTCAGCCATTCTATGAGTATCTTCTTTCTTCTTTACAGAACCACCTTCTTCGTTTGCAGCTGCTATCAATTCTGCCGCTAACCTTTGGGCCATGCTTCCTTTTCGTGATTTAGCAAATCCAATTAGCCATCTCGAAGCAAGAGCAAAAGCTCTTTGATCGTGCACTTGAATAGGGACCTGATAAGTTGCACCACCAATTCTGCGGGATTTTACTTCTATCATTGGTTTGACATTGCTCACTGCTTTTTGGAAAAGTTCAACTGGATCTGATTTAGTCTTGTTTTGTACTAAATCCATAGCACCATAGAAAATATTTTCAGCAGTGCTTTTCTTTCCTTTTAACATTAGATGATTTATAAACTTTTGCACCTGTTTATCACCATAAATGGGGTCAGGTGTTTCCTTACGTTTCTCTGGTCTTCGTCGTCTCATTTATCCAATCCTGTACTATCGGGGTTTCTTTGCGCCATATCGCGATCGACTTGTTTTTCGATCCATCACACCTGCCGTATCCATTGTCCCCCTGACAATATGATATTTTACACCTGGCAAATCTTTCACACGTCCACCTTCAATTAGCACTATTGAATGTTCCTGAAGATTATGACCTTCACCCGGTATATAAGCAATTACTTCTATACCATTCGTAAGTCTCACTTTAGCTACCTTACGAAGTGCAGAGTTTGGTTTCTTTGGAGTTGTTGTATAAACTCGAGTGCATACACCACGCATTTGTGGATTCTGTTTTAAAGCACGAGAGGTACTCTTGAGAATAGTCCTTTTTCTACCTTTCCGAACTAGTTGATTAATTGTCGGCATTTAGTTTTCCAATCCTTTCTTGTTAAGCTGTAACTTTAGCTTCAATCGTTTTTGTGTTTTGAACACCTTCATCGGCTTCTTCATCTTCACTAATATTTTGAACCAAAACATCTCTGAATTGTTTAAAGCCAGTACCAGATGGAATCAATCGACCTAAGATAACATTTTCTTTCAATCCGCGAAGGTAATCAGTTTTACCTTCAGTAGAAGCATCAGTTAAAACTCGGGTCGTTTCTTGGAAAGATGCGGCTGAAATAAAGCTCTCAGTATTAAGTGATGCTCGCGTAATTCCTAATAATAGCGGCCTATTTGTAGCTGGTTTTGGTTTCCTGCTCTTAGCTGGAACTTTTCCTTCTTCTTTTAGACTGTCGTTGATCATCTTGAATTCATTTTTTTCTATCAGATCGTCTTCAGCAAAATCTGAATCTCCCGGATGAGTGATATATCGTGATTTTTCAATACGTAGATTTTCAACGAACAAATCAGATCTACTCACACGATCGACAGGCAGGAACTTTGTATCACCAGGATCATCTATTTCAAGTTTCTGCATCATCTGACGCACGATAACTTCGATATGTTTATCGTTTATACGGACGCCTTGAAGTCTATAAACTTCCTGAATTTCGTTTACCAAATATTCTTGAACTTGTTCTGGTCCCAAGATATTCAAAATATCTGTTGGAGATATGGCTCCTTCGCAAAGTCGATCGCCGGCACTTACTCTGTCGCCCTCATGAACGATAACATGCCGACCATAGGGAATTCTGTATTTTCGTACTTCGTCATGAGCACCTTCAACAAGAATCCCTCGAATTCCCCTTTTGGTCTCTCCAAATTTCACTTTACCATCGATTTCTGTCACGACAGCAGGTTCTTTAGGCTTACGTGCTTCAAAGAGTTCTGCTACACGTGGAAGTCCACCGGTAATATCACGTGTTTTACCGATATCCTTACCGATCTTAACAATGACATCTCCAGCAATCACTTTTTTACCATCTTCAACCATGAGGACAGCTTTGACAGGTAAAATGGTACCACCGGCTAAGACATTCTCGTCTTTGTCAAGGATTTCAATATGTGGTGACAAACGACGATTTCTTGATTCGATAGTCACAATTTGTTTCTTTCCGCCTTCTACAGCTTCTACTTGGTACGTTTCTCCTTCTATCATATCCACAAATTTGATGAAACCGCTTTGCCTGGCAAGAATGACATCTGAATAAATATCCCACGTAAATAAAAGATCTCCTCTTTCCACTTCATCTCCGTCTTTAACAGTTAAAACCGATCCATACGGGACATTATAAGTTGAAAGAATTCGCTTATTGGGATCTATTACTTCAATAGTAGAATTTCTTACCAGTACCCTTCTGACTTTTGGAGCTTTTTTACTCCCTACAGCTTCATGATCTACAACTTCACCAAATTCCATATTCTCTGAATATTTTATTTTACCTTTTCGTTTAGATGTCATTTGAGATTGTTCGATAATCCTGGAGGCTGTTCCACCAATGTGGAAAGTTCTCAACGTAAGCTGAGTTCCTGGTTCACCGATTGACTGAGCAGCAATAATTCCCACAGAGGATCCATGGGCAACTAGTTTATCAGTGCTCAGATCATAACCATAACACTTTGCACAAACACCTCGGATAGATTCACAAGTTAGAACAGAACGAATAAAAACTCTATCTACATCAAGGTCAGATAAATTTTCCGCCTCTTCCACACCTATCGGAGTACCAGCTTTAAGAATAACACCATCATCTCCAAAAACATCTTCCTGAAGAACTCGTCCTCGAACACGATCTTTCAATGGTTCTATAATCTCTTGGCCTTCTTTTAAATCAGATATCCAGACACCATTAATTGTACCGCAATCTTCTTCATAAATCACAACATCTTGAGCAACATCAACTAATCTGCGAGTCAGATAACCCGCATCAGCTGTCTTAAGGGCAGTATCAGCTAAACCTTTTCGAGCACCATGAGTTGAAATAAAATACTCCAATACAGTTAGACCTTCTTTGAAATTTGAAGTAATAGGAGACTCAATAATTTCTCCTTTACCTCCGGTCATGCTCTTTCTAGGCTTGGCCATAAGCCCACGCATTCCTGCCAATTGCTTTATTTGATCTTGACTGCCACGAGCACCAGAGTCAGCCATCATATAAACTGAATTAAATCCTTCTTGATCAGTTTCAAGATGTTCCATCATTTTAGTAGCTACTTCGTTTGTAACATGAGTCCAGATATCAATAACTTTATTATAGCGCTCACCTTCAGTGATTATTTGACGTTCGTGCTTTGAGTGGATGGAATTGACTTTTTTAGCATTTCGATCGATAATTTCAAACTTTTCTTCAGGAATCAAAACATCATCAATTGCAATGCTAACTCCACTCTTAGTTGCAAACTTGAATCCAAGATTCTTTAGATCATCCAAGAAAATACCAGTTCTGTGATTTCCTGCAATCAGATAAGCATCATAAATGATTTTCTCTAGTCGCTTTTTTGAGATCATTTCATTTATGTAACCTAGCTCTTCAGGTAATATCAAGTTTAATATTGCTCTACCCACAGTAGTATTTTCCTGCCAGCCATCCTTTGTTAGAACATTGATAATCGCATGAAGACCAACTGATCCATTTTCATACGCCAGTGAAACTTCATCTAAACTACTGAATAACATCCCTTCGCCTTTATCACCTTTTTTTAACTTGGTGAGGTAATAGCAACCCAATACCATGTCCTGCGAGGGCACAGTGATTGGATAACCGTGGGCAGGATGGAGTATGTTATGACTAGAAAGCATTAACATTCGAGCTTCCATTTGTGCTTCTGCTGATAAAGGAACATGCACCGCCATTTGATCACCATCAAAATCAGCATTAAATGCAGCGCAAACAAGAGGATGAATTTGGATAGCTTTACCATCCACTAACACAGGTTGAAAAGCTTGAATACCAAGACGGTGTAATGTTGGCGCCCGGTTCAGTAAAACAGGATGATCCTGAACTACATAATCCAATATCTCATAAACTTCTGGGCGTTTCTCTTCTACCATTAACTTAGCACTACGAGGAGTATTAATAATACCTCGTTCTATAAGTTCGTGAATGAGCTGCGGTTTAAATAATTCTATTGCCATATCCTTGGGAAGACCGCACTCATGAAGTTTTAAATCTGGCCCTACTACGATCACTGATCTTCCAGAATAATCTACCCGTTTCCCAAGAAGATTTTGACGGAAACGACCTTGTTTGCCACGCAGCATATCGCTAAGACTCTTCAAAGGACGACGTGTTCCGCTACTCATGGCAGTACCTCTTCTGGCGTTATCAAAAAGAGTGTCTACAGCTTCCTGCAACATTCGTTTTTCATTGCGTAATATGACATCAGGAGCTTTGATTTCCATCAGCTGCTTCAGCCGATTATTCCTTATAATAACACGGCGGTAAAGGTCGTTTAAATCGCTTGCTGCAAAACGACCTCCTTCCAAAGGAACAAGTGGTCGGAGCTCAGGTGGTATTACTGGTAGAACAGTAACTACCATCCATTCAGGTCGATTTAATCGTTTACGATCTGGAGAAGGATAGAATGCATTAACTACCCTAAGCCTTTTCAATGCATCAGAACGTTTCTGCTTAGATTTTGAGGTTTTAATAGTATCTAGCAAATCCTTAATTGTTGCGGAAATATCTAGATTCTTGAGAGCATCACGAAGTGCTACTCCACCCATTGCTGCGTAAAAGTAGTTTTCTTCATCCACATCTTCATCTGAAACTGCCCGTTTGCCAAACTCCACTTCCAATGCTTGATATTCAGCTTCTTCAATGAGGTCAAGCGGTTTTTTATCAGAAGCTCCAGGATTAATGACCATATATGATTCGTGGTATATAACTCTTTCAAGAGCCCTCGTCGGAATACCAAGTAAGTGACTAAGCTTACCTGGTACAGATCGTAAATACCAAATGTGTACAACAGGAACAGCGAGAGTAATATGTCCACTTCTCTCTCGACGAACTCGCTTACGCGTAACTTCTACACCGCAACGATCACATATAATACTTCTATAGCGAATTCCTTTATACTTACCACAATGACACTCATAATCTTTAACAGGACCAAATATCTTTTCACAAAAAAGACCATCTTTTTCAGGTTTATAGGATCGATAGTTTATAGTCTCAGGCTTCAGAACTTCTCCAAAAGATCTCCTTAATATTTCTTCCGGAGAAGAAAGACCGATTGAAACTGAACTGAATTCTTGGGGCTGATCAATTATTCGCGGTTTTATGTAAACCAATGGATTACCTCCGATTATTAATGCAACTGAACGTCAACACCGAGTCCTTGCAATTCCTTAACAAGAACATTAAATGATTCAGGAATACCAAACTTAGGAATGTTATCACCTCTAACAAGACTGTTGTAAACCTTTGATCGACCTTCTACATCATCAGATTTTCCAGTCAAGATTTCTTGCAGTGAATAAGCAGCTCCATAAGCTTCTAAAGCCCAAACTTCCATCTCTCCAAATCTCTGCCCTCCAAACTGGGCTTTTCCTCCAAGCGGCTGTTGAGTTATGAGGGAGTAAGGACCGGTTGAACGGGCATGCATCTTATCATCAACCATATGATTTAGTTTCATCATATAGATATAGCCTGTGGTAACTGGTTGATCAAATCTTTCACCGGTAATCCCATCAATTAAAACAGTCTTACCACTTCTTGGTAAATTTGCTTTCTGAAGTTCTTCGATCACTTGTTCTGGTGATGCACCATCAAAAGCAGGTGTATCATAACTTTTACCAAGTTCATACCCAGCCCATCCGAGCATAGTTTCATAAAGCTGACCAAGATTCATTCGTGATGGCACACCAAGCGGGTTAAGGATTATGTCAACCGGAATACCATCTTCAGTAAAAGGCATATCTTCTTCTGGAACAACCACAGCAACCACGCCTTTATTACCATGTCGACCGGCCATTTTATCGCCCATCTGTACCTTACGTTTATTAGCTATATAGACTTTAGCCAGTTTCGATACACCTGGTTGTAACTCATCGCCAACTTGTAGCTTGTAGATTTCTCGTTCAAGTTTATCCTCTACCTTTTTCCATTCACGACGGAACGAGTTCCAAACCTGCTGGATCTGTATCCAGACTGATCTGTCTTGAACCCACGGATTATCTCTGGAAATCTGCTCTAAATCAAGACCTGCCAGACGTTTGGAGGTTAGTTTAGTTGAAGCTTTAATAATTGTTTTTCCTGTGCTTATATCGCGTAAACCTGCACCTATCTGATCTGTCATAAGCTGAATTAATCGCTCATCACGCTTTTTCTTTATCTGCCTTTTAGTAACAGAAGTCTCTTTCTGCATTTCGCGGATTAATTTTTTCTCCAAAGCACGAGTGGATTTAGTTTTTCGCTCAAAAACCTGCGTCTTAATCACAACTCCTTTTGTACCTGGCTCAGCCCTTTTGGAAGCATCTTTAACATCACCAGCTTTTTCACCGAAAATAGCTCTAAGAAGTTTCTCCTCAGGCGTAGGATCTGTCTCCCCTTTAGGTGTTACCTTCCCGATTAAGATGTCACCAGCAAATACTTCTGATCCTAAGCGAATTATGCCATTTTCATCCAGATTGCGGGTAGCCTCTTCACTTACGTTTGGAATCTCACGAGTCAATTCTTCTTCACCTCGTTTTGTATCCCGAACTTCAAGTTCAACTTCGGTAATGTGAACTGAAGTAAATGTATCTTCCTTTACGAACCGCTCACTGATTACGATGGCATCTTCAAAGTTATATCCTCGCCAAGGCATAAAGGCTACCAGGACATTTCTTCCTAAGGCTAATTCGCCATTTGACATAGATGGCCCATCAGCTAGAAGGTCACCACGTTTAACACTCATCCCTTCAGACACAACAGGATGTTGATTCATGCAAGTGTTCTGATTAGTTCTAGAATATTTAACTAGAGGTATTCGTACAGTGTTATCTTCACGAGTAATCGTGATATCATCAGGTATTTCTTCTGTTTTGATAACTATCTCGTCAGCGTCTACAGATTTCACAACACCTTTTACTGGCGAAAATACCCCCCTTCGAGAATCTCTTGCTGCAATACCTTCCATTCCAGTACCAACGATCGGAGCCTTAGGACTGATTAACGGAACCGATTGTCTTTGCATGTTAGAACCCATTAATGCACGATTGGCGTCATCATGCTCTAAAAAGGGAATTAAAGCAGCTGCAACACTCAATATTTGATGAGGAGCCACATCCATGTATTGTACTTGATCAGGTTCAACGATGGGAAAATCGCCCCGAATTCTGGCGCGAATATATTCTTCTGAAATTCGACCCTTTTGATCCATTGATGTATTTGCTTGGGCAATCATTGAACGGTCTTCATCTTCAGCAGAAAGATACTCTATCTTTTTTGATACGAATGCTCCTGATCCCTTCTTAGTATTTACAACACGATAAGGTGCTTCTATAAATCCCAAATCATTTACTTTTGCATGTGTTGCAAGAGAAGATATCAAACCAATATTTGGTCCTTCTGGAGTTTCGATAGGACAGAGTCTACCATAATGAGTATAATGTACATCTCTTACTTCAAATCCTGCTCTTTCCCGCGTCATCCCACCTGGGCCTAGAGCTGAAACTCGCCGTTTATGAGTAATTTCTGCAAGTGGATTGGTTTGATCCATAAACTGACTTAATTGGCTTGTTCCAAAGAAGGAATTAATTACAGTTGTCACAACACGTGAATTAATAAGATCTTGTGGAGTTAAACTTTCAGCTTCTCTGAGATTCATTCTTTCGCGAACGGTTCTTGTCATTCGATTCAGAGCGATGGAAAATTGATTTGTCAGTTGTTCACCAACAGTCTTCATCCGTCGATTACCTAAATGGTCAATATCATCAGAGCCTCGATTCCCTTTTCTCATTTCTATAAGGAATTCAATCACTTTGATCATATCATCTGTGGTTAAAACGGTGTGATCTAGAGGTACATCAAGATCAAATTGTTTGTTTAATCTGTAGCGGCCAACTTTTCCAAGATCATATCTTTTTGGACTGAAAAACATTCTCTCGATAAATTTTTGAGCGGTCTCCAGATTCGGTGGCTCACCTGAACGTATATGTTGATACATCAAATTCAAAGATTCTTCTGTGTTTCTTGTAGGATCTTTTTTGATGGTATTCAAAAGAAGCTCAGCAGACAGATTTTCATCAGCATCAACTAACTCTAAAGATTTAATACCTGCTTTCTTGATTTGTTCAAAAATATCTTCGGTCACTTCTTTTCCACTGTCACAAATAATCTCACCTGTATCCATATCGACAACATCATCTACCAGATATTTGCCTAATATCTTTTTCTTGGACCTTTGATCAAACTTTACTTTTTTGATTAAACCAAAAGCAGTAAAAATATCCGAGTTAGAAGAAAAACCGAGGGATCTTAGTAAAGAAGTTACTGGGAATTTCTTTCTACGGTCGATAATAACAAAAATACAATCGTTAATATCTGTAGTAAAATCAATCCAAGAGCCTCTAAATGGAATTACACGTGCCTGATAGAGCCTCGTCCCGTTGGGATGAATGTGCTCATCAAAAAAGACACCAGGAGAACGCTGCAACTGACTAACAATTACTCTCTCCGCTCCGTTTATAATGAAAGTCCCTCTGTTAGTCATAAATGGTACATTGCCAAAATAGACATCTTGGTCTATACTATGTGCATATTTCGATCTGTCAAACTCATCGGTTATATGAAGTGTTAATTTCACTTTTAGAGGCACAGAAAATGTCACTCCTCGATCAAGACATTCAGTTGGACTGTATTTAGGTTTCCCATAATAGTAACTCTTGTACTCAAGGATGTAGTTACGGTGAGTATCCTCTAATGGAAATGCATTCAGAAATACTTCTTCCAAACCAAATGCTTCCCTCTTTGAAACCGGTACATTTAGTTGCATAAAGTGCTTAAATGATCTTAACTGCACATCTAGAAGATCAGGCATTTCCTGAATTGATTGAATTTGCGAAAATGAGTGTCTTTTTTCTATTTTACTCGCTATTGGAGACAATATATTCTCCTCCTACACCGTTTTATTACTTTCCATTTTGATTGCGATGTTCATCATCGCAATTATTCGGGTAATTCGTTTATTTAAGTTCAACTGAAGCACCAACTTCTTCGAGTTGTTTCTGCATATCTTCAGCTTCCTCTTTACTCACACCTTCCCGAACAGCTTTAGGCGCACTTTCGACAAGATCCTTAGCTTCCTTGAGCCCGAGATCTGTCATACTTCTTACAACCTTGATCACTTGGATTTTTTTATCGCCAGCTGCTGACAATACTACATCGAATGAATCTTTCTCTTCTGCAGCAGCCTCACCACCAGCGACTGGTCCAGCAGCAACCGCTACGGGTGCCGCGGCAGTTACACCAAACTTGTCTTCAATCTCACTGATTAATTCAGAGATTTCCAGCATGTTGGCATTCTCCAGATAATCAAGAACGTCTGTACGTTTAACTTCGGCCATTGTTGTTTCCTCCTAAGTCTCTAGGACTGTTTAGTTTCTTTAAGATTATTGAGCACATTAAGAACATTGCTCATTGAATTTTTCAAAGCAAATACGACTTTTGTCATTGGTGAAGAAATATCTGCCACTAGCCTAGTAAATAATTGTTCTTGTGAAGGAAGGTTAGCTATCTTTGTAAATGATTCAATATCCATAACTTTTCCTTCAAAAATAAATCCTTTAACCTCAGGTAAACTGCGCTTACTAGTGAAGTCCTTTATAATCCTCGCTGGTGAGGTTGGATCATCATAAGTAATAGCTACAGCAGTAGGACCTGATAACATTTCATCGATATTTTCAAGTTCAGCATTCTTGGCAGAAATTTTTGCCAAAGTATTTTTAACTACTTTGTACTCAACTCCATTTTCGAAGAATTTTTTACGAAGTTCAGTAACTTCTTCAACAGATAATCCGAGATAATCGGTTACATAGATACTGGAAGCTTTTTTGAACTTTTCAGTCAAACTTTCTACTGCATTTATGTTATGTTGATTTGGCATAATTCTATATTAAAGGTGATTTGTCCACTTTAACCCCAGGTCCCATAGTCGATGAAACAGTTATTTTTTTCAAATAAGCACCTTTCACTGAAGTAGGTTTTTCCCTCATCAAAACTGAAATAACTGTTCTAAGATTGTCAGTTAAGTGGTCAACTTCAAGAGAACTTTTCCCAATTGCGACGTGAATAATTCCATATTTATCTACTCTCAACTCTACTCGTCCAGCTTTGATTTCCTTGACTGCTTTAATTACATCTTTGGTAACAGTGCCGCTTTTAGGGTTAGGCATTAAACCTTTTGGTCCAAGTATCTTTCCTAGTTTTCCTAGTTTTGGCATCATTTCTGGTGAAGCAACTATCACGTCAATCTCGTCCCATCCACTTTCCAGCTTCTTTATGTACTCATCACTGCCAGCGAAATCTGCCCCAGCGTCAATAGCGTCATTTAAACTTGAGGAATCTGTTAAGACGAGTACACTTACTACCCTACCGGTTCCATGAGGTAATGATGTAGTAACACGAATATTCTGGTCTGCACGCTTTGGATCAACACCAAGATTCACAGTTGCTTCTACAGTCTCATCAAATTTGGCTTTTGAATTTGCTTTAACCAACTCGAGAGCTTCTTCGGGCAAATACTCAATTGCTCTATCAAATTTATTTAGGCTTTCGATATATTTTTTTCCATGTTTCATTACTTATCCTTGTACAATAATGCCCATGCTTTCTGCTGTCCCTTTAATGATGTTCATGGCAGCTTCGACTGTATTCGCATTCAAATCAGGCATTTTAGTCTCAGCAATTTTCCTCACATCATCCTCAGAAACTGTCGCAACTTTTTCTTTATTAGGCTCTCCAGAGCCTTTGTCAATATTTGCTGCTTTCTTTAAAAGGACTGCAGCTGGAGGAGTCTTGGTGATAAACGTAAACGAACGATTTTCATAGACTGAAATAACTACCGGAATTACCGTACCCATCTGTTCTTTAGTTTTTTCGTTAAATGCCTTACAGAAATCCATTATGTTTACACCATGTTGCCCTAAAGCTGGACCAACAGGTGGTGCAGGGTTTGCCTGTCCACCCTTAATTTGAAGCTTAATCGTCGTCATTACTTTTTTAGCCATTTTCTTACCTATTTCTCGTGTTCAACTTGCAAATATTCAAGCTCCACGGGTGTTGATCTTCCAAAAATAGAAATAAGTACTGTAACTTTTTGTTTTTCAGCATTTACTTCCTGTACTAAACCGCTAAAATCTACAAATGGACCATCTACAATCTTTACTGGCTCACCTTTGTGAAAACGAGTTCCAACAACTTCACGTCCATCCATACTCTCTACTTCACCTAAAATTCTTTTAACCTCAACCTCTTTCAGAGCTTCGGGTTGATTATTGGGACCTACAAAACTGACAATCCCAGAAATGGCTTCCACAAAATACCGAGTTTCTTTATTCATATCCATTTTCACAAGTATATAACCAGGAAAGAAAACTTTATTTTTTACTACTTTTTTTCCTCCTCTCATTTCTACAACGTTTTCTGAAGGAACAAGAACTTCTTCTATTTTGTCAGCTATCTCACCTTCTTCTGCTTCAAGAAGAAGTGAATCCCTCACTTTCTTTTCACGACCAGATAGCACTCTAAGTGAATACCAATCCATAAATCACAATACTATCTGCATTACAAAATTCAATATTTGATCAACTATGAAAAGAAATACTCCTAGAAGAAAAGCTAATCCTAAGACCACATATGTAGAACCTTTCAATTCATCCCAAGTCGGCCATGATACTTTGCTCATCTCAAATTGAACACCTTCAAAAAAACCATGTATTTTCTTAATCATTTTTGATTGCTATCTCAATTACTTGCAGGAGCGGCAGGAATTGAACCCGCAACCGCCGGTTTTGGAGACCGGTGCTCTACCAATTGAGCTACGCTCCTAATTCCACTTACGGCAGGCAGGTAGACCGATGTTCTACCAACTGAGCTATTCACCTAATTTCTCCCACATTTTTTACTTTAAAACTACTTAGTCTCCTTGTGAAGTGTATGACTGCGACACCACCGACAGTATTTTTTGTGCTCAACTCGATCTGGATGCTCTCGTTTATTCTTCGTAGTGGAATAATTTCTACGATGACATTGAGGACATTCTAGAGTCACTAGATCTCGTTTGCTATTACCCCCCACAATGTTCTCCTATTCCACGA
>DKQU01000069.1 GCA_002471865.1 Fidelibacterota bacterium UBA7300 | reverse complement strand
AGTTTCTTCAGTAATTTTTCAAAGCCGCCTGCTTCATAAAACTCCTTCCCCGCTTCCGATTCCTTATCAGGGCAGTGGAGAATCATTTCTCTACCTTTCACAACGACATTCACCAGACCTACACCTGAGGCGAATAATTTCATCCTAGCCGCAACGGTGAGATTTCGGGCATTCTCCGGCAGAGGGCCGAAGCGATCTCTCAATTCCCGCTCCCATTCCTCCACCTCAGCTTCCGTCATCGCCTGAGATAACCGTCGATAGAGATTAAACCGCTCAATGCTGTCCTCCACATAATACTCTTCAAGCAGAGCCGGGACATCCACATCCACACTCGTCTCAATCTTCGAGTGGTGAGGAGTTTCTATAGAAGTCACACCCTGATCCTCTTTCAACTCCCTTACAGCATCTTCCAGAATACGCATATACATCTCGTATCCAAGATCGTTGATGTAGCCGCTTTGCTCTGCTCCCAAAATGTTTCCGGCGCCTCGTATGTCCAGATCCCTCATAGCGATGCTGAAACCTGAGCCTAAATCCGAGAACTCTTCCAGAGCCATAAGGCGCTTCCGGGCATCCCGCGTAATCCGGTTCAGCGGTGGTGTAAGGAGTAGGCAGTGTCCTTTCCGGTCAGAGCGACCCACGCGGCCGCGCAATTGATGCAGTTCCGCCAAACCGAACCTGTCCGCTCGATTGATAATCATGGTATTGGCGTTGGCGATATCAATTCCGTTCTCTACGATATTGGTCGAAACGAGAATGTCGAATTTTCCGCGGTAGAAATCTGCCACGATTTTCTGCAGATAAGCCGGTTTCATCTGCCCATGCGCCACACGGATGTGTGCCGCCGGTACTTCATCCCGCACTTTCGCCGCCATCTCTTCTATGTCTTTCACGCGGTTGTGAATGAAGAACACCTGCCCATTTCTCGCTAATTCGCTGGTGATGGCTCGGCGAATTATGAGCGGATTGTATACATGAATTTCCGTGTCGATAGGTTGACGATTCTGCGGTGGTGTCTGGATGATACTCAAATCCCTCACTCCCAAGAGAGAAAACTGAAGCGTCCGTGGGATTGGTGTAGCAGTTAATGTCAGCACATCTACTGTGGCGCGGAGTTCCTTAAGTTTTTCTTTCACAGTAACGCCGAACCGCTGCTCCTCATCAATTACCAGCAAACCAAGATTCTTAAACTGTACATCCTTGGAAACCAACCGGTGAGTCCCAATGGCAATGTCAATGTTTCCAGTAGAAATATCCGCTGTGATTTTCTTCAGATCGGCACTACTCCGGAATCGGGAGAGACTCTCAATCCGCACTGGAAAATCTTGCATGCGCCTGTTGAACGTTCTGGAATGCTGATCCACCAAAATAGTTGTGGGAGCGATAACCGCAACTTGCTGTCCATTCATGACCGTCTTGAATGCCGCTCTGATCGCCACTTCCGTCTTGCCAAAGCCGACGTCTCCGCATACCAATCGATCCATGGCGGCGCTTTTTTCCATGTCGCGTTTTACTTCCTTGATGGCAGTCATCTGATCCGGTGTCTCTTCAAACTCAAAGCGGGCTTCTATTTCTGTCTGCCAGTGCCCATCCGGTGCAGAGGCTTGAGCTTTCTGCATTCGGCGTTTAGCGTAGAGTTTTATGAGCCCATCCGTAATATCTTTCAGACGTCTTTTCGTACGAGCTTTCTTGCGAGCCCATTCGCCGGAACCAAGTCGAGAAATCTGTGCCTCCGACCCTTCCCGACCGGAATACTTATTCACCTTATGCACCGCACTGACGTGGACATTCAGCCGAGCGCCGTCACTATATTCTAACACCACCACTTCGTGTGGAGTCTTTTCTACTTGGATGGTCTGAAATCCCATAAATCGACCGATTCCAAAATCATCATGTACGACAAGATCTTCACGATGGAGATCGCGCATCTCCTTGAACGAAAGTCCGCGATGATATCGTTTGCTCTGGCGCTTCGCCCTAAAATATCGATTGAAAATTTGATGATCGGTGTAAACCGCTACTCCTTCACCGGGGAGTACAAATCCTGAATGCAAACTCTCTACAGTCAAATTGTACTTGAGGCTCGATGTCGTCTCGCCCAGCAACTCTTGAAGTCGGCTTTGCTGATTATCACTATCGCATAATATGAGAGTTTCGACACCTTCTTGAGAAAGCCGTTGAAGGTCTTGGCGAAGCAGTTTTATGGAGGAATTAAAATCCGGCTGGGGACGGGCATCAAGAACAAAAGAAGCATCTGACTGCAGTCGCTCCGTCGAACCGAGAAAAAGTCGAGATCTCTCCTCCACTTGTAGAACAAATTCATTAGCCGAAAGGAACAGTTGTTCTGCCCGTTTGCCCGTTCGGTCGCGTTCTTCCACTGCTGCCATTACCATTCCCGGCTGTTGGAGAATTACCGTCGATTCTTTCGGCAAATGAGATAACAGAGACATCATTCGTTCAGCAGGCATCTCACTTGCATTAGGTATAATGCGTATTTTATCCAGCGATTCCACTGACCGCTGTGTGCTAGGATCAAACTCTCGGATGGACTCTACTTTATCCCCGAAAAATTCCAACCTTACCGGCAGATGTCCAGAGAAAGAAAAGACATCCACGATGCCACCCCTGACCGCAACCTCTCCCGGTTCATCTACAAATCCGACGAGGTCGTACCCCTGCTCCACCAGTTTTGCTTTTAGTCCGTGAGGTTCTAAGCGATTACCCTTCCGAATGTCTACAACGCGATCACGAAACATATCCGCCGAAGCTACTTTCTCAATAACCGCATTGGCGCTGGCTACTAATATAAATCGTCGTGCTAGGCTGAGACGATCCAACACCTCTGAGCGCTGCACAAGAAGAGCCGTATCCACCACCCGCTCTGGATCTTCAGGATCAAGCCCCAAAGCCGGGAAGAAGAGCGTTCCTCGGGCACACAGCGATTCCAAATCCGACAGCATGAGCTTGGCTGCTTCTTCATCGGGAGTGATAACCAGCAGTTGGGGAGTCTCTTCAGCAAGTATTTTAACAAAAAGTGACGGCGTGGATCCTACAAGATGTTCTACAGTAGCTGCTCCTCCACGAGCAACAGAGGACAAAATCTCCTCCATTGGCAATGTGCGCCGAAAGGCACTCTTTATGTCTGTTAACTGTTTCACTAATTTTTAGTTTACAATATTACGGATAACGAGTTGTATTCGGAAGTCAGTCAAACAATCTACTTTGAAGATAACGTGTGGCAGTACAAGGGTATCATGGTAAATTTCTTACTATGAAAGCAGCGAAGTACTTGGGCCCTGGAGCCGTAATGTTGGCCGCGGTGTTGTGGGCAATAGACGGCCTTCTGCGTCAAAACCTCAGCGACGTTCCCGCCTTTCAAATCATTTTACTGGAACATGCCATCGGAGCTGTTGTCTTCCTACCAGTTCTTATTCGCGGATGGAAGGAAGTGACTGCTATGCGGGAGCGGGCGTGGATTTCAGTGGCGTGGGTATCCGTTCTGGGCGGTATTGTAGGTACTGTCGCCTACACTAAAGCACTTAGCTACGTGGATTTCATTGATCTGTCTGTAGTGGTGCTGATCCAAAAGCTACAGCCTCTTTTTGCAATCACCCTAGCGGCGATCATCCTCAAAGAAAAATTAACGAAGCGATTTCTTATTATGGCTTCTGTCGCTCTACTGGGAGGATACCTGGTAACATTCGGAGCAAATTCAATTGGTGAAATGAGTGAAAAAACAATGGTTGCATCTTTGCTCGCTTTTGTCGCCGCTTTCGCGTGGGGTAGTTCCACAGTTCTCGGTAAACACGCACTCAAACGGCTCTCTTTCTTCACATTGACTGCACTGCGCTTGTGGGTAACAGCAATCGTAGCCGGTACTGTTTTCCTCTCCCTCCGTAACCGCTCTGATCTCTTTGCACTTAGCTCAAACCAATGGATTACCATCTTGATCATTGTCTTTTCTACAGGCAGCGTAGCTCTCTTTATCTACTACTTTGGATTGAAGAAAGTCCCCGCCGGTCACTCAGCCATCTACGAACTATTCTGGCCTTTTACAGCCGTTATATTTGATTGGGTGCTTAAGGGTAGTATCCTTCAACCGATGCAGATTTTAGGCGCGATGCTCCTGCTGGCTATTTCTATAACACTCCCTAGAGAACCGCAAACAGACAATTCTTGACAGCACCTTTCACAGTCCGAGACCATAATCGGAATCTTCTTCTGAATATTTTCCATGAAATGTTCTGGGGGTTCGGTGTCGCTTTTCACTCCTTGGAAGCGATTGTCCCCCTTTTTCTTGCGACACTAAACGCCCCGAAAATAGTGGTTGGATCGGTGGCGGGTGTATTCATAATTGGTATGGCCATCCCCCAGATATTCTCAGCTTTTTACGGCTCACGAATTCGCAATCTGAAACTAGCTACCGTTCTGATTCACATGTTGCTTCTGCCGCCCATATTCACAGCGGGCTTTGTCTTTGCCTTCATGGGCCCCCACGGCCCGAATGCATGGATATTTTATTACATTTGTTACATCCTGTTTACCCTGGGCGTTGGGATTGTACTGCCCATCTGGGCCGATTTCCTTGAAACAGTTCACCTTGCCGAACGGCGGGGGTCCTTCTTTGGTATATCATTTGCCGGCAGCAGCGTGGCGGGATTTGTGGGTGGTTTTGTTGTCAACCGTCTGATTGACAAGCCCGACCCAATACCATACATCGGGATTGGGTTCCTCATCTATGCTGTCTGTATTCTGGGAGCAATCCTGCTCTTTATCCCCTACCGGTCGCGACCCCGTCCAGTAAGTGAGAGGGCTCATTCCTTTACACAGTTCACGACAGTGTTGAAAGGTATCATGAAAACAGACCACAATTTCCGAAACTACATTCTGAGCCGTATCATCCTCACTGCCAACTACGCTGCAATTCCGCTGTATGCCGTTCACGCACAAGATAAGCTTGATTTCCACATCAGTGAGGCGGGAATATTTACTGCTCTGATGGTAGCTGCCAGTGGATTTTCCAGTTTCCTGGCTGGCAGAATCGGCGACCGTTTCGGGCACAAGCACGCCATGGCAATATCTTTCCTCGCCTACCTGGGGGCGCTCATCTCAGCGCTGCTGGCCGAAACACTTTGGCACGCATACCTCATATTTGTTTTTATGGGTGTCGGAAAAGGAGGATTTATGACTTCTGCCATGAGTCTTGTGTACGAGTTCGCCGGTGACAAAGACAAGAAAATATACTTCGCCCTCATCGACACACTCACAGCCCCATTCGTCCTTATTGCCATTCTGCTCTCAGGACTATTTATCTCCACTGGCTCTATTCCACCAGTCTTAATAGTTATCGGCTTTATCTTGATCGCCGGGATACTGGCTCTCATCTTTCTGACTAAGGAACCTCGCACCCTTCGGGAGGTGCCTATACCGAGGGAGCCGATATCTTAAATCATGGAGAAAATCAATGATATAAAATCATCATCTGTTAATATCATTTCAAACACTACAGAAGTCACCGATTACCATAAACTTAATCCACAAAATGCAACCGAGTTTAAAACACCTTAAATCGCTTCATATCCACTTGTTACAATAATTTCGAAAAAGGAGTGTCTGTCAGCCAATACCACAACAGTTTTTAATCAAAGACTTTTCACCTTGAATTTCTTCCTCAGAGAAGTAAATTTCAAACAACTTCACTCAGATATTCAATGGCTCGACATTTAGCACTTAGATCAGGCAACCCGGCTCTCACCTCCAAGGTCTTTATGGAACTTGGCAGGGCAGATGCTGCCAGCGCCATGACCATCCAGGGAACCGTAAACAAGACAGGGCTGGCGTTGTTGTTGCTTATGGCTGCCGCTACACTCACATGGAACAGCCCTGAAGCTGGTGGGCTTATCTGGATCGGAGCATTAGGCGGATTCATTGTAGCACTCATTACAATTTTCAAGAAAACAGCCGCTCCTTATACTGTGCCGGTCTATGCTGTTCTGGAGGGTCTGTTTCTTGGAGGGATCTCCCGCATATTCGAATCCATGTATCCCGGTATTGTCCAGCAGGCGGTTTTTCTCACCTTTGGGACATTAGGCGCTCTACTTTTGGCGTATCGCTCAGGACTCATAAAGGCGACGGAAAACTTTAAGTTGGGTGTTTCAGCTGCCACAGGCGGCATCGCCTTCGTTTACATCGTCAGCATCGTTATGGGTTTTTTCGGCATACAATTTCCCATGATTCATTCCAGTGGTCCTATGGGAATCCTCTTCAGTGCTTTTGTTGTTGTCATCGCCGCACTGAATCTGGTAATGGATTTTGACTTCATAGAAGAAGGGGCTGAACACGGTGCACCCAAATATATGGAGTGGTACGGCGCCTTTGGACTTTTGGTAACACTCATATGGCTTTATCTTGAAATATTGAGATTATTGGCTAAACTTAGGGAGCGATAAACTCTATGAAAGCGATGAATACAATACTTTTGATTGTAGCCGCTGTTCTTCTCCTCGGAGGATGCCAGGATAAACCCGATCGGCATTTCGAACTGGGGAACTGGTATTATGAAAAGGGCCTTTACGACGATGCTATCTTGGAATACCGTGATGTCGTCAGGATGATGTCATCCGATCCTGCCTCTATGCCTAGAGAACAATTGAACACACTTGCCAAAGCGCACTACAATCTTGCCGTCAGTTATGTTCAGAAAGGGTGGCTGGACGAGGCACTTCGGGAGGCTGAGACGGCCTTTACCCTCTGGCCATCAGATGATAACCGTGAGTTGGTGGTAAATCTACAAGAGCCCCAGCAGTAACTCACAGCCAACAGTGACAAAAAAATAAACCCGAGATATTCCCGGGTTTTCTTTTGTACTGACCTGTTAAATATTTACATCCCGGAGCGGTGTTCTCCCCCATCCGTATAAACGATAGAGCAGTTAATGAAATCAGCTTCCGGCTGCAACATCAGATAAACAACATTGGCAACATCTTCAGGACGAGTGGTACGTTTCATAGGATTACGCTCCTTCGTCAGCTCCACCCACTCTTCCCACCGATCGGTAATTTTAGTAAGCGCCCGGGTAGGAGTTACACCAGCTTGAATACAGTTGGCCGTAATCCCGTGCTGTCCAAGTTCCCAGCCAATTTGACGTGTAATACTCTCCAAAGCTACTTTTGCGACGCTCACTGGTCCATATCCTTCCATTGCCAGATAGTTCCCCTCCGATGTGAGCCCTAGGACACGGGATCCATTTGCCAATAATTCTGCATCATGGAGTTTTTGAACCCAATAGAGTAGCGACGTCCCCATTACGTGAATCGTCATCTCCATCTGCTTTTGGGTCGCCGGCTTTTCACCGAAAAAGTTTGTGGTGGTTCCAAAGGCGATGGAGTGCAACAGCAGCTTGAGTGGCTCTCCTCCAGTAATCTCTTTAATCTTCGGCAAGTACTCATCCATCACTTCAGGTGAAGCAGCATTGGTGTTGAAGAAATGGCAGCGACCATCGTTGACACCTTTTAACTCTTCACAGAAAACTCCTGCTTCCTTTTTAATGTCTCCTCGATCGAAATGAAAACCTATAATACCGTAACCATTTTCGGCAAGTTTCCGTGTCGTTGCTCCACCATGGCCGGTGGAACACCCAAGTATCAAAACCCACTCTTTCATCTAAAACTCCTTTTCTTTAACTGTGATAAATTTATATCATAAAATAGCATACACAAAGGATTGGTGGTTTGTTAAGTGGAAATATGTCGATTATAAGTTGTATAGCATTTAGTCTAATATGCTAAGATATTTCGTACTTCCCGCATTGAAACAAAGTGGCTAGGTATTAACTTCCCCTTCATCTAATCTGAGAATTTGTACGAATTCTTAAAAGGAGCCCAGTAGTATGGAACAAAAATCTAATTATAGTAAAGATGAGCTTTTGATCGTCGCTGATGAAGGGTTTGACGGTGCCGGGAGCGGTAAACTACCAACGCCTCCCATGCTAATGGTAGATCGTATTCTGCAGATTTATGAAGATGGAGGTGCTTTTAATAAAGGTTTCATCTTGGCTGAATTGGATATTGTATCGGACCTGTGGTTCTTTGATTGTCATTTTAAGGATGACCCAGTCATGCCCGGCTGTCTTGGGTTAGATGCACTATGGCAACTCTCCGGATTTTTTCTCACTTGGATTGGAGGTGAAGGAAAAGGGAGAGCTTTAGGGTGCGGAGAAGTAAAATTTAAAGGTCAAATCCGCCCTCATCATGAAAAAATAATTTATAAAATTGATATTCGCCGGGTAATTCAAAAACCCATCTATATGGTGTTGGCAAATGCCTCCGTCGAAGTAGAAGACAGAACTATATATGTGGCAAAAAACCTGCAAGTTGGACTCTTTACAGGTCTAATCTATCCACCCCCTGAAGGTGAAGTAGAAGCATTCTAATCTTGCCTTATTATGCCACTCCAATGCGGAATTGTCGGTCTGCCAAACGTAGGAAAATCAACACTCTTTTCTGCTCTAGTTCAGCGGGAAGTCCCTGCTGACATTTATCCTTTCACCACCATTGAACCCAACGTGGGTGTTGTCTCGGTCCCGGATGACCGCCTCAACAGGCTGGGTGACATCCTCCAACCAGAGAAAATCATCCCCACTACTCTCAGAATTGTTGACATTGCCGGACTCATTAAGGGATCTCATCACGGTGAAGGATTGGGAAATCAATTTCTGTCGCAGATTAGGGAAGTGGATGCCATTATTCACCTAGTCCGTTGCTTTTCGAGTGAACAGGTAACCCACATTACTCCAGATTTGGATCCTATCTGCGATATAGATATAGTAGATACTGAACTCATTTTAAAAGATTTGGACACAGTCTCCAGTGCCATGGAAAAAGTAAGCAAGAAGGCCCAATCAGGTGATGCTGTGGCAAGCAAAGTACAAGAAAACTTAGAGTTAATTTCCTCTCATCTTGACAGTGGTAAGTCAGCACGTGAACTAATTTTGGATGAACAGGGTGAAACATTGCTCAAAGAATTTTCTCTCATTACCTCCAAGCCGGTACTCTATGTGGGAAACGAAAATGAAGAGGAGGCAACTTCCCACCATCCCAGATCTGCGACTGATGCCCTAATACGCTGGGGTAATGCTAACAATCAGGAAGTCATAATCCTGAGCGCTGCACTGGAGCATGAATTGGCTTTTCTGGAAGACGAAGAAGAGCGGCAGTTCTTCATGAAAGAGTGGGCACTAGAGCAGGCAGGACTGGAAATGCTGATTCAATCTTCTTATCACTTGTTGAATCTTATCACTTTTTTTACAACTGAATCAAATCATGTCCAGGCCTGGACAGTGCAAAAGGGTACTACTGCTCCGCAGGCTGCCGGGCAGATTCATTCAGATTTTGAGAGCGGATTCATTCGTGCAGACGTTTACCACTACGAAGATATTTTTCAAACCTGCTCAGAACCAAAACTGCGTGAAGCAGGTAAAATTCGGTCAGAAGGGAGAGATTATGTTGTTCAAGATGGCGACGTTGTACAATTCAAGTTCAATGTATGAATGAGGATTAATTATGTACTTCTTCATGATCTTGATTTATCTTCTGACTGGTTTCTCTTTCATAGCTTTACTGTTAACTGGGATTCAAGGCTACTTCGAATTCTATGTCATAAGTGCTAATCACGTTACATTCGGATTTTTCACTGCTATTATCTATCTTTTTACTGAAGTATTGGTCATGTTTTTTTTCGTGGGAACGGGTGTTAGTATCAAGGAATACATCCAGGAAAAAGGCGTCAGCACAGAATTTCATAAGAACTCTCTCGCCATAAAGAAAAAGTTGTATCCCCCAACGCTTACTAATGTGTTTTTAGTTATGACCGTTTTTATCATCGGCGGTGGAGTAGATACCGGTAGTATTCCCGGCTGGATGCATGGTATTCTTTTTCTATTCGCACTATACCACTTTACTACTACTATCCGCACGCAACACAACTGTTTTAAAGAAAATACAGCCTTGATTCTTGAAATGACGAAAAGCCAACCAAACAGCACAACAGAATAATTTTACTATGTTTGATACCTTCGGAACAGAGCATCTCCTGACATTGTCAATAATTGCCCTTATTCAAATTGGGGTGGTGGTTTATGCTGGAAAATTCTCTTCCGAAAAGGGCAGAAATATCATTCGATGGATTGTGATTTTTGGATTGCTTGGACACGAAGTCGTTCGACATATATATTTTGCTTTTGATGGAAAATGGGATTACCACTCAACATTACCACTGCATCTCTGCGGACTTAATGTTTTTCTCGTAGCATATGTTTTATCAACTAAAAGTCGTAGAGCATTTCCAGTCGCTTACTTTTGGGCGATTGGCGCTATTCACTCCATCCTGACTCCAAGCATTACAGATAATTCCCTCAGTTATTACTACATCGAATATTTCTTCGGTCACAGTCTTATAATTTTAGGTGTCCTATTTCTTATCATTACTACTGATCTCCGGCCGACATTACGATCTCTGCATACTTCTATTCTTGTTTCACTGGCAGTGATTGGAGTGATCGGGATTTTTAACCTGATCTTTCACACCAATTACATGTATCTCCTCTATCCTCCTGAAGGCGATAATCTTGCTCAGTTTTTTCCTGACGGGAATTATTTAGTCATACTCATATTAGCGGGGATTATTCATTACTATCTTTTCTATCTTCCCTATGGCATACATGATTTTCTACGGCGAAAAAAACTATTTAAACCTAAATTAGATGAATTAACCTAGACTTTATGATCACAGTAAAAGCGATAGACCACATCAATTTCCAGGTGAAAAACCTGAAAGAAACCATAGAATTCTATCAAACCGTTTTTGGCTTTAAAGTAAAAGAAACGGGAGAAACCGATGATGGGCCATGGGCAATTTTTGGCAGCCCAGAAGCCGGGTATTTCTGCGCTTATGAACATCCAGAACTGGAGATGCCTGATGAGGGTCTGCGTATCAGTCATTTTGGTCTATATGTGGATGACTTCGAATCACTGATGGAAAAATTAAGAGACTTAGGCGTCAATATTCTTTACGGTGGGGCTGTGGATTGGGGCAAATCTAATTCCATTTATATCACCGATCCCAGCGGCTGGGAGATAGAATTAGCAGAACAGTTCGGCGGAGGACTTGATTGATGCGTCCGCTGGAGATAATCTTTTTCCTTCTGCTTTTCTTCTGTATGGGTACGCTCTTCTCCCCAGCTGAACGAAAACGATATTTTTGGAAAACTGTCCTGCTAACTGCTGTAGCTGGTGGAATTCAATGGTTCGTAGAAGGTTTCCGGTGGCAAATAATCCCGGGCTACGGTTTTATGTTGGTTCTCATTCTTACAAGTTTTAAACCCCCCAGGAAACTCTCTTTAAAAATTATCCTGACTCTCTTTCTTATTATTGTGGTTCTCCCTTCCATGTTACTCCCGGTGATTGAACTCCCGACTCCTACGGGCCCTCACAGCGTTGGTACATATACGTACCACTGGATAGATCATAACCGACCGGAGTGGTTTACGGATGAAGACTTTCGGGACGCCCGTCAATTGATTGTACAGATTTGGTACCCTGCTGTGCCGGAGGAAGGGAGCAAACCGGCTCCCTATTTTGATCACCCTGAGATACGCGGTCCGGCTCTTTCGGCGGCAGGGAATTTCCCCTCATTTGCATTAACCTATCAGCACTTGACTAAAACCCACAGTTACACTGATGCACCGGTTACAAGCGGCGTTCAGTTCCCGGTGCTAATTCTTTCCCATGGAATCATGGGTACACGTTTTCTGCATACCAGTTTAATTGAAGAATTGGCAAGTCATGGCTATGTTGTAGCTGCCCTAAATCATTCGTATGATGCCAACGTCTCAGTTTTTCCTGACGGCAGCAGTGCTGATTACCGTTCACACATCGGCCCAGAGGTTGCTTATGAAGATTCCGTGACTCTTCGTCATCGTCAACTCAACACGCGAGTGGAAGATGTCCGATTCATCTTGGATCAGATGGAACAGATACAGTCTGGTGCCATCCAAAGTCCACTTAGCGGGCGGCTGAATATTGAGAAAGTGGGAGTGCTTGGACATTCTTTCGGGGGAGCAACCAGTGTAGAAACTTCATCAAGAGATAATCGCTTCAAAGCGTGCCTGGTACTAGACAGTTGGTCACTGGCCGTAGCAGACAGCACCATTGAAAAAGGGTTGGAACAGCCGCTACTCTACATTGGGCGACCCTCTTGGCCGGACAGCCGTAACGACACACTTATCAAATCACTGATCGAAAACAGTAACGGAACTGCATACTATCTTACACTAGAAGGAACTCACCATTTTGACTATACCGACATACCATTGTTTTCACCATTCTTGAAGTATCTTGACAAAGCAGGAGAGATTCCGGGGCAACGGATAGTGGAGATAGTTAATCGCTTAACAGTGATGTTTTTCGATAAGTATCTTCTGGATAACGATGTTGATTTTATTAATGTTGAATCCGATTACCCTGAAGTAACACTTTCGGTAGTTCACTAAGATATCACGAGTGAAAAAACAGTTTTCTGCCCTTCCTAGTTGGACATTGCAAAATGATCGCTACTCTTAAAAAAGCAATATTCATCCCCACTTCTCAATCTCTGAAAGATAAACGCCGCGTTG
>DKQU01000077.1 GCA_002471865.1 Fidelibacterota bacterium UBA7300 | reverse complement strand
GCCGGCGTTTACGATTGGGATATAGAGTTCTGTGCTTCAGGCGGCGGTGGTGGTAACGAATGTGGTACGTTCTCCCACTACAATGTCTTTATGGGTGGCGAACAAGTTGGTGAGACCGATATAGAGGAATTTGTTGTGACCGGTCTCGAAAACGACATGGAGTACTGCTTCAACGTGACTACAGTTTATGCGGAAGGTGAGTCTGAGGCTTCCAATGATGCCTGTGCCACACCCATGGCACCATCTATGTCTGTTTCAACGGATGCCATATCAGATACTCTCATGCCTGGCGAATCTTCAGGTCATGAGTTCGTTATCGAGAACACTGGAGGATGGTCATTTGATTATGTTGTGACGGTTTCGTCTTCTGGTGTACGCGGTTTATTGAGCATAGAGATTATGACCGATAACTATCCTAGTGAAACTACCTGGGATCTCCAGGATGGGGATGGTAATGTCATAGAGTCCGGAGGGCCTTTGGCAGATCCGGCTACTCTCTACCAGTGGGACCTTGAGCTTACTGGCGGTGACTATCTGTGGACGATTTACGACGCTTATGGTGACGGCATCTGCTGTGCCTACGGTGAAGGGTGGTACAACCTCTTTGTAGACGGAGAACCAGCTGGCTCAGGTGGTGAATTCGGGAGCTCAGAAAGCGTTGACCTCTCCATTGGCGAGGGTGGCGGCGGCGTAGATTGGCTCTCACTCTCTGCTGAATCCGGTGCGCTCGATCCTGGTGAGGCTGACGAGATTGAAGTTCTCATGAATTCCGGTGATCTGGAGGAAGGTACCTACGATGCTTATATCGTGGTTTCCACCTATTTCAGCGAACATGTAATCGCTGTACAGATGGTGGTAGATGATGGTGTTGGTATTGCTGACGGCGGAGCCATTCCTGATGTCTTTGCTCTGCACCAGAACTTCCCGAACCCGTTCAATCCTGTAACTGCGTTACCGTATGACGTCCCGGAGATTGCTGATGTGAAGATTGACATCTACAACCTGCTGGGTCAGAAAGTACGGTCACTGGTAACAGGTGAGCACGAACCTGGGTTCTACCGGGCCACCTGGAACGGTAAGAACGATCGGGGTGCGTTGGTGACTACAGGCGTGTATATCTATCAGATTACAGCCCGAAGCAATGCTACCGGTGAGGTTGCTTTCACCGAGACCCGCAAACTGGTGTTGATGAAGTAATACGTTTTACATAGAAATGACAGAAATGGGGGTGCTTCCATGTGGAGCGTCCCCATTTTTGTATTGTTAACAAAAAAAGAAAGATAACATCTTTTATAAAGATGGTATCTTTAGGCAGCCGAAAATAAAAAGTTCTTGACTTATGCTTTTTTCTGAAATCATATTCCCGCAATTAACACTTTAAAATGTAACTAAACAAAAAGGAGAAACGTTATGGCTATTGATCGCGGAAGCGTAAATAAAACAATCCTAATAGGTCACTTGGGAAGTGATCCTGAAAGCAGGTATCTCCCTTCCGGTGATGCTGTGCTGAACTTCAGTGTAGCAACAAATACTGGGTGGCGCGATAAGGAAGGTGTACAAAAAGATCAGACAGAATGGCATCGTTGTGTGTTATTTGGCAAGCAGGCTGAAAATGCTGTTAAATTATTTGCGAAAGGAAAGCTTGTATATCTTGATGGTCGGTTGAGAACACGGTCCTGGGAAGATAAGGACGGTATCAAACGCTATCAGACAGAGGTGGTCGTTAATAACTTCACATTACTTGGGGGAAAAGGGAAAGAGAGCAGTGATGCTCCTCCCCAGCCCGAAGGTGGTGATGAGGACGATCTTCCGTTTTAGGTAACACCGATAATAAAAAGGGGCACCTGCTGGCTGCCCCTTTTTTTATATCTGTACATCAAACTATAAATAAGTCCCCGGTATTTTGGAAGGGCCGAGGACTTAAAACAAAACTAATTTTACATGAAACGTGTAATATTTAAAATATTCGTGGATTTCCTTATATAAGTAAATAAGTTTGCACACTATGTTGGATGATAAAGACAAGAAACTCCTTAAGCTTATGCAGGCAGACGGCCGAATGACGGCAAAAGATGCGTCTGAACAGTTGGATATGTCTGTACCGGCCACAGCAGAACGAATCAAAAAGCTCGTGGAGGCGGGGTACATTCATGATTTCCGGGCGGTAGTTGATTCCAAAAAGATAGGCTACGATGTTACCGCTTTCATTCTGGTGGTCATGTCGTCTTCCGATTATTATGAAGAATTGGTTCGCCACGCAAAAGAATCCGATGAAATACTTGAGTGTCACTCCATAACCGGTGAAGGGTCTCATATCCTAAAGGTACGGCTCCACGATACATCAGAACTGGAAGGAATGTTGCGGAAAATACAGTCGTGGGTAGGCGTTATCCGAACGCACACCATGATTGTTATGACTACGTTCAAAGAGGAGACACGGCTGGCTATTGAATAGCAGATATGGCAGCAGATTATGAGGTAGTGATTATTGGTGCCGGTGTGGTAGGACTGGCCGTTGCGCGGGGTCTGGCAGAAAAGGGGATTAAATCGGTACTGATAATTGAGAGAGAAGAAGCTTTTGGGCGTGGGACCTCCAGCCGCAACAGCGAGGTAGTCCACTCCGGTATCTACTACCCTCCTGATTCGTTAAAAGCCAGATACTGTCGGCTGGGGAGAGATAAGCTCTACCCTTTCTGTCGTGAAAATGATATCTGGTACAGCCGTTGCGGGAAGCTTGTAGTTGCTCAGGAAGGACAAGAGGAAGACCTTCAAGTGCTCTATGAAAATGCTCAAGCCAATGATGTACCAGAGTTGTCGCTCCTAGATCAAAAGCAGGTAGCCGTAGTGGAGCCGGAGATATCTGTGGCGTCGGCACTGTTTGTAGGATGCACGGGTATCGTCTCTGCTCATGAGCTCATGGCTGCCTTCTATCGAATCTCTGAGGATAGTGATCACGATCTTCTGCTCAATGCACAGACCATGGCTGTTGAGCCGAAAGGAAATTCATACTCCATTTCCGTGAAAAGTCCCGGTGAAGCACGTTACAAGGTAACTGCAAACTGGGTGGTGAATGCCGCCGGATTGTATAGCGATCGAGTGGCGGAAATGCTGTGGGGTATGGATGATACCAACAGACCGGTCCAGCACTTTTCCAAGGGCTCATACTTTAAGCTGGCTCCAGTGTGGCGAAATCGGCTTCAGCATCTGATTTATCCTCTCCCGGATGTTAACGATGATTCCCTTGGAATTCATACTAGCTTTGACGCTGGAGGGGATGTAAAGCTTGGGCCCAGTGTCGATTGGCTTCCTGAGCGGAAGGAAGAGTACAGTGTACAGGAAGAAGACAAAGACTTTTTCTATAAAGAAGCTAAACGGTATTTACCGGATCTTAAGCAAGAGGATTTAACGCCCGATTTTGCCGGGATTCGTCCAAAACTGGTGGTACCAGAAGGTACATATTCGGACTTTTATATCCAGCATGAAGACAATTCGGGTTATCCCGGATGGATTAACCTCATCGGGATTGACTCTCCCGGACTGACGGCTGCCATCGCTATCGGTTGGGATACAGCAATTTGGATTTCGGAAGGGTTGTGATGAACTGTTTCACTGTTCGAGTGGT
>DKQU01000007.1 GCA_002471865.1 Fidelibacterota bacterium UBA7300 | reverse complement strand
TCACAGCAGTTATTTCTGCTCTCTGCATATCAACTGATTTACTAAATGTTATAGAGTCTTTAAACCAAGTTTTTCGACCAAAACCAATAAGGACTCCTAAAATCAAAGCTCCCGACAAAAATCGAACGATAATCTTTTCTTGAGGTGTCATCGACGCCTCACCTTCCTGACTTTCGCTTTGGTCTGTCCATTCAACGATGCTAATTCTTGGAATAGTTTTTTCTCATTTTTGTTGAGTGAGACAGGTGTTGTAACCTGAATTTTAACCAGTTGATCACCCTTTCGGCTTCCACGTACTTGAGGAAGTCCTTTCCCTCTCATTCTCAAAATTTGTCCTGACTGAATTCCCGCAGGAATACTCAGCTTCGCTTTCCCAGAAAGAGTAGGAACTTCTACTGAATTACCTAAAGCTGCATTAGCGAAAGAAACTTCTAATTCAGTCATGACATCAGAATCAATACGGTTAAAATAGGGATGGTCATTTTCTTCAAAAAACACAACCATATCTCCTGGTGCAGCCCCGCGAGCTCCCTTATTACCTTCACCTCGCAGCGTCATATAGTTTCCCGATGCTACACCGGCAGGAACTTTAACCTTAATCTCTATCTTTTTCCTTACTCGCCCATCACCAGAGCATATACGGCACGGATTATCAATAATCTCACCTGATCCAGAACAATTGGGACACTGAGTTACGTTTACGAACTGTCCTAGAAATGAACGAGACATCTGTTTCACCTGTCCATTACCATTACAAGTTGAACATCGAGATGGCATAGTACCAGATTTTGCACCTGAACCCGTACATTCACCGCAAGTTTCCATCCGTTTTACTTTTATGGTTTTATTTACCCCCGTCGCAACTTCTTCCAGATCAAGTTGAATGGAAACTCGCAAATCTCTCCCGCGAATTGTATGAGATTCCCTTGTTGCTCCTCCGCCAAAAATATCTTCAAAAGGATTCCGACCTCCGAAAACATGACCAAATTGATTAAAAATATCATCCATGGATATTCCACCAAATCCACTGTGGCCGTGCTGACCTTCAACTCCAGCTTGACCAAATTGATCATACTGCTGTCTTTTATGTGGATCGCTTAAAACAGCATATGCTTCCGCTGATTCCTTAAATTTGGCTTCAGCATCGCTATCACCCGGGTTTCTATCAGGATGGTATTTCATTGCCAGTTTCCGATATGACCGTTTAATGTCACCTTCAGATGCATCTTTACTTACTTCTAGAATATCGTAATAATCCCGGCTCATTTACTCACCACGACTTTCGCATGACGTATAACTTTATCCTTCATGCGATACCCTTTCTCAAATTCTTCGATGACAATATTTTCTTCATGCTCTCCAGATTCCTTTACCATAAGGGCATCATGGAGATCAGGATCAAATTTCTCTCCGACAGAATCGAAAGATACAACATCTAGTCTTTCTAGTTTTCTAGAGACCTTATCAAGAATAAGCTGAACACCCTCCATTATAGAATCAATTGACACATTTTCATCTCCATTAGTGGAGTTTACTATACGTTCCATATCGTCTACTACGGGTAGAAGAGCTACAATTGCATCACTTCCCCCGTATTGGAATAAACGAGAGATCTCCTTTTCTTTCTGTTTCCGGTAGTTATCGAACTCAGCTCTAAGCCGGAGGTGACGATCTTCAAGAGCGTTAAAGGCCAGTTTCTGTTCTGCCAATTCAGACCTAAGTTTTTCTAACTTCAACACATCATCTTTCTTAGTCTTAACAGGGATGGTTTTCTTAGACTTAGATTTTTTTGATTTTGCTTTAGTAGTCATTTAATAAGTTTTGGGAGATGCCTCGAAAAGGAATTAACCAACCCCTGTACTTTCCGATAATCTAAACGAGTAGGGCCCAAAATCCCTAAATGGCCCATAAAACTCTCACCACTAAATTGTGATATCACTACAGAGCATCTTCGGAGAGCAGATTCTATATTTTCTTTACCAATAGCCACAGTCGCACAACTAATATCTTCCACAGATTTAGTAATTACATGTTCATCATCCAAAGCAGAAACAATTGCCTGCATCTCTTCAGAATTACTGAATTCTGGATTTTCTAATAATTGTTCTTTGGATGATGTACACAACAAAGTTTTTTCATTCACTCGGAAATACGAATGAGCATTTTTTATAACATCCTTTATAATCTCATTATTTGATAATTCACTTTCACGCAGGCGATTGGGTACTGTCTTTTGCAGATCGCCTTCTTTTAATCCCAAAAGTCTTTCTCGTAAGATTGACCTCACCAAATCTAGATGTGAATCCTTAAGCTCAGTGGTAACATCGAGCATGATAGATTCAATTGAAGAATATTCAAACCCTAAAATTAGCAAAACTTTACCTGAGTTTAGTTTAACAAGTTCTAAATCTGTTAAAGTGGAATCACCCAGAGGTGACCAAATGACAAAACCAAAAAGCTTGGATAGTTTTGCTAACGAATCAGCAGATACTTGAAGAATATCTTCAACAGAACAAGATATTTCAGCCAATTCGTCCATGAACTGGATAATTTCAGAAGAACTGTACTTAGGAGTTTCCATTAACTCATCAACATAGAGTCGATATCCAGAATCAGTAGGAATGCGACCAGAAGATGTATAAAGGTGACCGAGATATCCTACCTCCTCCAAATGGTGTAAAGTATTTCGGATGGAAGCCGGACTAATCTTTAGTCCATAAGATTTCTTCAAATGTACTGATGCTACCGGAGCAGCAGTCCTGATAAAGTCTTCAATAACCATTTTCAGTATGCTCAGCTCACGATTGGCATGTTTATCTGATAGTGTTAAACGATCCATTATTCTTCTCGCTAAGATTGGAAAAATTACTATCTGACCCCTGTAAAAACAAGACCTATACAGAGTGAATAAACTGTTAGGTTAATAATTTCTTGACAGCTTTACGACTACCCAATATTGAAAATAGGGCTACAACAAGAATTAATAAAATAATCACTCGCCAGTCCCAGATCAGTTGATACGGCGTAAATAACATTAGGAAAGAGTTCGCGGTTCTGATAAAGAGATAAGTAAGTAAAGAAGATAAAACTCCACCGGCAATACCCACAATGATCCCTTCAACTATGAAAGGAATTTTAACAAATCGATCTGTAGCACCTACTAATTTGAGAATTCGTATGAGATCTTTACGTGAAAATATTGTCAGTCTAATCGTATTGGAAACCAATACTGTAGTTCCCATTAAAATCGCCATGGAAATCAATGCAACAACAGAAAGCATTCCTTGAAAATAACTTTCAATAAGGGTAATTGCTTTGGCTGGATAACTTACTTTTTCCACTTTATCCATGGCTTCTATCGCTTTCACAACAGGCTCTATCTCAGCAGGCTCTAATCCGCTCTCTTCGAGCTTAATTTTACAACTTGTGGGCAGAGGATTATCATCCAGAAGATCGTAAATGTTTTCGCCAAATTCCTTTTGAAAAATCTCTGCAGCTTCTTGTTTAGTGATCAAAACCCCTTCCCGAACTCTATCCATAGACTTTATCTCATTCATAATTTCTTGAGCTTCAGAATCAGTGGTTAACTGAGTGAAAAATACCTCTATGGCATAGTCTGTTCTAGACTCATTTGCTAAACGGGCAAGATTGGAAGTCGCCATCGCCCCAAAACCAACAAAACTTAAAGTTACTCCAATTGTAGCTATCGAAGAAAAAGTAGATAACTTGGCCCGCCAAAGACTTCGATATCCTTCCATTAACAGATAAATAAACTTATCCACTTGAAGCTCTTACTTGCCCCTTAATTATTTCAAAAAACCGATAATTTCGATCTTTCACCAAATTATAATTATGAGTGGCCATCAAAACAGCTGTTCCGCTCTCTTGTATCGCCTCTAACAGCTTTAATATCTTGAATGAAGCTGCAGGATCAAGATTGCCGGTTGGTTCATCTGCCAGCACTACAACGGGGTCTTTCACTATAGCTCTTGCCAAAGATACAATCTGCTGCTCTCCGCCTGAAAGTTGATGAGGGAGATTATGACTTTTTTCTGTCAGACCGAGTTTATCTAAAACTCCATCAACCTTTGAGTGAACATCTTCTCGGCTCATCCCAATAACGTGCAAAGGCAACGCTACATTTTCAAAGACACTTCTATCATCAAGTAACTCAAAATCTTGAAATACCATACCCACTTTTCGGCGTAGTAAAGCTATCTGCTTAGACCTAATTTTATCAGAACTAAATCCAGCTACTTCCACACTACCTTCCTGAGGAATAGCATCCATATAAATCATTCTTAGTAATGTGGTCTTACCCGCTCCGGTAGGGCCGATAATACAAATAAATTCACCTTCATCTACAGAAAAGGTAGCATCTGAAACCCCTGCGCTTCCTTTGAAAGAGAAAGTTGCGTTACTGAATCTGATCATGTCATGATTTAATCAACTGCTTAATGCTCTAATAAAAACAAATACTATAAAGGCAATATAACCACTCAGCATCAGGAATGCGTAAATACGCGGGATGGAGGTCTTGCGCAGGAGTGGATAGAGCATCAGTACATAAAGCAGCATTACGGGGATTTCAAAGTGGATCACGCTCGGATCTACTTTCATAGGTGATATGGCTGAAACCAAACCTATCACAGCTAGTATATTAAACATGTTTGAGCCAATTATATTACCCAGCGATATTTCACTTTCTCTCTTATAAGCAGCTACAAGGGAAGTAGCTAATTCAGGTAATGAGGTACCATATGCTGCAACTGTTAAACCAATGGCCATCTCAATATTTTTCCCAGCTATTCTTTCAGCTAATCCAGTTGCACCTTCTACAAAAAGATGAGCACCACCAGTCAACGCACCTATCCCAATGCTTATAATAAAAAGATTACCTAGGATCGAACCATTGTTACCATCATCCGATTTTTTTTCTCGTCCAGTAATAATACAGTAGCTGGAATAAATAATTATCCCGCCAAACAGAGCTATTCCTTCCCATCTTTGGATCTCACCATCGAAGAGCATGATAGAAAATAGCACTGAAACAGCCAGCAAATAATTGAGATCTTTCTTAATACGCTTAGCAGAAATGACAATAACAAACAGAGTGGCACTCAGTCCGAGAATCAAACCTACATTGGCTATATTTGAACCGATAACATTTCCAATTGCAATTGCTTCCTTACCCCTAAGTGCTGCCATAAGACTTACAAGTAATTCTGGTAGAGATGTCCCAAAAGCAATAATCGTTAAGCCAACCACCAAGGGGGATATACCCCATAAACGAGCTAGCTTGCTGCCACCCCTGACAACAGAATCACCGCCTAAGAAAAGCAGTACTGCACCGGCGACGAGATATCCACCAATCGCAAGTGAACTCACTGGTTGTAGAGCCTTTTGTCTCGGATATATTTATCAACGGAATCTGGAACAGCATATCGTATTGTTAGACCGGAGATAATCCGTTCACGGATGAGGGACGAGGAGATCTCGATTTGAGGTACATTTGCAAAGTGAATGTGGGAGAGTATCTCAGCAGAAATCCAGCTCGGTCTAAATCCAGGTCGAGCTGCTATCAATACCTGTGATTCCTCAAGAATTTTCTCTGGCTGATGCCAAGTGTGGAATTCTTTAAGTGTATCACTCCCCATTAAGAAATAGATTTCTTTTGATTTGAGGTTATATCGTTTCTTTAACTCTCGAATTGTATCAATAGCATAAGAGACACCACCCCGTTTTATTTCCACATCTGAGAGCTGAAAATTCTCGTTTCCTTCTAAAGCTAACTGCAGCATGGCCATACGATCTTCAATAGTGGAAAAATCTGTCTTTGTTTTATGAGGTGGAATACTTGCTGGAACAAAGATCATTTTATCAAAACCTTCTGTCTCTTTCACAGTTTCGGCTATAATGAGGTGGCCTACATGGGGGGGATCAAACGTTCCGCCGAAAAGACAAACTTTCACAGTTTATCTTCCTCATAATTTGCTTTTTCAATCAACTTATCTGCCTGCAAGAGATCTTCATCTGACTTAAAACGTTCTTTGTGATTCTGGAAAAACTCTCTTGCATCATCAACTTCACCAAGCTTGATGTGCATTTCGATAACTTTTACTCGAGCATTATCGGTATAGTCTGTATCGTAATAAGTCTCAACCACATCTTTGAAGTACGTCAAAGCAGCTTGATATTCATCTAATTTTGTGTAAAGGATTCCTGACTCATATATTTTTTTTGCCTGTTTACTCCTTAGCTTTCTGATTGCGTCAACAGCTTTCTCAACATGCTCCGAACCAGGATAATCCTCAATGAATTCCTGATAACGATCTATGGCACTTAAAGTATAATCTTGGTCAAGATAGTATTTAGGTGATTTTCTTTCGTAAGCCTGACAAATCCGGAAGCGGCTAGGTTCTACAAAGGGGCTGTAAGTTTTGTACCGCACCAGATTATCGTATTCTGTAATAGCCTCAATATATTCTTTATTGAGAAAATAAGATTCAGCAAGGTAAAATTGTGCGCTGTCAGCGAACTCAGAATATTTTCCCCTTCTGAGTACAAAATCAAACTCCTCTTGAGCACGGTAGTATTTTCCTTTTTCGAAAAGAATCATGCCCTCTTCAAATTGTTTTCTCAAATTGATAACTTCATCTTTGCTCCCTGGTGGAGAACACGCTTGAAAAATAAGGACACTTAAAAGTAGAAGGAGTATTTTATTCTTAGACATATATATTTTCAGTATTAAACAGACTTATCCGGCTACCACTTAACTGATAGAGAAAAACCGCCTATTCCAAATTTTGAACTGGGTGAAAATGTAGGCTTTAAACTGGCCTCTATTTTATCGGGACGCATTGATCGCCGACGAGTCTCCCACACCGCATCTACGGCGCTGATAATATGATTGAACATAATAGCACTAACTGAATAAGCGGCTAATTGAAGATAACGGTTGTGCTCTTCACGGAGGTCCAGATAACTATCTCTGTTCACTGTCATAATGAGCCACTCTGTGGAATCTCCTACAGATTTAGCCTCTACCCAGTATTCGTCAATATCATCCCAGCCGCCAACAAATTGATTGTACTTTCCGATATTCTCATAAAAATCTCTATCCCTGATTACATCATCCACCTCGTATGATGTCCAGTCAGGAATAGAATCACCGTTAGAATCTTCGTTTGAACCTATAATAGAACCATCGGCCAAAAGAATCTGGATGTCGTGGGAACCCATAGCAGATATACCGTACTCTGGATCAATAATATCCATCTTTTCCCACCACTGTCCCAAAATCCAATGATTATCAGCCAGAGCCTCAAAATCTAATTTTATATCATCTCCCTGTTGGATCAAATTAGACCAAACCAGAATACTAGTTATTTCCACTCCGACAAAAGCTAGTGACTTCCATTTTGCACCTGCATACCACTGCCCAGCACCTGGTAATACGAGAGAATAGAGAAGACCTTTGGCAGGGTATTTTTCCAAAGTAGTTGAATCACTTTCCTCGTCGGGAGATTCTACCTCCGTCTGTAAAAGTGAGCTGTGGAACTCAGGACGATAGACGAATGAGTTGTCATCGGCAAAAAGTCCAGCCGTAATGATCAGGAATATTATTAGAATATTGCGCATATCAGAATCCGAAAAGTAGTGTGAAATAGGTTCTTAATTCATTACCATAGTCATTTTCTTCAATGGAAAATTTATCCAATCCTTTGTGTATTTCCACGCCAATTCCTGTGGGATAATTGTAAAAGGAGAATCCTCCCAATCGCAGTTGAGCACCAATAGACCGTTTCAGACCAAATTTACCCTCCTTTCCATTCCACGCATCACCGAATTGAGCAATAGCACCAATCACAACATTCTGTAAAATAAATGGCCCAACAGGATAATGCTTTTCTCGAAAAAAAGGAACTCGTAGTGATAACTCACCTATTACTTCGCGGTTACCTTCGATGGAGTAGAACGGATAGCCCTTTAGTCCAGGAAGTCCGCCAGCGAAGAAGTTGAAGAAGGAATCTACTTCCGTTGATGACATCCACCCCCACTGAAGTTCAGCAGAGGCAGTCCATCGTGGTAACCATGGAAGAGTTAGATGAGTAGATATATCTCCGGTTATTCGCCATAATTCATACGGTATAAAATCTGCCTGAAGAGTTGAATAATCCTCATTAATCTTAAAACCACTTATGAAATCATTTTGTTCGTATCTTGCTTCAAAATTGCCTTGGACACCGTTCCCGGGATTTATACCAAAATCTACGGTGGGTTTATGAATATCAGTTTGCCACGCAATTCCAAAGTGCTTTCCCACGTAATAGTCAAAGCCGAGCTTTCCGAGTTGACCCTCTACCCGCTCCTTGATTCCTTCGTGAAACTGCTGATAGGAACCGTAAAGCTTCAATTCGTGAGACCCGCGGATCGGAAACTTTAGACCAGCGTCCCACTGAAAAAGACGGAAGTTGATGTCGTAGTTCAAATCGTATGTATCCTGCCACTGTTCATTCTCAAAAACGTTTCTGGTTAGGTAGAAAATCTCTGTGTATAGTGTAGGATAAAATCGTCTGAACTCGAAGATGAGGAATAAATCTACATCTTTTATAGAATTTACAGAAGCTCCGCCAAAAACGTTCAACCGGTTTAAAATCTCGTTGGAGTAAAAGTAAAAACCGGGCTTCCACGTTCCATAATCCATCATAAGCTTAGGAAAGACAAACATGGGGCCAAAGCTGTCTTCAGCTGGCTCAGAATCAGTTTCAAATTGATCTGTCAGCGGTGCTGGAAGACCGGCGAACATGGCGAAATATTCGGGACTATAGCCTACTACTTCCTCTGGAATCAGCTCAGCAGATTCGAGAATAGCAATTTTATAACCTCCATCCTCGTATAGCGAATAGAGAATCTGCCCGTCATTTCCCACGTCCGGCATGAAGGCACCGCCAGTTACATTGGTGATATATCCTTGTTTCCCAGTATTTTGATCCATCATGTACAGATTAAACACGCCGCTTTTGTCGTTTGCATAAATGAGTCCGCCATTGGGAATTGGTGTTACATCCCTCTCATCCCACTCGGCTGTGGAAATGAGATCAGTGAACAGAGTGTCAGACAAACTGAGTGATGCCGTATTCCGGAAATGACTCTCCACATAGTCAAAGATGAGCCAGTTTTTCTCAGGCTCGTAGGAAAGTCCAAATATCTGTCGGCCATTGTCAAAGTCGGTAATTTTCTCAGACTCGCGTGAGTTGAGGTCCACCAGAAATACGTTATGCGTTCCATCGTCCACGGCAAGATATGCGAGCAGTGAATCATTCAGCACAACTGGTGAAAAGGCCCTTGCTCCTCTTGTAAGCAGCTCTTCATCTTCATCCTCGAATGAGTATTGGTACAGATCGTACCACTTGGATCCGTGCCGATCAGGCTTGGACTTCTTGGAGTAAAATACCGAAGATCCATCTGTACTCCAACTTGGAGCAGAGAGAACACCGTCAACGATTTTTTTGGAAGTATTAGCTTCAAGATCGTAAATGTAGAGATCGGTTTGGGAGAAGAAATCGTTCTTTTTGTTGGAAAGAAATCCAAACTTTTTGCCATCAGGCGACCAGACTGGATGGATGTTCGTCGTCCCTTCTCCCTCGAGAATTCTCCCTTTTCTCTCACTTTCCAAAACAGTACTCATCCCGTCATGATAGTGCTTCTCTAAGCTAAGCTTGAACTCGTTGTACACCTCATCCCCTGACTCACCCACCGCCTTTTTTACAGCGCGATTGATGGAATATTGCATCGGTTTTGACAGTTCAACCATAATCTTCCGGAGAGCATCTGGACCGTAGCGCTTTGCTATAAACTTCACCAGTGCAAAACCGGAATTGTAGGTTGACTCGTTCCCGATACCGCTCTTGCCGAACGTGTTCATCTCCGTGAAACTGAGAAGATTGCCATGAAGTACTCGATCACGAAGGATCATATCACGGTGAGAATCCCAGAAATCGTAAGTGGCTCCCTCAAACATGTACTGAGCCGTCCCCTCAGCCAACCACGGCGGGACTACTGTCCCCGGAATAGGATAAGAGACCAACGTATGCGGATAGCCGTAGAGGACGTCTTCCCGCTTCTCCTCTTCGTAGCCGATCCACTGGAAGTAGCCTCCGGGGATATTTCGACCGAACTTCATAGTTTTCTGCAGTGAGATAATGTGAGTGAACTCATGGGTGATCACATCCTGAAGCCAGCGGTGACTGCCTCGAAGGTCGTAGTCCAATGGCGAAGCCCAGATCTCGATCTTATTATCGTAGTAGTAGGCAGCGCCGTTGGAGAAGTCATCGGTATCAAGAAATGTAATATGTGTCTTCTTAGGTAGCACGTAGTCGTAAAGTTCTGTCACGAACGGGTAGATAATCTCAGCTACGGCTGCTCCCTCCCGAGCTGTCCGTTCCGTTCCATCATAGAAATTGATGACGAAATGGTCGGTTTCGAAAGATTGCCACTCAATTTCAGGGTGGTTATAGGTTATCTGAGAAAACAGGAACGATTGGAGGAGAAGTGCCATAGAAATTCTGATGGAACGGAGAGACAACAAAATGCTAACTCTGGATATTTTACGACTCTGAATCATTTATTAATGAACGACGGCGACCTTGACGATTTTGTTTTCCCAATCACTACCCTTGGTCGCTTTCACATTAGCGAAATAGACGCCGCTCTCTACTCCGCTAACATCCCACACCACTTCATTCACTTCTCCCTGAATGAGATTATCGAATTGGAGCCGCTCCACGAAATAGCCAGCGAGATCGTAGATTTCCACTTTCACCTCTTCGGCTGATTCCACAAATACACGAATAATAGTGGTTCCTTCTGTAGCAGGGTTGGGATAGTTGTAGGTTCTATCAGCGTCAATCAGTTTGCTGGTATTAGAAATCTGTAAATCGACAAAGGCCGTTAAATAGCGAGAATTAGTAGGATCATGATGGACGGATGTCCACTCATTGCCGTTTGTTTCTGTAACTTCATCGAAAAGCCAGATAGACGATTCAGAGACGATGCAGTTCTTTCCCTGGTATTGACTCAACATCCGTAGCTCGCTCCCTTTGGGATTAGAAAGACGGTACTGTTCCTTACCCTGCCAATCCAGAACAACAATATCACTGGAATCCACCTGTACAACAAGTTCTGGGTGTACATCGCCAAAAAGATCACGTGCCAGAATTGGAGAAGTTGCATTAAGAGCCTGCGGAAAACCTGACTCAAATGTAAAGTTTTTGTTCAAGACATAAATGGCTTCGTTTTCATCCACTGTAAGATATTCTACCGCCCCATCTAAATCGAGATCCACAGCACTCAAATTGACGAAATTGAAGTTTTCAAGACCGATGGCCTCATCAATAGTCTCCGGCGTAACTGAATAATCTGTTACCTTACGTTTAATTCCGCCTACTTCTCCAAGTGCAAACCTTGTTCTATAAATCAAAGAATTTTCATCAGCTAAGTATAGATTGGCTGTCCCATTATGCAGTAAGTAGGTTGAATCTGAAAGTGAAATTTCCAATATGTTCTCCTGGTCCACATCCGAGAAACTGTCCCACCAATTTAATTGAACTATATCGCCTTCGGGATAAAGCCATATTCTCTCCGGCAAATCCCCTTCGATTCGCCTGCTCCAAGATTGCTCAAAATTGTCAGACTCAAAACTGAAGATATGTATATCAAGTGAATCCCCTGTTTGCCCAACGTAGGCGAGGTATTCAGAAGCAAAATTCTCTAGAATTTGTTCATTCGCTGAAGTAGCAATTAGGAACTGCTGTGAAGGTGTTACGAAAAAATATTCCTGTTGTAGCGTATCGTTAGATGACCACCATAAAGAATCTTTCCCCCCAATAATTTCCGGCACACTATCACCGGTAAAATCCTGAAGAAAGTGAATATGAAATGATGTATCCGGGAAACCGTCCGCCAGCATGGAATTGGCTACAGTAAAACTCATGGTATCGCCGGCGCTGGAAATGTTGTCAATGGAGATATAGGTGTCGGCTCCGCTGTTGCTGCGCGTGTCTGGATAGGTATCGGGGCCGAACGACATGGGCTGTCCGAGGAAGGCGGGATTGGCATAATAGTACTCCGAGTTGCCGGAGTACCACATATCTGACCAGATGCCGGAGCCGGGATCGAAGAACGGATTGAGCGAAGGGTATCCAATATCCTGAGCGCCGTCGGCTTCCTCCAGGTCAATTCCGCGATGCTCACGGTCAATGTTCACCGTGTAATCATTCAGTCCGGCGGTGATCTTCTGCTCGTCTACGTGCCAGATGAGAAGCCCGGAGTTAGGCAGTCCGTAATCGTAATTCGGTATCGCCGTGAGGACACCGGTTTCTTCATCAACTGTGGCCCCGATAGAATCAATCAGAATTTTCGCATAAAGGTTTTCGTCTCCCCAGTCCCGCCACCGAAGAGAGTCAATGTCTACACGAGGCCGGAGCCAGTTGTTGCGGTTCTCAATGAGGAAGTACTCGGATCCACCTATGTCAACACGAACAATTTGATCTTCAGCCAAGACACGAGATACTAGATTCACATCGGAGGTTGGCCCAACCGTAGTCGCGGT
>DKQU01000044.1:10484-12935 GCA_002471865.1 Fidelibacterota bacterium UBA7300 | reverse complement strand
TGCGGGGTTTTTTAGTTACAAAGTTCAGGCTCTAGACGTAATTTTCTTTTATAGATAAAGATGAAAGATAAATTCAACACACCCTGGCGTCGCATGGCTACCGCCATCTATACCGCACCTTCTGACGGAAAAGTGTTCGGTACTATGGAAATTGATGTCACAGATACTAAGCAGTACATCAGTGACCAAAGGGAGAAAGGGAACCACCTGACCATCACTCATGTAGTGGTGGCTGCCATAGCCAGAGCGATTTCTATCGATGCCCCGGAAGTGAACGGATTTGTGAGGCGCGGGAAGATTGTACCCCGCGATTACATTGATGTGGCCGTGGCAGTAAATATCAAGGATGGGCAGGAGATGGCTTCTATGGTTGTGCGAAATGCTGATAAAAAGACACTCCGGGAGATCGGGGAGGAAATCCGGGAGGAAGCTGAATCTCAACGTCAGGGAGATGAAGGGAAGACCATGAGTACTAAGTATATTTTAGCCAAGATTCCGTGGCCATTCCGCCGGTGGGTCTTCCGCTTGATTCGAGGAACTGTCAGCGTACTGGGCATTCAGTTGAAATCGCTTGGTCTCACTAATCGCTCATTCGGATCAATCTTAGTGACTAACATTGGCACACATGGACTTTCAACGGCCTACGGGGCCCTACTCCCGGCAGCGCAGATTCCTGCTGTTATAGTTATGAGCAAAATCGAGGAGAAACCAGTAGTGAGAGATGGGGAAATTGTAATCCGTTCGATTATGCCGCTGTCAGGAACTTTTGATCATCGGATTGTAGATGCCAATCAGGTATCGAAAGTTGCCAGAAATGTTATTGATCGACTTGCCCGTCCACAGGCACTGGAGACAGTACCACCGGAACTGTCTCAATCAAGTTCTGATTAAGCCCGCTTCTTAAACGATAGAAATCCGATCCCTCTCCAGAAAATCCAGAGTAGTATCCAGTATCCTACCAAAATCCCTAATGTAACCCAGTAACCTTCGACTGAATTATTATAGAAAGCAAAGGGGACGTTCAGTGTTATGAGCAGGGGAATTCCCAGGAACAACGCCAATCCGCCGCCGTAGATTGCATCTTCTGCGACAGGTGTTTCAAACTCAGGATCGGTGACTCTGAGCAACACTAGCCCGGAATTTATTGACCCGGTCATTTCTCCGAAGAGTTCGATGAAACGCTCAAAGTGGTAATCATCAAATGCCCGCCAGCAGATCCAGTAGAGCATCCCCATTGTAGCCGGCCCAGCCAAAAGTGACATAATCAGAATAGGCTCCCAATAGTTCAGCACTACAGTCAGACTGATGGCTGCCACGGCACCCACCACAAGAAAGTCCAGGAAGGTGCCCATACTGCGGCTCATTAAACCACGGTCGATGACATAGGAGCGTCCTATCAGATCCAGTACTTTTCGTACTATGAGGGCAATCAACATACCAAACACGAAATGGAATGCCCAGGCTGTGGCTACAAAATCATGCAGTCCTGCTTGATCGAGCCACGAGGTTAATCCTTTAGTAAAGAGATAAGTCAGAAAATATACAAATCCGATGAGTCCCAGGTGAAACGAGAGCGATTCCACTGCACCGGTTGTGAGAGGCAATCGTCCGGCAATGGGTTGATCATCCGTTGACCGGTAAACACCGGTACGGACATCTACGGTGATGTGATCCATGCTGGTGATGAGTGTACTTTTTCCATTACGGATACCCCAGTTGATTAGAGCCATTCCGACGAAAAAGGCGTACAGATACCCAATGGCAGCAATTGTCAGGCCGACCAGACCGCCGTTTTCGAATCCCCACTGTTCCCAGCTGCTGCCCATTGTATAAGCGAGGCCAGGTCCCATTCCAAATCCAAGAGGGAGGATCAGTCCGATACCGATGAAGAGATCAGGTTTAATGGTATAGATGAGAAGAAATGCCACCAGGAGACCAATTATTCCCTGGATCAAGTAAGATGTAAGGGAGGCGATACCTTTGCTCAAGGGACCCTTTCCCCAGTGGGTTTTTTCCTGCCGTAGTCCCAAAGCGATGAATGTCAGCGCCAGGAAGTGATATACATAGACGCCTAACCTTTCGGAAGGGAGGTCAATCCAGCCTAATCCCTGTGAACCAATGAGTAAGGCTGCGAATCCGCCAATTAGATTGTTAGGAATCAGGAATCGTTGAAAAAAGCGGACATAACGTCGGAGGAGTGTACCGATAATCAGGAAGGAGCTGAGATACATGAAATCCAGGATTACATCCTGCAGATTCAGATTTATGCTCCACGAATTCATTTTACTTGTTTCACCCTGTCGGGAATATAAACCCTAATGTGCGGGGTTTTTGCTTAAATCCTATCCCTTTGGATTGGGGTTAGCCAGTGACGTTTCAACTTAGTAAAATCATTTTATGGGTGAAAATGGTAACCGATTATTGGCAGTGCTAATCCTAAATGGAATCCTG
>DKQU01000044.1:1154-10288 GCA_002471865.1 Fidelibacterota bacterium UBA7300 | reverse complement strand
GCGGGGTTTTTGCTTAAATCCTATCCCTTTGGGTGGGGGTTAGCCAGTGACGTTTCAACTTAGTAAAATCATTTTATGGGTGAAAATGGTAACCGATTATTGGCAGTGCTAATCCTAAATGGAATCCTGAAAACGTGTTATTTTTCAGGTCAGATTCAGGTTTTTGAATATTTTCCTTTGTAAAACCTGCCAAAAGCCACCCACCGAAAAATTTGTTTCTCTTTAGTTTTTTCCCATCCATAAAGGCAATACCATATCCAGCACCACCCCAAAAGCCACCATATCCAGAATAAGTAATTTGCAAATCACTATAAGTATAAGATTTGTTTTCTTTTGATGAATGTCTTTTGCCGAATGCAACTCCAGGGAATAAATATGGGCCTTGGCCAGGATTGCCAATAGATGGTACTGCAAAACCAATGCTTATCTGGTATCCTTTTATTTTCTTTTTTATATCAAACTCGTAAGATATACCAATATATCCTCCGGGTTGAGAAAGTTCGCTTGGGTCACCAGTTCGAGAGGACTGCGTTTCTTGTCCATAAACCAATCCAAAAAGTAATAGTATTGGTGTGATGCGTTTAATCATATTCAAATCTACTCATCATCCCACAAACAAAAAACCCCGCTAATGGGCAGGGTTTTTTTGTTTTCCCATATTTGTCCTTACATTCCACCGTGTTTGAACTGGGAGCGGTAGTAATAACGAGAGGATGAAATGAAACAGTCACACCTAATCATTACAGCACTTCTATTTATTTTTATCAGCACATCCATAGCTGAAACTATTCCGGAAAAATATCAGGATGATGCGGATAAGCTCATTTCTGCTTCCCTTTCTGACAGTACCGCCTACAATCGTCTGGCTTATATATGTGACACTTACGGTCCCCGTTTGAGTGGTTCAAAGAATCTTGAAAATGCAATTGACTGGGTTCTGGCAGAGATGGAAAAAGACGGTTTATCCAATGTCCACGGTGAGAGAGTGAAAGTACCCGTATGGATACGTGGAAAAGAATCAGTCAAACTCATCAAGCCATTTACAAAGGATCTGGCCGTTTTGGGTCTTGGCGGAAGCATCTCGACTCCACGTAAAGGTATCCGAGGAGAAGTAATCGTGGTGAACAGTTTCGAAGAACTGGAACAGAGGAAAGATGAAGTGGAAGGTAAAATCGTACTCTTTAATGCTGCTTTCACGAATTACGGGGAAACGGTTCAATACAGATATAAAGGTGCCCAGGAAGCTGCAAAATACGGTGCTGTGGCCAGCCTCATCCGTTCCGTAGGGCCCTGGTCTATGAATACGCCTCACACTGGTGTCATGGCATATTCTGACACCATACCTAAAATTCCCCACGCTGCCTTGACCATGGAAGATGCTATGATGCTACGCCGCATCCACGACCGCGGTGAGAAAATTATCCTTGAATTGAGAATGGAAGCAAAAACGGTTACGGACCGCTGGTCTCGAAACGTGGTGGCAGAACTGCCCGGCAGTGAATATCCGGAAGAAGTGGTGGTGCTGGGAGGCCATATCGATTCCTGGGATGTAGGTCAGGGAGCTAACGATGATGCCGGCGGGTGTCTGGCGGCTTGGCACGCAGTAAAACTTATCAAAGAATTGGGTCTCCAGCCTAAAAGGACGTTGAGGGTGGTGATGTGGACCAATGAGGAAAATGGAGGACGGGGTAATAAAGCTTACCGTGATGAACATATAGATGAATTGGATAAGCATGTGGTAGCCATTGAATCCGATAACGGTGTATTTAAACCCAAAGGTTTCGGTTTTTCTGGTACGGAGGCAGCCATGGAAATTGTCAAAGAAATTGGCGGTTTGCTGGATGGTATCGAAGCCGGTGAGATCACCGAAGGCGGCCGGGCCGCAGATGTGGCACCTTTGAACGATGAAGGTGTACCTGTCATGTCCCTGAAAGTGGATGAATCCAAGTATTTCTGGTATCACCATACCAATGCCGATACATTTGACAAGATTGATTTTGATGATTTTAATCGCTGTGTGGCAGCCATGGCAGTTTTAGCTTATCTTATGGCTGATCTGGATCAAACATTGCCAAGATAGCCATCACCTATAGGGATAGGTTTTAAGTTAGTATGATACTCCACAATCAATGTTTGTATATTTTGATTTTGATATGTTCAGTTTTATTAACACAGATGAATGCTAAAGATAATCCTTACATCGTTGTATTAGGCACTGCTCAGGATGGTGGTATTCCTCATTCTGGTTGTAATAAATGTTGTTCAGATAAGTGGAATGACCCATCAAAACGTCTGAAAGTGTCATCTCTTGCTATTGTTAATCCAGAATCAAGCGAAGCTTGGATGATTGATGCCACCCCCGATTTTTCATCGCAGCTAAATGCAATAACATCAATTCATGGTGCAGAATTAAAAGGCATTTTTCTCACACACGCGCATATTGGTCACTACACAGGTTTAATACATTTAGGCAAAGAAGTAATGGGATCAGAATTGATGCCTGTTTATGCCATGCCTCGATTAAAATCATTTTTAGAAAACAACGGACCATGGAGTCAACTGGTAGCTTTAAACAACATTATGATTTCAAAACTACAGGATGGAGAGCCCGTTAAATTAACTGATCATATTTCAGTTACGCCGTTCATTGTTCCTCACAGGGATGAGTTTTCAGAAACAGTAGGATATGGTATATCAGGATTGGATAGAGAAATTATATACATCCCTGATATTGACAAATGGACCAAGTGGAAGCGTGATGTTCGCGAAATAGTTAAGAATGCAGATGTAGCTATTCTGGATGGTACATTTTATGAAAATGGTGAATTACCCAATCGTGATATGAATGATATTCCCCATCCATTTATTGAAGAAACAATGAACCTTTTCAACGAAAGTTCATCAGACGAAAAAGGTAAAATACATTTTATTCATTTTAATCACACGAATCCTGCCCACGATGAAAAGTCCCGAGCATCTGAATCTATTCAGAAGCAGGGGTTTCATATTGCCGTGGAAGGAGAAAAATTCAAGTTATAAGTGAGCTGTATCATATGTTGAAACTGAAGGATTTTCTTCAGATTACTATTGGAAACATTTATTATGTAAAGTATTGTAAATTTTCCTAGCCAAGCAGTATTCCGAAGTATATGTAAATATTCTCAGCGATAATGAATAAAACGAAAATCAAGTATCTTCTGGCACTGTGCTTATTAAGCACGGTTCTGGGGACTATTGCCTATTCACAGGATGTTTCCACCATTAACGGCTTTATTCGTGAAGCTGAAACGGGAGAACCTATAGCTTACGCCAACGTATTCATTAAGGACTCTAACATTGGCTCGGCATCGAACATCGATGGATATTACGTTATAACTAATGTACCTGCTGGAAAGGCAGAAATCGTTGTGTCCATCATCGGCTATAAAATGGTTGCACAGGAAATCGATGCTCAGATGAATCAGAATCTGCGTTTGAACTTCCGCTTGGATCGGACGGTGTTAGAAGGAGAAACAGTGGATGTGTTTGGTGAAGCACAGAAAATGCGTCAGTTAGTGGAACCAAGTAGAATCACTATTGATCTACGAACAATGGAAACAGCTCCGGCCTTTGTTGAACCTGATCTTTTTCGTACCGTACAAATGTTGCCTGGAGTACAAACCTTGAATGATTTTTCCAGTGCCCTCTATGTTCGCGGTAGCACTCCGGATCAGAACCTTATTTTGCTGGATGGTATCACCATATATAACCCTTATCATTTGGGAGGAATATTTTCCACCTTTAACACGGATGCCATCAAGGAAGCAGACTTCCATGCCGGAGGTTTTCCGGCACGGTACGGCGGTCGCATGGGTGCCATCCTGCATGTAATCAATAGGGAAGGTAATACAGAAGAATTCCAGGGAAACGTCAATATATCACTTATCTCCAGCAAAGCGTTAATCGAAGGTCCTTTACCCAATTATATGGGTATCAAAGGGTCCTGGATGATTGCCGGTAGACGGACTTATTTTGATCAGGTTATCAATGCACTCATGCGTGCAGAAGGAGATAAGAGCGGTTTCAAATTTCCGTATTATTTCTACGACTATCAGATCAAGGTGAATCTGGACCTAAACCCGGACCATCGCCTTACCTACAGTCGTTTTTATGGAGATGATGTTCTTTCCATAGAAACAACTAATCGTACAGAAAGTTACGATATCCTTTCCGATTATTATGAAGAGACCGACTATTCTTTTGACATCGAATGGCCTTGGGGCAACCACACCAATAGTCTGACCTGGCGCTGGCTAATCAGTCCTAAACTGGTCGCTCGAACCTACGTTGCGACCAGCTATTACCGTTTTGATTTCGATCTCGATTTTGGCCAAGAAGGTAGTTGGCAGATGGGCTCCGAAAGCGACACGTATAGTGAACAGTTTACTTTTAACTATTTTGATATTATCGATGACAAAACTGTTGAAACCGAATTATCCTGGCATGGGATTGACAATCACCAGTTGATGGGTGGTCTACAGTACAAGCAGGTAGATTTTGATTTAGGTATGGAATTTGAATTTACGAATCTGGATACCTCTTTTTACCTGAACCCCTTACAAATGAAGGATCAAACAGTGGAGCGGTCCGTGTTTTTGCAGGACAAGTGGGATATCACGCCCAGACTTGCCTTGCAGTTAGGCGGCAGACTCATGGATTATTCTCTCCATGATATGCTCTATTTTGATCCCCGCTTTGGGTTGAAATACCTCCTTAGGCAGGATCTTTCCCTGAAACTTGCAGTGGGACGCTACCACCAGTTCCTGACCATTGCCAATGCAGAAGATGAATCGATGAGGATCGTTGATTTCTGGTTGGGTCTGCCTGCAGATCAACCGGCGACCTACGCGGATCATGCCATTTTGGGGCTGGAGTATCTTTCCAGTGAACATTGGCTTTTCCGTATGGAAACCTACTATAAGCATTTTGAGAATCTGATTACTTTGAAGCAGGGCGAGTTATTCCAGGAAGAAGAGGATGAGCTAAGGTTTACGCCCTTTAATGAGTTTTATGATACTCGAGCTAATGCGTATGGTTTAGAACTGTTGTTTAAAAAGACTGCCGGGCGTATCCGCGGCTGGGTAGGTTATACCTTTGCTGAGACAAGGAGACATATTGACAAGCATGGATGGTTTCACCCGAAATATGATCGTACCCATACCCTTAACATAGTAGGTGATCTCGCACTGACAAAGACAGTGCATTTTAGTACTTCGATTCAGGCTTCCAGTGGTCAACCTTTCACCCCGCCAATAGGGCGTTATGAGCAATGGAGTGCACAGCACGATCCGTATATGCCTTCTTGGTACAGCAGTGAAAATTTTCTCGTGGGATATAAGAATTCTGAACGAGGACAGTCTTATTTTCGTTGGGATATTGGCCTGAAACAGAATAAAAAGTTTTTTGGTTATGCCTATGAACGCTTCATTCAATTGATCAACGTTACCAATCACGTAAATCCATTGACTTACCAATACCAGAGCAAAACCAATAGATTGACGGGAGAAACGTTGGGTATGGAACGTGCTGCTATACCCATGTTTCCTTTCTTTTTAACCTTTGGATATAGAGTAGAGTTCTAATGCGTCTGATCATCGCCGGCTTATTTAGTTTATTCTTGTTTACTTGTCTATCCTTCCAGCCAGAACTGGAGTGGGAAGATGTTACATCTGATCACGAACCAATCTTAAATGTCATGGCTCTGCTTTCGGCTGACTCATTGGTAACTAGTTTTGTCAAAGTACATCGATCGCTGCAGATGGATGAAGCAGCAGATACCCTGGTGAGGGACACACTTGAAAGTGGTGAAATTTGGATTCATTATGCCTCAAGGTTTGTGGTTCGAGACGCAGAGGTGATTGTCAGCGATGGTGAAAATGAATACATTTTTGAATATACTGATTTTGCGGAAGATAATGGTGATACTGTCTTCTCAGAACTGTATCTCTATAATGGAGATGATCTAAACCCACAACCTGGAGAAACATGGGATATATCCATTACAACTCCCGGCGGACTCAGTGTTAACGGTGAAACCACGATTCCTCCAGTCCCCCAACTTTATAAAGAAGAATTGCCTGATACCTTCCATGTGGATCAAACCATGGACATAAGCTGGCAGACCATGACCGATAACTACCAAATAATCAACGCTGGCAATGTTCTGGTCTATTTTTTCGAAGATGATTATTACGAGAACGGTAACACAGATTATGCCTGTGGGCTGTGGCAGGAAGAGATTATCAGTCCCGATGAAGAATCCTGGACCTACCGTCGGGATATCTGTGAGGACTATTTTGATTTGGATTGGGAAGAGGATGTTTTGCTGATCAACCTCATGAGCATGGACAATAATTATTATGATTATTTTATACGCTATGCCGGGGATCCGGAATATTCCAGCCTGTTTTTAGGACAGGGTGGCTCCGGACGCAGTTTTGGTATTGAGGACGGTATCGGCGTCTTTGGCGCTATCGGTATAGATCGTCACTATATCCCCATTGCGCCCTAGCTTTATTACTCTTTAAAGCCGTAGCAGTTAACGTACAAAATTCAATGCGGTCTAAGGAGGGATTGGTACGTTGATTTCTTTGATCTCCATCCTTACATTATAATATTCACCATCGGATAGAAATTATGAGAAATAAAATTCTTGGACTGTTTTTTACACTGTTTGCTCTATTATTAATATTTTACTATCACCTTCCTGAACAAAATATCCCACAAGAGTTGTCTGATTCCGATAAGGAACTAAAGCAAATTCCTCAACCCACAGAGATCATCAAGAGTAGGGAAGACCGTAAGGAATTTAAGAAGCGACGGAAGGAGTGGATCAAGGATATGCACAAATCTCATCCTGACGATGACTGGGAAGAGATGGATCGCCAGACCCGGCGGGAGAAAGCTCATGATATCATCCGCTGGCGCAAGGAACTGTTGGAAGCCGGTGTGCTGGTTCCAGGTTATTCGAGCAGGGAAACTGCAGGCGGCTCAGTGGAGGGAATTTGGCTAGAGCGCGGAAGTAACAATCTTTCCGGAAGAATACACACAGCTGAAATTGACTTTAACAACGAGCTTATTTACTGTGCCTCATCTGGTGGAAATATATGGCGAGGAACTCTATCTGGCGAGGAGTGGACTTCCCTTACCGATTATCTGCGAATTCCCGGTATTCAGATGCTGCGGCTGGTAGAATTCGATAATACACGTAGACTTCTCATCGCTGCCAGTGAATCATTCCACTTTACGGATGATGACGGTCACATATTAGGAGAAGCTGTTGGACTCGACTTTGTTCAGGATTGGGGCTGGGCTGTGAGAACCGTAGTAAAAAATGATGAACTGCAAACAATCTATGTTTTGGCAACTGAATGGGATTATGTGGATTGGAATCCCATGGGAGTACTATACAAATCTGTTGACAGAGGTGAGACCTTCGCCAAGATCATGGAATTCAACGCTGACCTCGGATTTGATGTAATGGAGGATTATGATGAATTCGACATTTGGACGTCGCGCTACACTTCAAGTGACCTCTACTTGATGAATGACGGAGATCTTTACGTCATTGACGACAATGACAATCTCACTTTATTTTCAAGTTTCACGCCCTCTGGTACCGGCGACAATCTCCTCATCGGCGGGTATCAAAATGGATCCATTTTCCTCTACACTCGGATTGATGAGAATATCTATTTCTCTTCGGATGGCGGGGATAGCTGGCTGGATAAAGGAACTCAGCCCGGGTACGACTTTTTCAGGACAAGCTTCAACTGCTCCAATTTCGATTCAGACATCGTCCTCATTGGTGGTATTGACTTATTCCGGAGCGCAGATAATGCGGAATCGTGGCAGCGGGTGAACAATTGGTGGGAATACTATGGCGAACCCGAAAACATGCTTCATGCGGATATTCCTGAGGTACGCTTCTTTCCAATCAGTTTGACTGAAGAAGTTGCCTACATCTCTACAGATGGAGGTCTTTATGTTTCCTACGATGATGTGGAAAATGTAGAGAATCTCTCTCTCCACGGTCTTGGTGTCAGCCAGTATTATTCCACTTACACGCGCCGGGATTCACCATACCATCTTTACGTCGGAAGTCAAGATCAGGGATTCCAGAGGAGTCTGAATCCTGGGGATGGAATTCTCGAATTTGAGCAGAGCATCAGTGGAGATTACGGTCATATCGTATCCGGTAATGGTGGGTTGTCGCTCTGGACCAACTATCCCGGATTCACCATGTTTTACGCACATCCTGAAACCGATGGTGGTGGGCAGATGCTTGATTTCCCAGGTTCTAACTACTTGTGGCTAGCACCGCTCATGGCTGATCCGTACAATGCGGTTAAAGTTTCCCTGGGCGGCGGAGGTATAAACGGGGGTGCCCACTTGGTCGAACTTACGGCGACTCCGAGCGGATTAGTTTACACGGAATTGCCTTACGATTTTACACAGGAATCCGGTGAACGTATCTCGGCCATGGCGTTTTCACCCATTGATCCTTCCTACCGGTATGTGCTCACAACCGGAGGTCATTTTTTTAGCAGTTCAAATGATGGGGACACTTGGAACCTTTCTGAAAGCTTTACAGGACCAGAATCACACTACTTCTACGGAGCAACTATCTATCCTTCAAGGACTCGGCTGGGTAAAGTGATCATTGGTGGGAGCGGCTATTCCAATCCGCCGGTGTACAAAAGCACGAATCACGGCGTCACGTTCACAGAGTTCGATAACGGTCTGCCCAACACGCTGGTCTTTCAGATAACCGGCAACAAGGATGAGACTCTTCTATTTGCCGCCACTGAGGTCGGACCGTATGTGTTTGTAGATCACCAGCAGTCGTGGGAGGATCTGTCCGGGATCAATACACCGGACCAGGTTTACTGGACTGTAGACTACGTGCCAGAGCTCAGCACGGCCAGATTCGGTACTTATGGCAGGGGTATTTGGGATTTTGATATGAGTACTGATAGTGTAGGAGTCGAAGAAACTGCGGCAATGGCAGACGAATTCCAGCTCTATCAGAATTATCCGAACCCATTCAATCCTTTGACCACCATTAGTTTTAACCTGCCAGAAGATGCAGATGT
>DKQU01000044.1:0-760 GCA_002471865.1 Fidelibacterota bacterium UBA7300 | reverse complement strand
CATGAGGTAGTGTGGGATGCTTCTGAAGTGGCGAGTGGAGTCTATGTTTATAAACTCACAACTCACCATTCATTACTCACCAAAAAGATGATCTTAATTAAATAAAGAAGAGGAACAGCATTTATATGCATCAAGAAGATCCAAAATTCATAAGGGGAGAGGCTATTTGAACATCCGAATATTTGCTGTTTCCACCATACTCTTTTCAGGACTGTTTTCGTGGGGAATAGCTCAGGACCCTTTTTACCTTGAGGATTTAAATCCAAATTCAGAAACCTATGGACAAATTGTTAGTCCTGCTGACTTTTTAGGTGATATCTGCATTGTCTTTTTTGGTCACGAATCCTGAGGGATTTGCAGAAGCCGGTTCGGCTTCCTGAACAGCATTTATCTTGATCTGGTCTCCCAGGGCATTTTGGATGTCCATTTCTTCGGTGTTGGCAAGGATCAGTACAATGAATATCTCGATCAAATTATTGATGGACAGATACTGCCCTGGACGGAAGATTCAGAGAGTGAGGGATATCCCGTTTGGACAGATTGGGAAGCGAGTCAAAGAGATGTATATTTTTTGAATAGAAACGGTGTTGTTGATACCACTTTTAGTATCACTCCCTATGATCCGGACAATCCGGATGATTACACCTACATTATTAATTTAATTCTGGACCTTCGAAATGAAGAAGCATCTAATGATGGTGATAATGATGATTTATTCCCAAAACACTTTTTCTTCCACCAAAACTACCCCAATCCCTTC
>DKQU01000093.1 GCA_002471865.1 Fidelibacterota bacterium UBA7300 | reverse complement strand
CGTTAGGTAGCCAATAGTCTCAATATGGAAAGAAAAGGTTCAGTCAAATATTTAAACAAAGCAAAGAATGCAAAAAAGGATGAATTCTATACTCTATTCCCCCGACCCCACAAAGAGATGCTCATTCAGTTTGCGCCGCAATGCGAATTCGTCCAAATTGGGTTCAAGGATGCCATCCATGGCGACGGCTATCTTTCCAGTTTCTTCAGAAATCACTACAGCAATCACATCCGTCTCTTCGCTAATACCGAGCGCTGCCCGATGGCGGGTCCCAAGGTTAGGATCGAGCTGTTCTCGCTCTGTTAACGGCAAAATACATTGTGCTGCCTCCAAAACATCGTTCTGAATAATTACAGCCCCGTCGTGCAGAGGTGACTGGGGATTGAAGATTGAAACAAGAAGTGGAGCTGTCACTTCAGATTTAAGTGGAGTACCGCCCTCTTTAATGGACTTTAGACCTGTATCACGCTGGAGGACGATGAGCCCGCCCCATTTCCTCCGCTGAAGTTCAACACACGTTTCCGAAACGGCGTCAATAGTCTTTGAAGTTCCTACTTTGAAGAGCCGTCGGATAAAGCGTGTTCGTCCAACAAAGATAAGCAGGCGACGCAGTTCGGGTTGGAACAGAATTACGAAAGCGACAACCCAAACTGTTTGAATCTGATCTACAATCCATATCATCCCGCGCATGCCGAAAGCTCTAAACAGAAACGATGATATAAGAATGATTACCAGTCCTACGAGCATGTGTCCAGCCCTAGTTCCTTTGAAATAGTGATAGAGCTGGATGAACAGCCACGTCACCAGTATGATATCAATGACGTCCACGAGAGTGATGGAGAGAAATCCCAGTTTTACGAGTGTCATGCCGCTGCTCCCTCAAGACGAATGGCGTCTGAAATCAGAACCACTCGCCGCATCTCTTTAACATCATGTACGCGAACAATTTTCGCGCCGTTTAAGATGGCAGCTGTGATGGATGCTGAAGTCCCTTCGAGTCGTTCATTTTCAGGCAGCTCAAGCGTCTTGCCGATGAACGATTTTCTCGACGGTCCTATCATAACAGGATAGCCCAAATCACATATTTTCTGCAGCTCATTCAAGATAACAAAATTGTCCGCCACTCGCTTGCCAAAACCGATCCCGGGATCGAGAATAATTTTTTCTCGGGAGATGCCGGTTGAAAGTGCGAAAGCAATCCGCTCTTCGAAATAGTTTACAAGTTCAGTCATCAAGTCGTTGTAGCTGGGATTAACCTGCATAGTCCTTGGTGTTCCTTTCATATGCATGATGATTGAGTGAACATCCCGTTCAGACGATAGCTGCGCCATGAGGTTGTCTCCACGTAAACCAGAAATGTCGTTGATGATGGTCGCACCAGCATCAAGCGCTTGTTCTGCAACGACAGACTTGTAGGTATCAATGGAAATGGGAACATCTATAGTTTCATTCAAAGCAGAAATAACGGGCAACACTCGGCGGAGTTCTTCCGAGTCATTTACTGGGTCCGCACCTGGTCGGGATGACTCACCACCGATATCTATGATGTCAGCTCCTTCTTCAACCATCTGGACGGCTCGTTCAATAGCTTTATCAGCATCGTAAAATTCGCCACCATCGGAAAAAGAATCGGGAGTTATATTCAACACACCCATGATGAGTGTTCGGTTCTGACATAAGAGTTTAGATAACGTCATTATTGATAATTTATAACAGGTCTATTTAAAAAAGTGTACTTTACACAAAAGAGAGTCAAAGGAAATCCTATTTTACCTCTTTTTCCTCTTTCTCTGGTTCGATCTCGTCGACCGATTCAGTATCTTCTGCTTTTTCGATTGTTTGACCATTATTTTCCCGGGCAGGACGTCTATTCAATTTTTCACCTGCCAAAATACCATCTAACTCAGAACCTTCAATTGTTTCGTATTCCAACAGTACTTTGGCTAATGCGTGCAGTTTGTCAATATTTTCTTTCAGAAGTTTCATAACATCATCTTCAGCACCGGTAAGAATCTTGGTCACTTCCTCATCGATTTTCTGTGCTGTCTCTTCGCTATAGTCACGGTGTTTGGCGATTTCCCGACCAAGGAAGATCTCTTCTTCCTTTTTACCAAATGTGAGCGGCCCCATAACGTCACTCATTCCCCACTCACACACCATTTTCCGGGCTACCTTAGAAGCGACTTCTATGTCGTTTCCACCACCTGTGGTGAGTTCACCGAAGATAATCTGCTCAGCGACTCTTCCACCCATTAGGACTTTCAGCTTCGTCTCAATATAAGATTTAGCATAGTTATGTCTTTCATCAATGGGAAGTTGTGCTGTGAGACCCAGAGCTCGACCACGCGGAATGATTGTCACTTTGTGAACTGGATCCGCATCCGGGAGAAGCTTAGCTACTAAAGCGTGTCCGGATTCATGATAGGCAGTCAGTTCCTTCTCCTCATCGCTTAAGAGCATACTCTTCCGTTCTACACCCATCATCACTTTATCTTTCGCTTCTTCAAAATCGTCCATGTTCACACTGGACTTCTCTTTTCTCGCCGCCAGTAGCGCTGCCTCATTCACAATGTTTTCAAGATCAGCTCCTACAAGTCCCGGCGTCCCCTTAGCAATGGTCTCGAGATTGACATCTTTCATGGGGATATTCCTGGTGTGAACTTTTAGGATGCCATGTCTACCTCGTAAATCAGGAGCATCTACCACAACCTGTCGGTCAAAACGTCCAGGTCTAAGCAGTGCTGAGTCGAGAACATCAGGTCGATTGGTCGCAGCCAAAATAATGATATTGGTGTTGGGCTCAAATCCATCCATCTCCACCAGAAGTGCATTAAGGGTCTGTTCCCGTTCATCATGGCCTCCGCCAAGTCCAGCACCGCGATGTCTGCCTACAGCATCAATTTCATCTATGAATACTATTGCCGGAGCATGTTTCTTTCCTTGCTCAAATAGATCTCGAACCCTTGAGGCACCTACACCTACGAACATCTCTACAAAGTCTGCTCCACTGATGCTGAAAAACGGCACGCCGGCTTCACCCGCAACGGCTCGCGCCATAAGTGTCTTTCCAGTCCCTGGAGGGCCCAGCAAGAGGACACCTTTAGGAATTCGACCTCCCAGCTTTTGGAACCGTTTGGGGTGTTTCAGGAACTGGATTATTTCCGTAAGTTCCGTTTTAGCTTCTTCGCAGCCGGCCACATCATCAAAAGTAACACCTGGTTTATCAGTCGTCCAGAGGCGTGCCTTACTTCTTCCAAAACTGAAAAGACCTTTTGTACCGCCGGCACCTCCCTGCATTCGCCGCATGATGAAAATCCAGAAAACTATTAAAAGAAGCCACGGTGCCATACTCAAGAGATATCCACCCCAATCAACACTTGGTGTATCAAACGTATATTGAATCCCTCTTGCCTTCCATTCGGTCTCCATAGCTTCATCAGCTTCTCTTGGTAGTACAACCCAAAAGGCATCTACCGGTATTCGTTGACTACCCCGTTCAATTGTATGTTGACGTTTAAGCTTACCGTGGAATTCATTCTCTATAATCTCTGCAGAAGCTATTATTTCCGAATTCAGGAAATGTTCGTATTCATAATACTTAAGCTCAACTTCATCTCCGTTTGTGCCGGTAAACAGTCCTGAGACAAAAATGGCTGATATAAGGATAATTACCCAGATAAGAGATGTTTTACCCGCCTGCTTCCACTGGAAGCCTTGATTACCCTTCTGTTGATCGCCGCCAGATTGATTATCAGGTGTACTGTGTTTGTTCTTGTTTTCCTGTTCACTCATTTTAATAAATCCTTAATTACAGTTTTTCTCTAACTCGTCTTCTATTGAAAAAATACCCTTTAAGTTCCTCTTTTTCTGATCCATATCAAGTCCATAGCCTACAACATAATCAGCAGGAATCTCAAATCCAACATAATCCAAGTCGAAATTTAGCTTTGCTACCTCTCTTTTGAAAAGCAAACTTACCACAGCCACCGACGATGGCATAGAATCTTCAATACGAGATTTCAAAAAGTTAATAGTTAATCCCGAATCGACGATATCTTCAACGATAATTACATTTCTTCCGGCAACGTCAGAGGAAATATCCTTTCTTAAATGAATTGTTCCAGAAGAAGCATTACCTTCATAACTCGATAATTTTATAAAGTCCACTTCACAGTCAATGGTCACTTCACGTAAAAGGTCTGCCATGAAAATAAAGCTGCCATTTAAAACTCCCACAAAGATGGGTTCTCTCCCTTTGTAATCTCTGGAAATTTCTTTACCCATTTCACCAATTCTTTTGGCTAGCTGTGCAGCAGAAATCAATTCTCGCATAATAAATTCTCTTCAAGCCACTGTAAACGTCCAAACCGAGAAGTTTTTTCGGTCACTTTAAATCGATCGTCGAGACAGACACCGCAAAGCCATACGATTTCATCATCTGATGTAAGTACATATTGTCTATCTTTAGCAAAGCGATCTAACTTCCGATCAATTAAAATATCACTGACTTTTTTACTACCGTTCAAACCAAGTGGATTCATCCTGTCACCAGGCTGCCAACCCCGGAGTTGTAATGTATTCGAAGGAATTGAAGCTATATCGATCAATTCTTCACTGCTATCAGTTGTAAACGGAGCAGATTCACTTAATATTACGAGCTCAAACTTATAATCTCCTACACTCATTGATAAATCTCTTGCTTGAAAGCTTTGGTAAATATCATCAGCTTTAAACAGTGTTTTTTGAGAAAGTAGGAATTTTTCTCTATCTCTCAACAGTGTCCAACTTCCGGGGAGTGCTAACATCTGTCCCGTCCTCGACGAATTGAGGAAAGCATCCAGTGATCGCCAGACATGCCCACGCCAATCACCGCCATTTGTGAGATGATAGATTAGCCGTTTTCTCATGAAGGCAGATTCCATCATAAGATGGTCAACATTTATACAAAGAACACCATCGCTTCGAACAGACACAAGGGTCTCCCTCCTTCTTTCCAATTCTTTTTCGAGGAAATCTTCTAATTCGTTCACATTTTCTGTCAGGATTTTGATTCCGCTTTGATAGTCTGAAAATCGAGAGCCGAGAACTGTAAGAATTTCATGTCGGATAAAGTTCCGTTCAAATTTCGTATCATCGTTTGTGGAATCGTGCCGGAATAGTAAGGAATTCTCCTCTGCATACGCTTCAATGTTCTCACGCTTAAACGGCAGGAGCGGCCGGACTATCGTGCCAACTTTCTCTCGGATTCCTTGAAGCCCCTGGACACCTGTTCCATGCAGTATCTTCATCAAAATCGTTTCCGCTTGATCATCAGCGTGGTGAGCAGTGACAATCCAGTCGAGCCCTGCGGTTTCCCTGCACTTTTCCAGAAATTGATAGCGATGACGGCGAGCAAATGCTTCCCAGTTTTCGCTGCTATTGTCCGGCATAGGAGGTAGCTTCTTGACATGGAAATTCAAACCACTCTCTTTTGCTAGTTTTTCAGAAAATGCTGCATCTTCATCCGCTTCTTCTCCACGAATTCCGTGATGGTAATGAGCTACCTCAATGTGCCAATTCTGATCTGAAGAAAGAGTATCCAACAAATACATCAGAACAACGGAATCCATCCCGCCGGAAAGTGCAACAAGGATTCTCGAATGCTTGGGAAGTAACCCTGTTCTGCGTAGATGTTCAACAAAAACACGTTTCATATTATTTATTTTATTCATGGGCGCTTATAATTTACGGTGAGTTCCACACTGATAAAGAATATTTTAGCGAATTTACTAATAAAGCAGTTATTTAAATTCGCTCATGAGCGTTGAATTTTCTTTCTTTATAAAATCAATAACTTTCATTTTAAGATTAAAATTCTTCTTACTCCAAAAGGGTCATTACACCTCATCAAAAAATAAGTGCTTAAGACTTTGGAGTTTATCATTATAATTTTTCGGATCCAGGTAAAAACAGGTAGCCGAAATGGAACTAAGAAGTGAATTTCCATCTTGAGGTGTAAAACAGAATCCAACGACTTCACTCTCATTGTGAACTGTTAATGTAGGTAAGGATATTACTGTCTGGTTTAATATTCTACCATAGTGACCATGATCCCTTCCAAACGAAAATACTGTATTGCTCGCTTTTTTCTCTGTAAGAGCTATTAGTGGGTTTGCCTCAAATCTCTCTAATACTGTCTGCATCGTTATCTTTTCAGTCAATTTCAGATTAAACCAGATGATGTGCATATATTGTGTATTAATCTTTATTGCTGATGAAAATAGATTAGGTTCTCGGTTGATAGTCTGGAACAGTTGAAAAGCATCCCTGGCGTGGTGAGTACCAAATTCTTCAGTTTCATGTTCACCCACCTGGGGAGATGGAACAAAAGAGCTATCTTGACTGATATCGGTTGCACGACGGATGCAGTTAAATCTCCCATAATCCAGCGTATCCTTACCCTCGTTATAAGCAATCGTATCCGCGAGAGAAGCGATGTTATGAGTATTACACGAAACTATCTGCACATATTGGTTATCATTCCTCTGTAGTGCTTCGTCATTGATACTTCTGGCATATTTCAATCCGAAACCGTGTTCGCTTCCCTGAGCGATAAATCCTTTTACTTTGTCAGAAAACTTCTCGTAATACTTTTGTTTATTTTTCTGGCCGAATCCTTTCGGAGTACAGTCAATTACGACACTAGCTCTACTTATGGCCTCCTCAGCTTCAAACTCGGGCTCAATACCCATATCTTTGAAATCATCCCACTTATCTTCATAAACTGCCAGCCGGGCTCCTCTGGCCAATAGATCATTGACCTTTGCCCGCTCATAAGAAAGGGGTGAATTCTTATGAAATGTTACTTCGTCTATACCAAGTTGTTCTTTGTAATCACTTAATAAACCAATAAGAGGCTCACCAATGGTACCGGTGCCAACTACATGGACTATATTATTACTCACTTTTCTTCCTCCAATAAACTAATTCGTTTAAGTATTGTTCGTTCAGTTAGGAACATTTTCAGCCACCAACTAATCACAGACCCAAAAACAATGATACAAACTGCCACAAAATAACCAAGATGCTTATAATCCATGAGTTAACTCCAGTTGTTTTTGCTTGAGTTTTAAGATATGTATCCGGTACCAAACCATGTAGATAAACAGTAAAGTAAATGTAGCCAAGTTGAAAAAGAACACATTTAATACCAGTGAGGACTGCTCACTCATTCCCAATTGAGGATGTGCTTGAGTGTCAGCACTCCAAAATTTCAGGGAAAGATATACTATGGGTACATCCAGAAAAGCGATAATACCAAGAACCGCAGAATTCCGAGCGACCCGTTCGTAATGACCTCCAAACTGGCGAAGCATGAAGTATCCTATATACAGTAGGAACAAAATGAGCGTCGTTAGCAATCTCGGTTCCCATGTCCACGGTTGTCCCCAGGCAGCCTGTCCCCAAATAGGACCGGTTATCAGAACAAGAAGGCAGAAAAATGTGCCAAACTCAGCAGAGGCGACGCCGATCTGATCCCACTTCCTGTTACCTGTTCTCAGGAATTGGACTCCGGCAATCATCACAATGAAATAACCAAGAAATGCTGTCCATGCTGAGGGGACGTGGTAGTAGAATATCTTTTGAGCCCATAAATAACCTGCTTCTTTGTCAACTGTAAGAGAATAATCCACGACAATTTTCAATCCAGCCCCGAGCATGATAATTATTATTACTGCCATAATATTAGGAATTCGCTTTGAATTAAATGAGTTCATTATTCTTCACTTACGTAGTCGAAGATTAAGACACCTGTAACGGAAAACGCAATGACAAAAGTGAAAATAATTGCTCCCCAAACTTTCCATTCTTCAAAAGGTAAACCAACCATTAAGGCGTCTGTGGATTTCACAGCTGCAATTAACAGAGGTGACACCAACGGAAAAAGCAAAATGGGCAAAAGAACTTCACTCATTCTGGCTCTGAGAGTGATACCGGCCACTAAACTTCCGACGGCAGCTATTCCCAAATCCGCCATAATGAACACAAGCAACCACAATCCGATTTGACTTGGGATGTCTAGAGCCAAGAAAAGCCAAAACAGCGGGACGATAATGATTTGTGCCATCAACAGAAAAAGAAATCCACTAACCCATTTGCTTAGGAAAATTAGCGATCTGTTAACCGGTGCAGATAAGACAAGCCCAATAGCGTCAAACTCTTTTTCTAGAGAAAACGAGCGATGCAGTCCGAGCACTGAGATAAAGAGAAAAACCATCCAAAGAAGACCGGAAGCAAAGATCGAAAAGGTTTTAGGTGATTCATTAAACGAGAATGAATACAATAAAATAACAGAAACTCCGAAAGAAGCCATGGAAATCACAATCTCCTTACTGCGAAGCTCAATAAGCAAATCCTTTTTTAGTAAAGCAGTAAACATGGTTAGCTTTGAGATTCTTTATTCAGCACACCGTCTGAGAGGGAGTAGATTACGGTACAATATCTTTTGAGCCAGCTCATGTCGTGGGAGACAATCATCATGCTTCTATCCTCTTCCTGCCAGCGATGGAGAAAATTCTCCAATAGTTGACTGCCGTCTTCATCCAGTCCGGTTGTAGGTTCATCGAGAAGGAGTAATTTCCACGGCACAATTATAGTTTTAGCAAGCCCTAACCTCTGCAGCATTCCTCGAGAATAATTCCGAATAGGGTCCCAGCGATACCGGCTCAAGCCAACTCTTTCCAGCGCTTCCGTAATCTCATCTGCAGACTTGGGATGACCATAAAGCCGAGCGGTGAGTCTTAAATTTTCTTCACCAGTCAGGACTGGATAGAGATTGGGATGGTGGCTGATAAATAGGACATTCTCTCGGTTTTTGTGCGAACCTTTAATCAGAGAGTTTCCGTCGAGAAAGGCGTCACCAGAATCACATGCTGAAATACGTGCCAATGTCCTCAGGAGAGTGGTTTTCCCTGCCCCGTTGGCACCGACGATTCCGACTATTTCGCCATCCTTAGCCCGGAGTGAAAGATCCTTCAGCACCGGGCGCATGAAGAAAGATTTACTTAGATTTTGAATTTCAAGCATAACAGTAATTGTGTTAGAGTTAACCCGGGACCTAACTCTTCCCTTGCTGCTCAATATCATCAATAATCAGAGATGCCTCTTCTTTTAACATCAGTCTGGTACGTTTATAATCTTCGTCTGATAGATTCCCCATGTCATGCTCCATTTCAGCTTCCTTAATCTGCCGAAAGATAATTTCCTTCCGCAGTTGGAGCGTTTGCATTTCATCATCCTCAGCATCAGAATGGATTTCTACATGAGTAGCGAATAGCGGCTGAACAATAAAAATCACGAGAACAGCGAAGGTCACCAAAATCATAATTTCTGCGAACATGTTACTCCTTTTTCTTTCTCGGCCAAATAGCTATTATTGTTCCTGCCACAAGGAAATATCCTCCCAACCAGACCCACCATACAAGCGGATTGATCATTATTTTGATGGCATAAAGACCGCGCGTGTGATCAGCCCCGCTGAAAACTGTGTAAATGTCAGCCATAATACCCGTCTGAAGATCTAGTTCACTATGCTGCTGTTCTCGATTCGTTCTGGGAAAATATATCCTGAACTCAGGGTTGAGAGTATCCACGATTTTATTATCTTTTTTAACAGTCAGTTCAGCTACCAGAGCTTTATGGTTGGGGCGCTCTTTCTCCACTACTTCCTCAAGAGTGAACTTATAGCCGGCAAGTTCCGTGTGGTCCCCCCGGGACATTGTGGCTTCTACTTCGGAATCGAAAGCTTTGCCTACAAAGCCGATGAACATAAACACAATCCCCAAGTGAACAATATAACCGCCGTACCGGGAACGGTTTCTGGAAGTCATTGCAACCAGAGCAGTAAACGGATTTTCTTTAAACCTCTTCGTTCGACTTCTGATACCTCGGTAAAACTCCATGCTGATAGTCCCCAGAACAAAAAAGCTCAGGCCCAACGTCATCAGCGGATAGATAGATTTTATTCCCATAACGAAAAACACCGCAATGGCACCCAATCCGATTACCAAGGGAATAGAGAAATTCCGTATGAGACTTTCCTTTGATGTTCTTCGCCACGCGAGAAGTGGCCCGACCCCTGCCAGAGTGAGCAGCAACAATCCAATCGGGATAGCAATCTGATTGTAAAACGGGATGCTGACGCTGATCTCTCTGCCCATGAGTTTCAGAGATATGAGCGGAAAAAGAGTTCCCCAAAACACGGCAAAGCAGAGACTGACGAAAATTACATTATTGAAGAGAAATCCGCTCTCCCGGGAAAGCATGGACTCCATCCGTTTTGTTGACTTCAGCACTTGCCTGCGGCTGATTACGAGATAGGCGCTGATGGCTATAATCACAAGAACGAAAGCAAGAAACAGCTGACCGAATTTGTCCGCTGTAAAGGCATGGACGGAAGAGACAGCGCCACTACGAGTAATGTAAGTTCCGAAGATACAGAGAACAAACGTGCTGATTATTAAAATCATATTCCACGTCTTTAGCATCTCCTTCTTCTCTTGGATGATTATGCTGTGGACAAAAGCCGTTCCTGTCAGCCACGGCATAAAGGAAGCATTTTCCACCGGATCCCACGCCCAGTATCCTCCCCAGCCTAATTCATTATAAGCCCACCAACCGCCCAGGATTATACCTATACTCTGCCACAGCCACGCAAAAAGTGTCCAGCGCCGTATTCCCCGCACCCAAGCAGCATCCACTCTGCGAACTACCAACGCGGCAATTGCGAAAGCAAAGGGGACGGTAAATCCGACATAGCCTAAATAAAGTGTGGGAGGATGAAGTGCCATTGCAAAGTTTTGAAGAAGAGGATTTAATCCAAGACCATCAGACGGAATGAAGTCTGCATTCACCGGAGTAAAGGGATTGGTGGAAAAATTCACCATGAAAAGAAAGAAAAGCTGGACTCCAGTTAATACTACAATCACATGAGGCATCAGATCTGATCGTTTTCTCTGATTTTGGAAGATGACTACAGCAGAATAGATTGAAAGTATTAACAGCCAGAAAAGGAGTGATCCTGCTTGTCCTGCCCAGAGAGCCGCAAACTTGTATAGAAGAGGAGTTTCCTTGCTTGTGAAGTGAGCAACGTAATCCACTTCGAATGCACTTTTTACAAGAAGAACAGTAAGAGTTGCTGCAGCTAAAGTCACCAACATAGAAACACCAAGTGCCATCCGCTGTCCCACGTGGAAAAGGCGTTCATCCCGCCTACGGACATGGATGGAGATATATTCCTTTGATGAGGCATTTTGGGATCTATCTGAGCTCACGCACACCAATCTATATGAATACATGAATAGTACAATTTGCGTCAGGACTGCAAGCCCTAATGCGAGATTTAAGAGTGTTGCGCCGTATATAGCCATGGTTTAGTTATTGTTGAGTAGTGAGTGGTAACTGGTTTCTATTCACTTCTCATCAGTTGCTGTTCTACAAATCACCAATTAAATATCCTCCTCAAGTTCTCCTTCGTACCGGGAAGCACACTTGGTCATGAGATTGTCCGCATGAAACTCACCCTGTTCATAAATACCTTCTACTATGACTTCCACACGCTTGTTGTGGAACATATCCGGTACTGTCTGCTGAGAATAAAGTACATTAATGGACATTTCATCTTGGGCTAAATCAAAGCGCCACCCTTCTGCAATTTCCTGACGACTCCCGTCCACGATGGTTCCGCCCATCTTTACCCGCTTACCAGGCTGACGTACATTATCTTCTTTCAACTCTTTCACAGTTACATAGGGAAGTTCGTACTCAGAAAAACCCGTTAAAGTCCATATAACAATTACCATTGCGATGGCGCCGATGACAATAGCAAACTTCTTGTTCATTAGATTATTCTCCCTTAATTCAACTCACTAGAATGCGGGCGTTTCGTTCCATTCTCCAAAAACTTTTTTCATTGCAGTAACGATCTCTCCCAATGAAGCACCTGCGTGTGCTGCTTCAATTATGGGAGGGAGGAGGTTCTGCTCTGAAGAAGCAGATGCTTCCACATTTTCCAGAGCCGCTGCTACTGCCTGAAAATCCCTCTCTTCACGCAGTCTAACCAAGGAAGCATTTTGATTTTCCTCCACATCGGTACTTATCTCTAGTATGGGGATCTCAATTTTCTCATCT
>DKQU01000016.1:3667-27636 GCA_002471865.1 Fidelibacterota bacterium UBA7300 | reverse complement strand
TGGGATTTGCCGGTGATAAGTGGGATTCACTCCTGAAAAAAGCCAAAGAAGCTCAATTCTCCAATGAAATAGTTGAAAAAAGCGGTCTCTTTTCTAAAAACAATAAGGGTCAGTTTGATCGTTTTAGAAATCGCATCCTCTTCCCCATTGTAAATCTTTCCGGACGGACAGTAGCATTTGGCGGTCGAGACTTTTCCGGAGAGAGTGACGCTAAGTACCTGAATTCGCCGGAAACGCCTATCTACAATAAAAGTGATATTCTCTTCGGTCTCGAAATCACCAGAGACTTCATCAGAAAAGAACGATCAATTGTCATTCTGGAGGGTTACACCGATTTTCTCCAGTTATTTCAGCATGGCATCTCTAACATCGTGGCAACCAGCGGTACCGCCCTCACTAATGGACACGTAAACCAGATTCGCAGATTCGCAGATTCAGCACACCTGGTATATGATGGTGATGAAGCCGGGAGAAAAGCAGCCATCCGTGCCGGCTATACCCTCACCCGCGGAGGAGTGACACCCACTCTAGTTGAGCTACCTGATGAAACCGATCCTGATAGCTGGATTCGCGAGATAGGTAAGGAAGCTTTCGAAAAAGCAATTTATGATGGTATTGATGTTCTGGATTTCCATATCATACATTCCGGTTATGATCTTAACAAACCGGCAGATAGATCCAATCTTGCTCAAGATATTTCCTTTGAGTTGGCGGGAATAAAAGATCCTATTATTCAGCAGCATACCATTCGCAGAGTTTCTAATCTACTTACTGTAGAAGATAACGTTCTCATCAATATGATTAAACGCAGATCTCGAAGACAGCGGGATCAAACCAATCCAGATGATTATAACTCCACAAACTTCTCTTCACCGGCAGATAAAGCTCAGTTAGAACTCATCAGACTGCTGGCTATGGGTGACGAAGCTATACTGTCACCTCTGAAAGAACATATTTCAACAGATCATTTCAACCACCCTATATTACGAAAACTGGCAGATCAACTTATGATAGATGAAAAAAAGAATTTTTCCCAGCTTTTGGAAAATTTTGAAGAGACAGAACATCGAAATCTTGCTTCGAAAATTCTCTTCGAAGCTGAAAATCACACAACAACCTTCCAGGCTACTGTGGACTGTATCATCACCTTGGAAAAAGCTCCCCTGAAAGAGCAGATTTCAGAACAACGCATCAAGCTACGCAAACTAGAACAAAAGGGTGACGATGCTTCCCATTTACTAAAGGAAGTTATCTCTCTTCAATCTAAACTCAATTCGCTTAATAACAGGCGGGATGAACTCCTGAACCTGGAACCGTGAGCCGTATAACGAGATTATTATTATTAATTATCTGGTCATTTCTTCTGACCGAAACCGTAGCAAAACAAGATTCTAAAGAAAAAGTAAATACTATCAAGTATTTCGACACTAATCTTAAAAGAAAAGATATCCTCGGTAATGAAATCTCATCAAAAGATGCTCGGCGGATAAATCATTTCAAAGTTACTTATGACGCTCAAGGTAAAGTGGTATCAATTGAGTTTGTTCCTCCTGAAAAGCGGCGAAGTAAAAAGATAGAGAAGCGTGAACTTTTCCCAAAACCGCGACCTCCCTACCGCTACTTTGAAAAGTGGGATCCACACGCCCGTACATTTGATGAGGAAGTACCTGAGTTCAAAATAGGATCACGTCCTTTTTACCGAGCAACTTTTGTGGATGATGATCATGTGCGAACTATGGAATTTTTCCGAAAACAAAATAACTTACTTTGGACATATTTTGTTGATTGGGATGAACAGATGAAAGATTCAGAGCTATCGGTTCTCTTCAATTCCCACCTCCCGCTAACGGCTCTTGACCCTCACTTATTCCACCCATCATTAAGCGAAATGAAACCCGGGTGGATCGCTCAATTCAAACACAACAGACTGGGCCGTCCTCTCAACACAACAGTTAAAGATGACGTAGGTAATATCTATTATTTTTACGATTTCATTTACCGATTTAAGACAGTGGGTGACTCTCTTAACCCTATTAACTTTAAAATCACAACCTCCAACTACTATCGAGCTGACAGCACTTCTATGGGAAAACATGAGCTTACTTTCGATGATAATAATTCTCTTCTGAAAAAAAGTTTCTTCGATGCCCGGGGTAACATAACAGAAACTATAGAATATGACTTCGACCCTGAACTGAACGAGGTTACCATCCTCATCCGTGATCCAAAGGGTAGCATCATTCACCGGCAGGTGATGGGTAAGTAATTAATTGATAGAGTGTCACGCACCTTGAAGGTGCGTGGCACATCTTTACCAATAAAAAACCAAAAAAGGCTGCCACATTGGGCAGCCTTTTTTGGTTTAGTTGAATATCAACTAGAAGTTGATAGTGATCGAGGTATTGATTCGAGTACCAAGACCGTAGTATACATCAACATCATCTTCAGTATGAGATGAGCCATCTACTGCATCACTGATGTATTCCTCGTCCAAAGCGTTCAACATATGAACGTCAAAGGAGATGGGAAAGCCAGCGAGTTTCAGGCTGTATCCAGCATGGAGATCAACAAGCATCGCTGAATCGAGTTTGAAGGAATCTTCCCGGTCATCAGAATTTTCCCGATCTGACGGATCAAAATCGGCATAGTGCTTATCAAAGTACTTGATGACAGGATTTATCCTCAGGCCTTTGATGGGAGTCCAGACTGCACCGAATGAGAACTGGTTCTGTGGTGCATTACCCACATGGAGATCCTTGGAGTAGATGTCGATCTGTAAGGGATCTCCAGAACGATCATTGTCAGGAGTGACTAATGCGCTTACATCATCAATCCATACCCAGTCTGAAAGTGCGACAGCAGCGTTTACCTTAAGATTCCGCATGAGTAAGGCTGTAAGATCAAATTCCAGACCACTATGCCTGGCACTCAGACCAGCGATATTGTAGATAAGCAGTTCACCCTCATCAGAATAATCTGTCTTAACCATAGCTTTATCGGCCCAGAGTGTGAGGTAGTAATTTGCATTTAAGCCAATCTTCCTACCACTGTATCCATAACCAACCTCAAACGCAGTGACAAGTTCATTCGTCGCATTCTCGTTCAGGTCATTGACGTAATTCAGGTAGACATTTGTGAAATTGGGGGCAATAGTCATATAACCAACATTACCGTATACGTTCATTGTTTCTGAAAGGTTATAGTTTGCTCCAGTTTTGAATGCAAATCCTGGGAAGATACCCTTTTCAGAAAGCTGATCGCCAGATTCATCAGTATAGTTGAAAAAGTCTTCACGTTGGTATTCAGTCCGTGATAAAGCCAAGCTGGCAAAAACAGATAGAGAGGGCGATTTATATTCAAACTGCCCAAATCCACCAATCCATTTGTTATAGCCTATGTTGTGGTAGGCGATCTTGTCGCCTACACGATTCATGCCATCTTCAGGATTAACTTCATTGATGTCACTGTAATCTTTGCCACCATAGTAGTATTCATCTACGAAATAATCCGCTCCCAGAAGGTTCACGACTTCACGATAGTGAATACCTTCATAACTACGTATATCAATACCGGCTTTAACAATCATGACATCGTTCAAATTATGCTTTAGGGTCGAGATAGCACCGTACCAGTTATGACTGTTTACCGAAGCACGAATGATTGCCTTGGCTCGTACCTCAGAATCGGAGTAAGTGGTATCGATGGTCTTCCCATCATTCCAGGCTGAATACGCACTGCTAACAGTATCATTATATGAAAAATAACCAGAACCATCACCAACAGAATTATATTCAATGAAAGCATTCCAATCATAGTAGAAACCATCATCCGACTGGCCAGGATTGATATATTTAACAGATGCACTGTTCCAAGCACCTGGAGTGTACGTGGTATCACTATCTACAACGATCATGGTACTGTCATCATCATTCCAATATACATTATTACCGCGGTTGTTTAAAGGACCTGTTCCACCACCAAAACCGTTAGAACCGTAGAGTACAGTACTCAAGCTGGTCTTCTCACTGATATCCCAATACCAGTTTAGGTTATAGACCGGTTTATGATAATAGTTTGTACGGTTGTTGATGATATAATCACCACCCACTTTTTTAGTCTGCTGGATGCCACCAAACAGCGCCTTCCCAAGACCATCAAGTGAAGATGGCTCGCCTTGGTTGTCTATGATCATATCATAGTTGTCTTTGGAGATGTATCCCCAGCCAGCACCAGTACCGTCATAAGAACCATTGTAACCGCTGTTGACACGCAAATCCCCTTCAAATAGGGTTTCCCACTCATCGATTGTATGCATCTGGTCACTACTATAGCGTTGACCATGCTGCTGTGGGGCACCCAGCAAAGTGGCATCGAAAACGTGTTTTCCCATAACCTTATTCAAAGTAAAGAAGTATGCCCAGGAATCTGTCCAAGTTCCGTCAGCGTAGCCTTCGCCGGTTTTGCGTACGATAGCAGCTGAAGCTGCCAAACCGCTTGTGAGTCTACCTGTAGAGTAGCCCACTGTAGTTTTTAGAAAACCATCAGAGCCAACTTCCTGTTTCATCAGACCACCAGCTTCGGCATCTGCAGCTGAGGTGAGTACATTGATCGTACCTCCAACTGATGCAATAGCCAGATTGGATGCTCCCAGGCCACGCTGGACTTGGATAGACTGAGTAACATCAGCAACTCCATCCCAGTTAGACCAGTAAACCCAGCCATTTTCCATATCGTTGACAGGAACACCGTTGATGAGAACGGCAGTGTTTCGCTGATCGAAACCTCGTACATTAACGCGCGAATCACCAGATCCACCACCCTGCATCGAAGCATAAACACCAGGCGTTTCGTTAAGAATCATGGGTAAGTCACGCGACGCATTACGCATTTTGACGTCTTCTCCAGTAACATCAGTAAAGGCCACTGGTGTTTCACGATGTTTTGCTCTTCCTGCTATGATTTGGAGAGCAGCAACCTCGATTGCTCCACCAGCGAGCGAGAAGTTAACGGTAACTGAGCCGGAAGCCGGCACAGACACTGATGAACTTGACGACTCATAACCGACAAAAGATGCCGTAACCGTAACGTTACCTGCCGATACACCATCGATTGAATAATTACCACCGGCATCAGCTGCGGCGCCTAAAGATGTCCCTTCGACTATTACGTTTGCACCTGCTAAGGCTGCTCCATCTTCCGAAGTTACTGAACCGGTAATGGTGGCTTGCGCCATCAGGCCCAGAGGAAGAATCAGAGCCAGCACAGACAGGTATAGTTTTGATTTCCTTGTCATTGCACTTGTCTCCTATTTGAAATTTGTGAATAGATCGCTAAAGTTAACTTGTATTGTTTTTCGAGGTTAATCAAGTTTATTTATTGGTAATTACCCTACCTGTGGATTCCCACATTCATTACTTGCACAGAAGTTCACAACGCAGAGCAAGAATTGCAAGGTATTTTGACAGTTATTTAATTAGAATCGTAATAGATTTCCAAACCTAATTAGTAACACTTTCAGTTAGAAGAAAAGTATAGATGAAGAAAATTAAAGATAAAACTCCTTAATAAATCTTTTATAAATTTTGACAGGGCCCTTAGCTCAACGGTTAGAGCACCGCACTCATAATGCGTAGGTTCCAGGTTCGAATCCTGGAGGGCCCACAACAAATTTTCAATTGATTATTTTTTATTGACTATTGTTAAGTTCTGACACAAGAGCAATCGAAATGAAATTAACTGAATTTTATAAAACTCTTCTTACCTTACTCTTCTCCTGCATGCTTCTTTGTGCATCAGACCCAACTCAAGGAGCCAAATATCTCCGTGGATCTGGTAAAATAGACTTCGGTATGAACTCTAAAGATGTAATTGCATCATATCCAGACTTAAAACCTCAAGTTGAGAAGAGGGACAATCTTACAATTCTGGAATTCCAGGAGGTTCCGAGAAAAAAGAGACTGATAGATAAATTGAGAATATTTTTTGTCAATAGTGAAGGGGTATTCTGGATCGAAGAACAATTCTTCCTTAAATGGGATCTGCAGAAGGAAAATATCACCAATTTGGAAAATCATCAGAGAGTATTTCAAAAAATTATGGGTCAGCTACGAAAAAAATATGGGCAAGAAAACCTAGCAGAACCAGCGGAATTTGATCAGAGAGTTGTTGAATACGATTTTGTTACAGCCGTGTGGCAATTCGAAAATAACCGCTGGATACATGTTATTTTTGAGCCTCAAGACTGGACTGTTTATCCAGAAATAAATAAAATAATAGTAATATATAGAGACTCCGAGCTGGATCCGCGTAAAACATTCTCCTACTAACCCTCAGGTTCTGAATTTTCTAACTTCCTAATTAGTTCAAAACGGTAAATCCCGGTATTGTGTCCATCTCCCCAAAATGACTGCAACACGTAATAACCCACCGGTCTAAGATTAATCAATTGATAGCTAGATCAGACATGTTCCCCCTCCTTGTTTACTCCGAATTATTCCGTTAAATTTGCTTCGCTTATTTACAAAGTAGTAAAGGTTTTGGGTCCGTAGCTCAGTTGGTCAGAGCGCTACGTTCACATCGTAGAAGTCGCAGGTTCAAGTCCTGCTGGGCCCACATAATGAAACAGATCAATAATACTTTAAAGCAAATGTTAAAGGATACTCAAAACAATCCCTACTTAGCTCTTAAGGAGTGGGTTGAATAAACCCTAAAGGACATGGAATTGTCACACGAATCCAGTCCTTACAAAGACCGAACAGACAACATGCACCTATGGGTGCATTTTTTTATGGAGAGATAAAATGACAACAATAAACTCACTAGTTCAACTACAAGATATTGACTCTCAACTGATGAATCTTAAGGAACTTCAAGGTGACCTTCCTTCAAAAGTAGAAGATTTATCGTTTCGACTTGAAGAACTCAAAAGTTCTATTCATGCAGCAAAAACAAGAATAGCAGAAATAGATGCTGAAATTCGACAATTGGAAGGTCATGAGAGTGATCGAAGAACAAAAGTTGATAAACTACGTGATCAACTCTATCTAGTAAAGACCAACCGGGAATACGATGCGTTGATGAGTGAGATTGATCATTTGGAAGAAGAAATAGACACTGAAGAAAACCGTGAACTAGATCTAATGCAGGAAAAAGAGCAATTAGAAGAGCAGTTGAAATTTGATGAATCTCAAATAGGTGAACTTGATGTTCAATTAAAAACCCAAGCAGGAGAATTAGAGAAAAGAGTTGCCAGCTCCAAGGAAGAAGAGATACGCCTATCTCAAGATAGAGAAGAAATACTACCAACCATCGAATCAAGATTTATTTCTAAGTATGATCGCGTAAGACAAGCGAAAAATGGTATTGCAGTGGTTCCCATTGTAAATCACAGTTGCGGTGGTTGCCATTCGAAAATTACACCTCAGCATGAGACTGAAGTTCGTAAAGGCGAAAGTATTAAGCAGTGTTCAACTTGTCGAAGAATTCTTCACTGGATCAACACTGCTTAAGTGTAAATTCGGACAGTCAGTTAACTGTTAAATGATATTTGATAATGGAGCCGGTCGGGTGATCGCTCCGATAATTGGAGAGGAAAGTCCGAACACCGCAGAGCAGGATGCCTCCTAACGGGAGGGATTTCGATCCGCCAGCTGGCGGATGGGATACGGCAAGTGCAACAGAAAGTAGACTACCTCGACACTCGTGTTGGGGAAAAGGTGAAACGGTGGTGTAAGAGACCACCAGTTCTGGTGGAAACATCAGAAGCTGGGTAAACCCCATTCGGTGCAAGATCAAGCAGCTCCGAGATGTTGCTCGCATCATTATAAGGAGCGGGTAGATCGCGTGAACCCGATCGTGAGGTCGAGTCCAGATGAATGATCACCGTCCGTCAACCGGCGGATACAGAATTCGGCTTATAGACCGGCTCCAATATTTCTCTTCAATATGTCCACTTGGAAGATAAAAAAACCTGATCCTCAACTCGTCTCCCTAATTCAACAGGAATTCAACTGCTCGCACATTATAGCGAACGTTATGGCTAACCGAAATATCCTTTCAAAAGAAGAAGCTCAAAAGTTCTTTTCCCCCACACTTGAAAGTTTGCACGATCCGTTTCTCATGCAAGATATGGATAAAGCAGCTGATCGTCTGGCTGATTGCATTAAAAACAGACAGAATATTCTGGTATTTGGTGACTACGATGTGGATGGAACTACAGGCGCTTCAACTCTTGGGTTGTTCATAAACTCTGCTGGCGGTAACTCGGAGGTTTACGTCCCAGATCGGGAAACCGAAGGATATGGATTGTCTACCCAAGGTGTAGATAGGGCTGAAAAAATAGGTGCCGAACTTATCATCACTAGTGATTGTGGTATTACCGGTCATGATTCTGTGGATTATGCCAACTCAAGAGATATAGATGTCATTATAACTGATCATCATATGCCGAGTCCTGAACTCCCTGAAGCCTATGCAATCCTAAATCCCAAGCGAAATGATTGCTCCTATCCATTCAAAGGCCTTTGCGGAGGTGGTGTTACTTTTAAACTGGCTGAAGCTGTAGCAAAATTACTGGAAATAAATACTGAACTTGTCTACAGCCATTTAGATCTGATTACGCTCGGTACATCAGCAGATTTAGTCCCCATACTGGATGAGAATCGAGTCATTGTGCATCACGGTCTTAAATCTCTCGAAAAAACTGAAAAGCCGGGCCTGCATGCACTTCTCCAAGTGAGCAACCTTTTGGAAAAGGAGCTAACGGTTGGACGACTAATTTTCGGGGTAGCTCCTCGAATAAATGCAGCCGGAAGACTAGGTGATGCCAATCGGGCTGTGTCGCTTTTTTCCACTGATAATCCCATAGAGGCGGCAGAAATCGCCAGAGATTTAGACGAGGAAAATCGAAACCGACAAGATATTCAGCAGACCATCATTGACGAAGCACTCCTGAAGGTAAACTCAGAATGTGACCTACAGAATGAGAATGCTATCGTTCTATGGGAAGAAGGTTGGCATCAAGGCGTTATAGGAATTGTTGCTTCTCGCATCAAAGAGGAATTTCACCGGCCTACAGTCATTATTGCTATGGAAAATGGTGTAGGCAAAGGCTCTGCAAGGAGTATCTACAATTTTGACCTCTACGAAAATTTAACAAACTGTGCTGGGCATCTTGACGGTTTCGGCGGGCATCCCATGGCAGCAGGGATGACCATTTCAAAATCCAATCTACCTCTTTTCAGGGATTCTTTTATTACCCTTGCCAACAATGCCCTTTCTGACTCAGATTTAGTTGGTACTCTTACCATCGAAGCAGAAATGAAACTGAGTGATATAAATGGAAGATTTATGGAATTTCTAAAAAAACTGGCACCTTTTGGTCCAGGCAATATGCGGCCGCAATTCGTTTCTCGTAAAGTAGAAATTGCCGGAAAGCCACGTTTGGTAGGTAACGGCGATCATCTTAAATTCAGGGCAAAGCAAAATAGTAAGGCTTTCGATGCCATTGCCTTCAATATGGGAAAACATTACTCAGATCTTCTAAGTGGAAAACCGTTCGATCTCGCTTTCGTAGTTGAGGAAAATGAATGGCAAGGCCGGAAATCAATTCAACTGAATATCCGTGATATTAAGTTGCGAGGAGGTTTGACTTGAAAATCACTAAGATCACAGGTATTGGTCACTACGTACCGGAAAATGTTGTCACCAATGCTGATATGGAAAAAATTATGGATACATCGGATGAGTGGATTACTACTCGCACTGGCATCAAGGAACGACGGCATGTGGTTGATGAAACCACATCGGACCTCGGCGTTAAGGCGGCAGAGAAAGCTCTCATCATGGCGAGGATAGATCCAAAAGATATAGATCTGATTATTTTCTCCACAATTTCATCAGACCATTACTTCCCCGGATGTGCTACTCAAATTCAGGATAGAATGGGGATGAAAAACATTGGGGCTTTCGACCTAAAAGCTGCGTGTTCAGGCTTTATCTATGGCCTGAGTGTAGCAGACCAATTCATCAAATCCGGCGTACATGAAAGAATCCTATTAGTAGGTGCTGAAGCACAGAGTGTTGCGATTAAATTTGATTCTGAGCACCGCGATTTAGCCGTCCTATTCGGTGATGGTGCAGGAGCAGTGGTCCTCCAGCCTAGCGATGATGATACAGGAGTTCTTTCTACTCACCTTCATTCAGATGGATCTCATGTAGAAGATCTCTGGATGCCTGCACCCGGCAGCAGTTTTAGACCCTTTATTTCCAAGGAAATAATCGATGATGAAATGCATATTCCATACATGAATGGTCGAGAAGTTTTTAAAAATGCTTCCATCCGTTTCCCTGAGGTCATTCAAGAAGCATTAAAACATAACAATCTTGCTCTGGAAGATATAAAACTCATCATTCCTCATCAGGCTAATCTGCGAATTTCTCAAATGGTTGCCAAACGACTTGGAGTAGCATTAGAAAAAATTTACAGTAACATTCACAGATACGGTAATACAACTGCTGCTTCTATCCCTATAGCTATGTCGGAAGCTCTGGATGAAGGGAAATTCAGCCAAGGGGACACTATTATCTTAGCGGCCTTCGGATCTGGATTTACATGGGCATCCGCTGCAATCAAGTGGTAGAGCTCTTTCATTGCGGAACATAAGGTTGGACGGTAAATTATCAATCTATTGATAACACAATCTTCAATGCTGGTATGATCGACCTACTTTTTACTGATGAGCATCTGATGCTCCGCGAAATGGTTCGGGAATTTGCCGCCAATGAAGTGGAACCTTTGGCTGCTGAGCTGGATCACGAGGCGCGGTTCCCCAGCGAAATCATAGAAAAGATGGCCGAGCTGGGACTCATGGGAATTCCTATCCCTGAGAAATACGGTGGTGCCGGGATGGACTTCGTTGCTTATATCACTGCTGTTTACGAATTAGGTAAAGTATGTGCTTCAACTGCCATTACAATGGCCGCTCACACATCTCTTGGGACGACACCGATCCTATTAGCTGGGTCAGAAGAACAAAAAGAAAAGTATCTGCCGCGTCTTGCCTCAGGAGACATTATTGGCGCCTTTGGACTAACAGAACCGGAAGCCGGAAGTGACGCTGGCGCAACCAAAACTACAGCTGTTCTTGATGGCGATGAATGGATTATCAACGGCGGTAAAATCTTCACTACAAACGCAGGGGTGGCAGGGGTTATAACTGTCACAGCGAAAGCGATAATAGATGGCAAAGAAAAAGGAATCGGCGCATTTATTATTGAAGCGGAAAACCCCGGACTCTCCATAGCTCCATTGGAGAAAAAGATGGGATGGAAAGCGTCTGACACTCGGCAAATTTTCTTTGAAGATCTTCGGATTCCTAAAGAAAATCTCCTCGGTAAACCAGCTGACGGCTTTAAAACATTTCTAAAGACTTTAACAGGAGGAAGAATTTCTGTGGGTGCTTTATCAGTTGGCACAGCTGAAGGTGCTTATGAGGCAGCTTTGAAATACAGCATAGAACGAGAGGCATTTGGCAAACCCATCCATAGGTTTCAGTCTGTAGGATTCAAATTAGCGGATATAGCCACTGAAATTGAAGCTTCTAAACTGCTGGTTTATAACGCTGCTCACAAATATAACTCAGGAGAGGACGTTACCAAAGAAGCTGCAATGGCAAAACTTTTTGCCTCTGAAACTGCAATGAGAAGTGCAACAGAAGCCATTCAGATTTTTGGCGGATACGGTTATATAAAGGAGTACCCCGTAGAGCGATACTTCCGCGATGCAAAAGTGCTTACTATCGGTGAAGGAACAAGTGAAATCCAAAAAATTATCATCTCCCGGGAAATCACTAAAAAATTCCTTGATAATCTTCCCGAGTCATAAACCATGCCTCTTAATAGAAGACAAAAACTTTCCACTGATTCTGTTAAACGGATTGATTTCCGGAATCGTATCATCATATTTGTTAGCTTGGCAATTCTTATTTCGCTGTTTTTACCTAGGGGGATAGGATTGGAATTCAATTACGAACTTGGTGATATCACCGAAGAAGAGATTGTTGCTGAATTCGACTTTCCCATTTACAAAGACGATGCAAAATATCGAGCTGATCAAAAAGCAGCTATAATGGAAGTTCCATACTATTTTGAACGTAAAGATGACATTAAGGAAGTTCAGTCTTCCCGCATCTTTGAATTACTAACAGTTCTTCAAAAAGTTCGAAGTGCTCGGCAGAATCTGAAAGAAGCGCAGCAGCAATGGTGGGAAGCCGGCGGGCAGGATGGTGGCCACGATCCCGATTACTTTGCTAGAGTGCAGGCAAGAGTTAAAACCGATAGTGCCTCTCTTTCTCAAGAACTTTCAAACTTCAATGCATCATATCCATTTGATTTGTCAAATTCAGAATGGCGTGAATTTCTTGGAAATGGTGAACCAAGAGCTGATAGGATCAATTATGAGGAGTTTGCTACATCTATTGATAACATATCCCGTGGACTTTGGACGTATGGAATCCTCTCAACAAACAAAAAAAATATCCAATCAGATGTTATTGACATCGTTTACAAAGGTATTCATGATGAAAATCTGAATAAAAATGATTTTCTTGACATACCGGAAGCTCTAGGTAAAGCACGAATCGAACTGGAGTCAAGTTACCTTGATCCAAATGATATACGTCGAACCGTGGGAGCCAAAATCGTTGGAGAATTTCTCCGCCCTAATCTCATTTTCAACAGAGACAAGACACAAGCAGAACAAAACAAAAATAAAGCAGATGTTTCTCAATCTATAGACCACGTTTTTAAGAATGAGAGAATTGTAGATGCAAATACTCGGATCACACCTGAACATCTACAGAAAATAAAATCTTACATTCGTGCCTGGCAGGAAAAAAATGAGAAAGCTACTTTACTAGACATAGTTTCAGTTTGGATTGCACGCTTTCTTTTAGTCGGCATAGTACTATCCTTCTTTTTCACCTTTCTCAGAACATATCGACAGACTTTGTTTGAAAATAATAAAATGATCCTGCTCTTCAGTACCATGTACTTAATGATGGTTGTAGTAGGATGGACATTTGCAGTCTGGCTTGAACTTTCCGAGTATGCCATTCCAATAACAGTAGCAGCTATGGTATTTACTGTACTCCTTGATGCCCGAATAGCTGTCATGGCAACAGTTACCCTAGCAATTATTCTCGCCTTCATGGTAGGAAACAAACTTGACTTTGTAATTGTCTCTCTTTTCAGCAGTGTAGCTGCAGTATTCGCTGTTAGACAACTCCGTACTCGAATTCAGATATTTTATGCAATCCTCTATATCCTTGTAAGCGGCTCAGTAGCTATCATTAGTATCGGTCTGCTGAAAGACGCTCACTGGAATTTTATTCTGGATAATCTCCTTTATTTAAGCGTGGGAGCGGTGTTGGCACCTTTTATTACTTACGGATTAAGTGCTCTTTATGAAATCGTCTTCGGTATCACTTCCGACCTAACACTACTGGAATTGACTGATTTTAATCATCCTCTTCTGAAACGATTGTCCCAAGAAGCAAATGGGACATTTAATCACAGTGTGGTGGTGGGGAATCTGGCGGAATCGTGTGCCAATGCAGTAGGTGCCAATCCTCTTCTTTGTCGAGTTGGTGCTTATTATCATGACATAGGAAAAATGATACGCCCAGAATATTATATCGAAAATCAGATGGAGGGAGATAATAAACATGACACACTTTCACCCACCCTCTCAGCTACTATTATCAGCAGCCATGTTAAAGACGGCTTAAAGCTTGCTCGTGAATACCGGTTGCCTTCTCTAATCAGCGATTTTATCCCCATGCATCACGGTACCACACGAATCGACTATTTTTATCGGCGAGCAATTGAACTGGCCGATGGTGATGAATCTAAAGTCAATGAATCAGATTTTCAATATTCAGGACCTACTCCCAACACAAAAGAGACTGGTATTCTAATGATCTGCGAAGCTGTGGAAGCGGCTGTCCGTTCCATCAAGAAACCTACTTTAGGGAGCATCGAAGCGATGGTTGATAAAATCACAGAGAAAAGATTGAAAGAAGGTCAATTGGATAATTGCCCTCTCACCATGAGAGACCTGGCAAAACTGAAAGGTGACGTCCGAGGTAAACACGGACTGCTGCCAGTTATTCGAGGAATCTATCATATTCGTGTTGAGTACCCTGGTACAAAAACAACTGACTCAACACCTGCCACATGATAACTGTTACCATCACTCAAGGGGATGGTATTTTAGATGTAAACTCCTCCACTGTCGAACAACTAATAGAGACTGTTCTGAAAGATTCTAATATTTCTGATGCTGAAATCAATGTGGTCCTTGGAACCGATGAATTGCTCCGACAGCTAAAATTGAAGTATTTTGATGAAAATGTTTTTACTGATGTTATTGCTTTTCGTCTGAATGATGAAGGAAGTGAGCTGGAAGGAGAAATCTATATCAGTCCGGAAAGAGCAGAAGAAAATGCCAATACATACGGAGTCTCTTTTCCCAATGAATTGGGGAGACTTATGGTTCATGGTACTCTCCACCTTTTGGGGTGGGAAGATGATGACATTGACAAAAAAATAGCTATGAGCAATGAGGAAGATCGGTTTCTTACTGAAATTGATGTCACAACACTGATCAAGTGAAAATTGCCCTAGAAATAGTTTTGTTTGTGGTGCTGCTTTCTCTTTCCGCTTTTTTCTCTGGAGCTGAAGCCGCCTTCTTTTCTTTAAAGGATTCCAAGAAGAGACAACAGTCTTCTAACTCTCATGTGTCAGATCTTCTCGCCAATCCTCGCCGTCTGCTCATAACCATCCTCACCGGCAATACAATCGTGAACAGTGCCATGGCATTTTTTGCGGCAATTATTACAGCTGATATCGCTAACTCCATGGACGCTAATCTCCCGCTTCTTCTAATCGCTGAAACGGTCATTCTCAGTATTGTCATCCTGATGGTGAGTGAGATTACACCTAAGATTCTCGCCATTCGAAAGTCTGAAGCTTTTGCCGAAAAGGTCGCTCTTCCCATTCGAATTTTCGGTGCTTTTCTTTACCCGTTGGCTGCGCTACTTTACAATTTTACACACCTCATCACTAGCTGGATTCCGCATGAAGAAGAGGAACTGTTCGACTCTGAAGATGAATTGAGAACTCTTGCAGATTTGGGCGCTGACCGCGGAACCCTGAAAGATGAAGAACGGCGGATGATCAAGTCAGTCTTCGATCTGGATGAGACGGCAGTGCGTGAAATCATGGTGCCTCGTATAGATATCATCGGAATGGAGCAGACAATTTCTCTCAAAAGTGCCATAGATATAATTCGTCAGAATCGTTTTTCAAAATTCCCTCTGTTCGAAGAGAGTATCGATAAAATTCGTGGGATTCTCTACGCCAAAGATCTGCTCCCGTATATCAATAGTGATGATTACAATGGAATTAAATTAGCTACCCTCATGCGAAAACCATTCTTCGTTCCTGAGACCAAACAGATTGACGACTTGCTGAAAGACTTTCAGGAACGGCGAGAGAATATCGCCATAGTTGTTGATGAGTTTGGCGGGACGGCTGGTCTCGTAACTGTCGAAGATATTGTGGAGGAAGTGGTTGGCGAAATACAAGATGAATTCGATGAGGAAGAAAGGCTCCTTTACCCGCTGGACAAAGGACAATGGATGGTGGATGCCAAAACGACTATCAACGATTTAGTAGACGAAATCCCAATGGAATTTCCTGAAGAACGTGAATATGACACATTAGGCGGATTCATTTTTGAACAGTTTGGCGACATTCCGAAAGTCGGAGATGTTACAGTCTATCAAAATTACAGTTTTAAAGTGAAATCGCTGGAAGAGAATAGAATTCTCAAAATAGTATTGACTAAAATGGAGAACTCAGATGAATCACGGTGAGCAGTTTGAAGAATTGGTGAGAATTGTAGAAAAACTCCGAGGACCGGACGGCTGCCCATGGGACAAAGAGCAAACTCACGCTTCCCTCCTCCCTTTTTTCCTGGAGGAGGCGTACGAAGTTATCGAGACGGTGGATGAGGAGAACTGGGAAACTCTATCAGAGGAACTTGGAGATATACTCCTTCATGCTGTTTTCCAAACCAGCATTGGGGAAGAAAACGGGGAATTTACTCTGGAAGAAACTCTTAAAGGCATCAATGAAAAACTGGTAAGCCGCCACCCACACGTTTTTGGAGATAAACAGGCCGACAACGCCTTTCATGCCAAACAGAACTGGGAAGCAGCCAAGCAGAAGGAGAAAGGTCGCGAATCCCGATTAGACGGAGTTCCGAAGACACTTCCCGCACTGATCCGCGCTCAACGGCTACAGCAGAAAGCAGCCTATGTGGGCTTCGACTGGGAGGACGTGGAGCCTGTTTGGGATAAGATCCATGAAGAATTATCTGAACTCCGGGAAGCCCATAACGGAGGAGACAAAGAACATGTCTCGGAGGAGATGGGTGATCTCTTCTTCGCTCTGGTTAACCTCTGCCGATTCCTGGAAATCCCGGCTGAAGACGCCCTAAGGAAGACCAACGAGAAGTTCACATCCCGTTTCCTGCTGATTGAGAAAGAGCTGGCACGGCGCGGTAGTTCAGTAGATGGATCTTCGCTGGAAGAGATGGATGAGATTTGGGAAGCTGTGAAGAAGAAAGAGTGAAACAAAAAAGTGTAGTTATTTCTTGCTTATCACCTTTAACGCTTCCCGCCGGCTGAGGGGAGCCAGTTCATTCTCATCTATAAATTTCTGGACAACTGCTGGATCCGTTTTTGACTGTTCCCGCAATGCCCACCCTATTGCCTTCTGAATAAAGAACTCATCTGATTCTGACAGTTCTTGAATCGTTGAGAAGAGTAATTTCTCATCCGTCTCTTGTTTATACTTCAGCTGAAAGAGGATACAGACCCGCTGCAGCCAGAAATTACCTGATGCCATCCAGCGGGAGTAATTCGGGATAATGAGTTCAGGATCCTGTCTGAATCGAACTCCTACAATCCGTGTCGCAAGCCAGTCCACCGTATCCCACCAAGATTTCGTCACAATCAGATGTTCAAGCAACTTAATCTCAACCTTAACCCGCTTCTTCACCAGCCGCTCCAATATATCGAGTGCAGCATACTGAAGCTCCCGTTGAGGCAAATCCCACATTTCCCGAATGACTTCTTCGTAGTCTTCTTCGCTGGGAATACCGTGAAAGGCGAGAAATTTCTTTGTCAGCTCCTTCCGTTCAACGGACTTGATACCGAAGAATTCAAACTTGTCCTTCATGTACCGCTTCATTTGAATGGAATTTTCAGGGTGAGCATTTTGGGAAAAGAGTTTCTGTAAGGGAGCTATATACGATCGCACCGAATCAGTCAGATAGAATCTTTAGATAAACTTTTCTCGTCCGCGGTCCATCAAAATCGCAGAGAAAGATACCCTGCCAAGTCCCTAAGACGAGTTTCCCATCCTCGATAAACACCTGTTCAGATGAACCTATCAGACTCGTCTTGATGTGGCTGTCGGCGTTGCCTTCAAGGTGGGAATAACCTGCATCACGGGGCGCCAGCTTGGCTAACTGCATCTTAATATCTGAGGCAACATCCCGATCGGCGCTCTCGTTGATGGTGACACCGCAGGTTGTGTGGGGAACGTAGATTGTGATAATTCCATTCTGCACCCCGCTGGATGCAACCTCTTCCCGTACCCGGGAGGTGATATCCGCGAAATCCACCTGCTGACCGGTGCTAACACTGAGTGTGATCATAACTGAATTCTACACTTCAGTGAGTTGAATGGCAAGAATAGAAAACCCTACCAAACAGAAATAAAAAAGCCCTCCTATATCTAGAAGGGCTTTTATGAATCGAATCGCCGATTATAGGTTTTCGGCATTCTCCGTTAGATAGGCTGCAACTCCTTCAGCCGTATTCACCATCCCTGCGTCTCCTTTTTGCCAACCGGCGGCACAAACCTGTCCGTTTTCTTCAAAAAACTGGAGCGCTTCCACGATCCGGACAACTTCATCCATGTTTCTTCCCAAAGGCTCGTCATTGACAACTTGGTGACGAACAATACCCTTTTGGTCAATTACGAAATTGGCCCGCATGGCTGTTCCTGCGGGATAATAAGAATCACCGCCATCGGATTGAATACCGTAAGCTTGTGCGATAGAGTGGTCCATATCTGCCGCAAGGGTGTATCTCAACTGTCCGACACCGCCATCATTAATAGCCGTGTTTTTCCATGCATAATGGCTATGATGAGAATCAATTGAAACTCCAACCACTTCTACGCCAAGTTCAGTCAGTTTATCCATTCTATGATCCATGGCGATCAACTCGGATGGGCATACGAAAGTAAAGTCCAGAGGATAAAAAAATACAACCGCATATTTACCATTCCGTACCTCAGTAAAATTATAATCACCCACAATTGAATTATCGGCTAATACAGCCTGCGTGGTGAAATCAGGTGCTTTCTTCCCTACAAGTACACTCATTATTTTTCCTCCATTATTGTATTGTGTTTATTGCATGTGCCAATGATGGTCATTTCCACGTCATCGACTTCAAAGTTATATTTTTCTCTTACGGATTTTCGGATATCCTCCTCAAGTAAATGAACGTCCATTAGGTCTCCGCAAATTTTACATTTCAAATGGTCATGGGGCTCTTGGTCCCAATCATACCGAACAACGGTACCGTCGTTTATAGTACGGACATTGCCGTTTGTTGCCAAACGTTTCAAATTTCGATAAACGGTTCCCAAACTGATCTCCGGCATCTGCTTCCGAGCCTGCTGAAAAACCCAATCCGCAGTTGGATGGGAATCGGTTCCCATGACAATTTCTAAAATCAGTTCCCGTTGTCTGCTGTATCGCATTATTTAGTTAAAGTACTGTTATGTAAGAATCAATATATAAACTAAGGGGAAAGAAAGCAATAAATAATAATGATTCCTATTATTATTTAATAATACAGTCTTGTTTAATTTCCACCCTCTAGATCCACTCCTTCAAACTCCTCAAAGCCAATTACCGGATTAATCCTGGCAATCGCATTCCCCGGAAGTTGGACTGAATAGTCTGTCCATTCGTCGCTTTCATCAAACCGAGGATCGGGTCGATAGTAGTCTGTGGAGATAAACTGGGCTCCGCTGGAGAGTGCACTGTCCCGGCGAGCTGTCTCACCTGTTCGGGCTTCTTCTGTATCAGAGTCAGCCCTCGTTCGTACCAAGTATCCTTCCAGCACGCGTTGTTCTATCTCCTCAGTGGGTGTATTCATCTTGAGGAAGCCGGCTTCAGGCGAACCGGGCTCCGAATCAGTAAATAGTATGCGGCCTGCCAAAGAAGGATATCCTTCCACATATAGATCACGTACTTCCCCACCGTTATCGAGAGCGAATATCACTTTCCCCCGTAATTCTCCCAGCTTAGGCCAACCATCCTCAAGGACTGCTTCTTCAAGTGTTTCCCGCTCACCCCTGACATAGTCCGGCGTTATAACCTTCTGCAGCTCCTCGCCTAACACATCGCGGATTTCCTCATCAAGATCATCAAGCATTGCTGCATCAATAGGTAGAGGATCGGTAAATCCGTTAAGGATAGAAATGAGGTCGCCAATTCCTTCATCCTTTACTTCAACAAGAATTAGAATAGGAAGATGAAGCGGATTTGCTTCTGACCACTGCTTTACTGTTCGAAGTGCATCGCGAAAGGTGATGTAATGAGTCTCAAAGTCCACATCCGGAAAATGGAGAATCTTGTAACCGGGACTGTCAAGAGCTGCAATTCCAGAAGCGACCGGTTCACCTAAGAAAGCATTCCCCAACCGATTAGCAAACAACCCTCCTTCCGGATCGGGATAGACATCCAGCTCAATCTGCCGGATGCCGTAGGTGGTAAACTGCTCTTCTAGCGGCAGATGAGTATAGTCAATTGATGTTGCCAAATCCTGCATAAAAGATCCGATGAGCGCCAGCATCCCCACAGACGGCGCAATGTGATAGCTGTTATGGCTGCCGATGACCTGTATCTCATTTAGCTTTAAAGAATTAACATCCGGTTCTGAAGCATTCTCTTCTTTGCAACTGAAGAAGACTATTGAAAAAACGAAAACAAAAAAGGTGGTCTTTAGGAATCGTATTGGAAAATTCATCAATGTTCCCGATGGTCATCAATGAATTGTGTCACATTAAAGAAAACTTCCTTGGGTACTTTTATCAATATGTCGCCATCTAGTCGAATTACGATATAATGCTCGTGATCAATTTTATACTCACCTTCTACAATTCCTTTCTTACTGTTCAAATCCTTATAATTGTAAACTTTCCGTCCACTTAGTGAAGATGGAGGTTTCGCAAACCACAACCCTTTCTCAGCGGAAAATACCAAAGACCTCCCATCAAAGAGTTCATAATCTTCTGAAACAACTTTTACATCTTCAGGCAAAAGAGTATCAGAAATAATAATATCTATGCAAGAAATAAACCCCAAGCAGGCTATTAATAAGGTAACATAACAGTAGTTACGTATAACACTATCCTGATTCCGAATAAATAGACCTCGAGTTATTTTCATAATGGAATTTCTTTAAACTGTCCGGCAATGGCAATGGAAAAAAGAAGTGGTGAGTAGTTAAAACATAAGGCTGTTGACTTTCGATATCCTAATAGACTAACTTACTCCCCTATACACCATGAAGAAAAAAGTTCTCTTTATCTGCACCGGAAATTCCTGTCGCTCCCAAATGGCGGAAGGACTTCTCCGTCACTTGGCAGGAGATCACTTTGAGGTCTTCAGCGCCGGAACTCACCCAAGTCATGTCCACCCCATGAGTATCAGTATCATGACCGAAATAGGGATTGACATCTCCCACCACACTTCTGATGACATCGATCAGTACATTGGACAGGGAATTGACATCGTTATCACTGTTTGCGATTCTGCAAAAGAACTGTGTCCTACATTCCCGGAAGGAACTGAAAATATTCACTGGAGCATTCCGGATCCATTCACAGGGTGGAGTGATGATGAACGATTTCTGGCGAACTACAGAAGTTGTCGAGATCTCATTAAAGAACATCTAGAAGAATTCATCAAGAATCACTAAAACTGCGTGAGAATCCTCCCCTTACTTCTTCTGGCAACTTTTCCGCTTTCCGCTCAACTTATATTTTCCGAGATCATGTTCGATCTTGATGGATCAGACTCTCCTAACGAATTCGTAGAAGTTTACAACAGTGGTACCGATTCCGTTGATCTTTCTTTCTGGCAAATCAGCGATAAGTTCTCCACAGACGAACTGGTGGACGGCGGTATGGGAACCATCATCCCGCCGGAACGGTATGCACTGATCATGGAGGGAGATTATGACGAAGCAGCCGGCATTTATCTGAATCTTATTCCCGACTCTGTTCTTATCGTACGAGTGGACGACAGCAGCATCGGCAACGGTTTGAGCGCTTCGGATTCACTCTTTCTCTCTGATAGCACAGGCGTTGTCTCGGACAGTCTCGGCTGGAGCGATATTTCGGCTTCCGGCTTCTCCTACGAACGGAAACGGCTCGATCACTCCAATACTATCGCCAATTGGGCTACAAGCCTGGATTCTCTGGGCACACCCGGATTCTTGAATAGTGTAACCCCTCCACCGGTAGATGCCGCTCTCATCGCTTCTTCCATCATTCATTCTCCCGAGAATCCCACTCTCAGCGATATGGTAACTCTCACAGTCACCATATTTAACGAAGGGACCGAGACTATTTCCGGAGTTATGGAAGTTACTGAAACTTCTGACCTATTGGGTTCATCATCATTCACTGATCTTTCGGATAGTGATACAACCGATATAGCTATTTCTATCGGCACATTTTCTTCCGGGCAACATCTTCTTACCGTATCACTTTTAGTGAATGGAGATGCAGACACAACCGATAATTTTGCAGTCTACTCCCTAACTGTGCAATACACAGAAAAAGTGCTGACATTAAACGAAATTCATTATGCTCCCGATGCCGGAATTGCTGAATTCATCGAACTTGCAGTCCTCAGCAGCGATCAATTAGACCTCACGGGATGGCACTTTTCCGACAGCGATACTTCCAATCTCCGCTACCTCCCCGGAGAAACTGTGTCAGCAGGTGATTTGATTGTGATAAGCAACGATTCATCGTTGCTCCCTCATCTTCCTCTGGACGGTATTCTACTTGTATCACCGGATGGATTCCCAACCCTCAACAACAGCGGTGATGACATTTTTCTTTTCGATCCAGCAGGGACAGTAAATGATTCCATCAGTTTTTCTGATGACTGGGGTGGCGGAGACGGCCGTTCGCTGGAAAAGCTGAATCCGCAACTCGATTCTCCTGACCCAGACAACTGGGGAACCTGCACGGCAGTTGAAAAAATGTCGCCGGGATCAGATAACAGTATTCTCGTAGAAACCCTCCCGGAAGCTGGTAATATTTTGCTCGATCCGAACCCATTCTCACCGGATGGAGACAGTTTTGAAGATGAACTGCGAATTTCTTACAGCTTACCTTTTGCCCAGGCATATCTCACAATGCAGATTTTCGACAGCATAGGCAGAGAGGTGCGAACATTAGCGAAAAATCTCGTAACCGGAGCCGAAGGAATCCTCACCTGGGACGGCAGATTTGACCATGGTAATCGAGCAAGGATTGGAATCTACATCATTAAAGTGGAAGCGGTGGATCAGTCAACCGGACAGTCTGTTGAATGGGTGAAAACAGCTGTCCTTGCTGAAGTATTGAGGTGATTGCATTTAGCCATAAGAAATCCTATATTTGACGCCTATGATTGACAAAGATTTCACAGCTCTGTTCCACGTCCTCTCCAGCGAGCAGCAAATTCTGCAGCGGACAGATCAGAAGGCGTTTACCATACTTTCGATCCTGGGAGTGTTCATGGTGTTCTTTATGATCCACTTTACCAAGATGGAGTTTAACTGGTTTATCTTCATAATGACGATCATCTATTTTTTATCAGCTTTAATGACGATTATCCAACTGGTGTTAGTCATCGTACCGCGCGTTAGAAAAGACAAGTTCAACACCAAGAAAAGACCTGAGAATCCAACCTTTTTTGCTGGGATAGCTAAGTTTTCCACACCTGAAAGCTATGCTGCTCATCTTCAGAAAATATCTGGTGATCCGGATAAGGTCTATCAGCTGTTTGCCACTCAAGTTTTCTCCCTTGGAAAAATCAACCAATACAAGAATATCGCACTGAAACGATCTATACTATTTTTTGTATCAGCAATTACGTCTGAACTCATTATCATTATGTCCCTGGCGTGGACAATTGCCATGGGATGGCTTAAACCTGTTACAGACATTGCATTTTAATCCTTGAAATGGTTTCAGCAGGTAACAGGCTCATCACCATTCTAACCATTCAACTTAGAGACCTTTTCCTCATAGGCTTGATACTGACTTTTGCAGCTTGCAGTGCTACGGGTCCGCCCGGAGAAACAGGTCCACCCGGAGAACCCGGTCCGCCAGGAGAAGCGGGACTTGCCGGATCCGAAGGACCTGCTGGACCTATGGGACCTGCCGGGAAATCTGCACCTGATAAGCTGATTCGAGAACTTGAGGATGCTCTACTGAAGTTGAAAACCTCTGAAACCGGGGAACAAATTATCTCTTCAGCCCACTTTACTTTTGGTCCGTTACCACCGAAGACGGGTTTCGTCCTCCTGTCTAATCTGGGAAAAATCTATACGATGAAAAATGCGGATCCGACCACGGTTGGGAGTAAGTTCAAATATCTAACCCGCATCGATTCGCGGAACGACTTCGTTGGGCTCACAATTCTACCTAAGACGGATGTATCCAAACCACATTTCCTGGCAGTTACTGCCTCAGGTCGCCATTACTACTCCAAGGACTTAAAAAAATGGACCTTTCAGGCTACAGCTCCACTG
>DKQU01000016.1:0-3313 GCA_002471865.1 Fidelibacterota bacterium UBA7300 | reverse complement strand
TGGCAATCCACCCCTTTAAACGATGCTGTTGGAATCGGAACTAAATTCCCAATCCAAGCCGGATGTTGAGACTTCCAAATGTCCACACCTCTTCGCCCATAATATCTTCAAATTCACCAAAACTTTGACGATAGAAGACAAAAGTATCAATCATTAACAGCTTGAACTGGAAACCGGCTTGAACATGGAAACCTGATTTATCAATTTTATTTTCGTTCACAAACTCCTCCAGCTCGGCCTCAGAAAATTCCGGTTCCTCAGTAAGATCTCCCGTCAAGCTTTCCACCAATGAAAGATCTGCCAAAGGGGCAAACGTATGCATGTTATATCCGCCGCCGGCAAACAAATTACCGCCACCCAGAAACGGAATCCCCAAGCCGAAGATTTCCTTCCGTACTGTGATATGTGTAGAGACACCTCCCCAGTAACCATTGTAGGGCCCAGCGGTACCCAAAGTGTTAGTGAATTCAAAATCGTATTCACTTGCAGTCACTTGGATATCCGCTTCTAAGTCCACAATTGGGATTATATCCAAATACAGATACACACCCAGATTAAAAGGATTGGCAAATTCACCAGTTGTAACCGTAATAAAGCCAGTCTCATCAACATCTTCGGTAGATGCAACTGTGAACGCTCCTTGGCCTAATTGGAACCCAATACCACCGATAGCGGCAAGTGGCGAAACAGTTATGGTTGAAGCGACCAATGCAAACAATATTATTTTTTTCATGACATACCTCCTTTGAGTAAGAAATTATTAACTTGTATCAATTTAGAACTTTCTCATCAAAGAGACATACACAATTTCCTTTTATTTCTAAGAAACCATAATACTGCGTGATTCGTAGCACAGACAAATTTTGGGATATAAATCTGATTTGTCTGAGTAAAAACGATTGAATCTCCCTCGATGGTTGTCTAAATTGATTCAATCGATTTAGAAACTCCAGTGAAACACTACTACATTTCATCACTGCTTGTTCTTCTTATGCTGACAAATCTTCATGGTCAGGATTACCTCTGGCCTGTGGATCTGCCCCGCAGGATATCCTCAAATTTCGGAGAAACCCGGCCGAGACGGTTCCATGCCGGCCTGGATATTCAAACAAAAGGGGTCAACGGTTTTGAGCTAAAAGCTATTGCATCTGGTCACATCTGGAGAGTACGAACATCATCGTCCGGTTATGGCAGAGCGCTTTACCTGAAACTAGATGACGGGAACATTGCTGTGTACGCCCATCTGGATCGCTTCAGCCCTATTCTGGAAGATCTAATTTCTCTGGAGCAGGAAAGGTTGAACTCGTACACCGTTGATAAATATTTTGCTCCTGGGGATTTTGTGGTACAAAAAGGCGACTTGCTAGGTTTCTCCGGTGAGAGCGGAGGCGCATACGGTCCACATTTACATTTCGAAATTCGAGACGGAGACAGTCGTCCCTTAAATCCTCTTACCAACGGTTTTTCACTTGAAGATGGTCGCCTTCCGGTACCGGAAGCTATTTCCATCACTCCACTAGATAAAGATGCAGTTATCAACGGTTCACCTTTACCTCAGATTTTTCCTCTTCAGAGAATCAAAACTCGAGAATACGCTTTTATGGATACCATCCATGTTTTCGGTAAAGTAGGTTTGGGTATTTCAGTCGTGGATCATATGTCTTGGATGCAAAACAAATTCAATATCTATGGAGCTGTGCTATCTGTGGATGATAATGAGCAGTACCGTGTAGAATTTGAAAGATTTGCCTATGACCAATCGAAGCTAATAGAATTGGAACGGGATTATTCACTCGAACGATTGAATGATGGTGAATTTCATCGTCTTTTCGCAGATGAAAACAGTCATGGATTGGCCTTTATTTCAAAGCAATCGGATGGGAAGTTGGCACTTTCTCCCGGATACCATCGAGTATCAATCAAACTGTATGATGCTCAGAAGAACCTTGTGAATATTAAAGGTGTTATTTATCAAGCACCTCCTATTGATATTTCAGTTTCAGAAATAGAGAGAACAAAGACTTCTGTCAAGTTTCGTATTGAACCGAAAGGAATCCCGTTTCCTATTACCCATTTTTCCTGCTACTCGTTTAAGTCAAAAGGATTTCCTGAAGAAGCAATCAAAGCTACCGAGACTTCTAAGGATGGTAATGGAGTGATTGTCACATTACCATTAGAAGATATCAACAACAAAGTTTTGCAATTTATCGGGATAAACAGTCAAGGTGCTGTGAGCTCACCATTTCATACATCCATAAATATCACTCCTGCAGATTACATGACGGTTGACCTCGACTTGACTATTCGGCATTTGGAGGAATCGGTAGTAATACAGGTTGAGGTTGAATCCTATCTGGATAAATTTCCTGAGCTCACATTACGAAATTCTCACATCCTCGATCTCACAGATTTACAGCAAGTCACTCCTACAGCTTTTATCACTCGTCCGTTGTCACTGGAAGAATTTGGCGGTACGACTGAAATAGTCGTCTCCTTCCACGGATCTCCGGTTAGAGAATCGTGGTTTCCAATTCGCTCTAAGTTATCAGACAATAGTAAGCAGACAGCAGCTGTCTCTCCCGGCGGTGACTGTTCCATCCAGGTTTCGCCGACGTCTTTTTACAATACCACAGCTTATTGGGTAGAAGATGTCAATTCACCTGTGCCCGTTGAAGGTGGAACTTTCCTCACAAAGGCCTACCAACTCCAGCCTTTCGATCGACCGTTACAAGATTCAGCCAATGTGGCTATAAAACTTCCCAACTACATCCGGGATTTCTCCAAATCAGGAATATTTTATTACGATAAAGATGACGGCTGGACCTATCTCTCAAGTCGGTTTGACGAAAAAAAATGGATGTTTTTTACTTCGCTAAAGAGCCTGGAAGCATTAACAGTAATTCAAGATACAATTCAGCCGGTGATAGAAAACACTTTTCCTGGAAACGGTGGCAGTTACGCTTTTGAAGACGTTCAGTTGCTTAAAGCTTCAGTCCAAGATGTACTGGCGGGTATTGAAGGTGACAAATCAATATCCATGATACTGGATAACAAAAATCTTCTCTTTGAGTATCATCCCATAAAGGAAGAAGTTTCATTTCGACTGAAAAAACCACTAGATAGCGGAGATCATCTCTTAATAATAACAGCAGAAGATCAAGTAGGTAACACTTCTGCCAAAGAAATCAGTTTCAACATTAGGTAAAAGCTCATGCTGATTCCCCTCCGAGACGAAAATCCGAGAGTCATCATTCCGAAGGTAACCTATGCCATCGTGGCTTTGAATGTGGTGGTATTTCTACTGCAGATGGGT
>DKQU01000025.1 GCA_002471865.1 Fidelibacterota bacterium UBA7300 | reverse complement strand
TTTATCCAAAATGGCTGATGAGCCGGTAGATTGGAACAGGCAAAAACTCGGCGAACTGGCTTTTAAAGCTGAAGTAAAAGAATTCAACGAACCCGGCGGTATGATGGATCAATATTCTTCTGCTATAGGCAATCTTATTTATCTGGAATCGGAACCGGAAATATCAATCAAATTATTGAATCCTAAATTAGGGGCCTTCGTTTTGGGCGATTCCTGTGAAACAAAAGATACTATGGGAATGTTGCAACGATGTAGGGATTTGCGGTTAAACATTATAAATAATATGAAGTCACGTAATTCAAGCTTTGATCTTCATTCTTGTGACTTGGATTCCATTTCTTCCAGTTTAAATGATGAAGAGTTAAATTTGATGAAGGGAACAGTCCAAAACCGCAATCTTTTGAAACAATCCTTATCTGAATTAGAAAAAGATGAACCGAATCATGAATTAATAGGTAATCTTTTAACTGAGCATCATTTAGTACTGCGTGATGTTCTGGGTGTGAGTACACCCAAGATCGAATCCATGCTGAATGCGTCGTTGCAGGCCGGAGCTTTAGGCGGAAAGATTAATGGGTCTGGTGGTGGCGGGTGTATGTTTTCTTATGCACCGGATCACCCTGAAAAAGTAGCTGAAGCTATAGTAAAAGTTGGTGGTAAAGCTTATGTTGTGCATATAGATGATGGGACGATAATTGATTAATTCAAAAGTTTAAACTGGATTTTTATGAATAACATGACACTTCTGGTTATGGCGGCAGGTATGGGCTCGCGTTACGGTGGATTGAAGCAACTTGATCCCGTAGGACCCAACGGCGAGACAATTATTGATTATTCCGTATTTGACGCAATTGAAGCTGGTTTCAACAAGGTTGTGTTCATCATTCGCAGGGAATTTGTAAACGAGTTCAAAGCAAAGATTACTGATAAATATGCCGGCAAGATCCAGGTTCAATTCGCTTTTCAGGAAATACACGATCTCCCAGATGGATTTAACTGCCCGGAAGGGAGGGAAAAACCATGGGGAACTGGACAGGCTATTTTATCAGCAGCCACTCTGATTCAAGAGCCTTTTGCGGCGATCAATGGTGATGATTTCTATAGCCGAGAGTCATTCAAGGTTGTGGCAGATTATTATAATAACGGTGGAAATGAGTTCAGTATGGTGGCGTTTAGGCTAAATAATACTTTATCCATTTTTGGAGGGGTCACACGAGGACTTTGCACTGTAAATGATGGAAAACTGGAGATAGTGGTTGAAACGGATAATCTTCAACAAACGGATGAAGGTATTTCATCTGATAGAGATATTCCATTAGATGGATCCGAGCTAGTCTCCATGAATATGTGGGGCTTTACACCAATCCTGTTTGATTATTTAAGACATATGTTTGTGGATTTCTTGAAGGAGAGAGGCACAGAATTGAAAAGTGAATTTTTGATTCCAACCGTGATTAATGATCTCATTCAAAACGGTCGGGAACAAGTGCAAGTATTACACAGTAGTTCAAGTTGGTTTGGAGTGACATATAAAGAAGATAAAGCTTATGTCGTGGATGAGATAAAAAAACTGATAGATCAAGGTGTGTATCCGCCGAGATTGTTTGAAAATTAAAAAAATTATTTACTAATTAATCAATTTAGTTCCTAAGCGGCTTTCCCTTTTTCAGCATATACCGGATTCGATCGTGGGTTTTCTCTTCTCCGCAGAGTGAAAGGAATACCTCCCGCTCGATATCGAGAAGATATTGCTCATCTACCGGTTTGGTAGGACCTCCTTTGTCACCGCCAGTTACTACGTAGGCAAGTTTCTTAGCTATGAATTCATCGTGAGCGGATATTTTTCCCTGAACTTTATAACCCTTTAGTGTCACCTTCATAGCGGTTCTGCCACCCTTTCCAGCTAGTTTGATGTCTTCACGATGGATCGGTGGCTGATAACCTTCTACCATTTCCAATGCGGCTTCTTTAGCCCGGTGGAGCAAATGCTCCCGGTTAAGTATGATTTCATCATCGGGTCGGAGATAGTGGAGCTTCTTGGCGTGAGAGGCTGACATGGCTACCTTGGCAAACCCGATAGTCTCCAGCGCTTTCTGGGAAATCTGAAATGGCGACAGTTTCTTGGGACTGTCATCTGTCAAGTGAACGATGACGCGGAGGTTACCGGCAGCACCGGGGATGAGTCCGACACCAACTTCCACCAGTCCGCAATAAAGTTCAGCTGAGGCGACCCGTTTGTCGGCAGGTCCCATCAGCTCGTAGCCACCTCCCAGAGCCAGACCGAAAGGTGCAGCAATTACAGGAGAGTTGATGAAGCGCATCCGCTGCGTCATATCCTGCAGCACCTTAATAATTGTTTCTAATTTGCCCCAGTTGGCTTCCTCACAGAATTGGAGTATCAGCTTCAGGTTGGCGCCGGCACAAAAGTTAGCACCGTTATGATTCAAAATCAGCGCCTTGTACTTTCCAGCTTCAATCAGATTGAGACCGTCGTTGATTGTCTCTGCTACCGAAGTGTCAATGGGGTTCATCACCGGTTGGAGGATAGAGTGGAACTCCACGTTAAGAACGCCGTCACCCAAGTCCACCAGGGAAGCACTCCAGTCTTTCTTCACCAGGTTACCCCTCGATTTTTCAATGGCAAGATTAATAACCTTATCGCTCAGCGGTACCTCTGCAGAAACTTTGTCCGGGATACTGTAGAAGGTCTTTGCACTATGGTCAATATCGTAGAAACTTTTTCGGCCCGAAGCGACCATTTCTTCTACCCATGCAGGTACTTGTTTTCCTTCTTCCTTCATCCTAGAGATAGATTTCTCGATACCGATAGCATCCCATGTTTCGAACGGGCCGCTTTCCCAGCCGAAGCCCCACTTCATAGCGTTGTCCACGTTGATGATGTCATCTGAGATTTCAGGAATCCGATTGGCGGAATAGATGAGTGTCTTCGACAGAAGTTCCCAGAAGAACTTGCCGGCTTTATCATCACTCCACGCCAACGATTTTAGCTTTCCGGAGAGATGTGTCTGATCCTTTGCAACCCGAATGCCATCGAAACGAACACGTTTTTGAGGTGTGTATTCCAAGGTTTTGAAATCAAGTGACATGATTCCGTCGTCTGACTTTTTGTAGAAGCCTGCTTTTGTTTTTTGACCCAGTCTTCCATCTTTTATTAACTTAGAGAGTACTTCAGGGATATTGAACATCTCCCGATCTTTATCTTCTTCGCATTTTTCGTAGGATGTGTTGGCTACATGACTGAGAATATCGAGACCAACTACATCCGCTGTCCGGTACGTGGCGCTCTTTGGACGACCTACGATAGTGCCGGTCAACTTGTCCACCTCTTCCACGGTCAGTCCCATCTCTTCCGTGAGCTTAAGTGCCAGCATCATACCGTAGGTACCGATACGGTTAGCAATGAAGTTGGGAGTGTCCTTAGCGTAAACCAATCCTTTGCCCAGGACGTCCTCCAGAAAGGTGACCATGGTCTGGACTACTTCATCATTTGCCAGATCGGTAATGATCTCCACCAATCGCAGGTAGCGTGGAGGGTTGAAGAAGTGGGTCAGCATGAAGCGTTTCTGGAGATTTTCCGGCAGAGCTTCGGCGATTCCGTGAACGGATAGGCCGGACGTGTTAGTACTCAATATGACTTCATCCTTTACATGTGGTACGATGTTTTGAAAAACCTTATGTTTGATCTCCATGTTTTCTGCCACTACTTCTACGATCCAGTCCACACTGCCCAGCTTTTCAAGGTCGTTTTCATAAGTACATCCTTCGATGAGCATTGCATTATTCTTGTCATAAAGCGGCGCCGGTTTGAGAGATGTAATGACGTTCAGTCCGTTTTGAACAAGTTCATCGTTCAGGTCAAACATGAGAGCAGGGATGCCGGCGTTGGCACAATGCCCCGCAATCTGGGCACCCATTGTCCCGGCTCCTAGTATGGCAACTTTTTCTATTTTCATTTTTCTACTTTCTTCTTTTTATGATTGTGGCAATGCCTTGTCCAGTCCCGATGCACATCGTGGCGAGTCCTAATTCGCCATCATTTTGTTCCAGAACGTTCATGAGTGTAGTGATAATCCGCAGACCGGAGCAGCCCAGGGGATGTCCTAATGCTACTGCTCCTCCGTTTAGGTTAACTTTTTCTTCAGGAAATTTACCCTCGCGGATAACGTAGAGAGACTGGGCCGCGAAAGCCTCATTCAGCTCAATGGCGTCAATGTCATCAAAGGTGAGACCGGCCTTCTCCAGTGTTTTATTGCTGGCAGGGATGGGTCCCTTGCCCATCTCTTCCCACTCCACACCGGCTATGGATCGGGAGATGATCTCCGCCCGGATGGTGAGGTTATTATCTTTGGCAAACTGCTCACTGCAGATGATAGCAGCTGCTGCTCCAATTGAGATGGGTGAGCTGGAAGCGGCAGTCACCGTGCCGTCCTCTATAAAAGCGGGACCGAGTGAGCGGATCTTCTCTTCGTTTGGCTCCATGGGACCTTCGTCTTTGGATACAACTGTACCGTCGTCAAGCGTGATAGATACAACCTCGTTGTCGAACTTTTCGGAATTAATTGCCTTTAGCGCTTTTTTGTGAGAAGCGATAGCAAAAGTATCTTGATCTTCTCGGGAGATGTTACCGGCTTTAGCCAGGTTTTCCGCTGTTTCACCCATACCGATATAGAATTCCCTCTCTGCCAGTCCCGGATGGAAGTCAGGAACAAAACCACCCATGGGGACAGCGAACATATCCTCGGCTCCAGCGGCGATACCTACTTCAATATCACCTGCAATGATAGCTTGACTGATCTGATGTAGTGCATCCATGGATGAACCGCAAAATCGATTCACTACTTTAGCACCGGCTTCTTTGGGAATTCCAGCTAGGATAGCCACGGATCGGGCCATGAGCATCCCCTGAGATCCTTCGGGAAAGGCGCAGCCCAGAACCACATCTTCGATAGCTGCCGGAGAAAAGTCTCGGTTTCTCTCCAGAAGTCCTTTAATCACTAGAGCAGTGAGATCATCACTCCGGATATTGTTTGGCATCTGTCCCCGCTTAACCCCGATGGGGGAGCGGACAGCATCAATAATTACAGCTTTTCGATCGCTCATATTTACCTCCTAAAATGGATAGGTTTTACGCTGATAAATGTAGTCAGCTATCTGTCGCTTCATGGCAGCTACATCTGTAATAGGCAGCAGTCGTATCTGAAACTTTCGAAGTGTCTCCATAACCGCTTCCGGCAGGTGACCGTGATAAATATCGTTCAACCCAGTGAGGGCACTGTTCAGCAATCTCAACGCCATCTCCGCAGTGAATGTCTTTGCGATAGCTTCCAAGATGTGCTCGTGACCGTTCCCTTCATCTAATTGGGAGATTCGTGCCACAGTACTGTCAGCAAGATAGAGGTCCATAAAGGCGTTGGCCAGCAACTCGCCCAACTGTTGTTCGTGCTTCAGATCTTGGCCGAATTCCTTCAGCGCTTCATCAAAGACGTAAAGTGTCAGGTATTTGCCGGCTTCGATTATCGCCAGCTGGTGCCACAATGGACTTTCTCCAGTAGTGACAGGATCGGTTGCCAGAAACTCATCCACGCATTTAATTTTCTCCCTCATTGGGATCTCTTCCAGTAGTGCTTTTTTCATAAAATAGCCAGTGATAATCTGCCGGTTTATCTCGTTGCTACCTTCCCAGATTGGTTGTATGCGTGAATCTCTGTAAATACGTGCCATGGGATATTCTTCAATGTAGCCGTATCCACCCAGGATTTGGATGCCCATATCTGCGCAAAATCCTGCTGTATCACTGCCGTACACCTTTACCATAGAAGATTCGATGGCAAATCGCTCCATCTCTTCTCCCATCTTTATATAAAAGTCATCTGCACTCTGGTCCAGATCAGCTATGGCACGATCAATATCTCCTACGGTGCGGTAAACTATGCTGTCCAGTGCGTAAGTCCGTACTGTCATATCAGCGATATACTTGCGGATGATATCGAAGTGGGCGATAGGTTGTCCGAACTGCCTCCTCTGTAGGGCATATTCCGCTGCATATTCGATTATCTCTTTGTTGCCTCCTAGGACAGATGCTCCCAGCTTCAACCGGCCAATGTTTAACGCATTAAAGGCGATGGTTGCACCACCGCCTATCTCGCCAAGAAGATTATCCACCGGAACTTTTACATCGGTGAATTTGAATGCGACCGTTGAGCTTCCTTTCACGCCCAGCTTGTGCTCTTCAGCCCCTATCTCAAAACCGGGTGTGCCCGGTTCTACGATAAAGGCGGTGAACTTAGTGCCGTCCACTTGAGCAAAAACCGTGAAGACTTGAGCCCAGCCACCATTGGAAATGAACTGTTTTTCGCCATTTAAGATGTAGTGTTTACCATCTTCACTCAAACAAGCTGTCATCCTGCCGGACATTGCGTCAGATCCTGCTTCTGGTTCTGTGAGGGCGTAAGCACCAATCCATTCTCCGCTGGAAAGCTTTGGTAGGTATTTTTGCTTCTGCTTATCTGTACCAAACCAGACAATAGGGAGCATTCCTATACCGGATTGGACGGAATAAGTGGTAGTGAATGAGCTTGATCCGCCATACCGCATCGATTCCGCCACAATGATAGCTGTGATTTTATCCAGTTCCAGCCCGTCATATTTTTCTGGGATGTCGATTGAGAGCAGTCCAAGCTCACCCATCTGTTTGATAAGGTTGTGCGACAGTTCCTGATCATATTTTTCAATATCCGAAACTCTTGGAAATATTTCGTTGATACAAAACTCTCTGGCCAGATTCTCGATTTCTCGTTGTTCTTCTGTAAATTGCTCCCGAGTGAAAATGGGAAATGTCCCCACAGGGTTCAGCAGAAAAGTTCCACCAGTGCGGATATCTGCTATTACATCACTCATTGTTTTCTCCTTTAGTATTTTTTGTCAAGCCGGCAAGAATAAAGTCTGAAATTGTTTCAATATAGTGGCGGGCTTTTATACCGTTAGCATCGAAAAGTGCAAACCAGATGATGCCCTCTATATTTACCATTATTGAAAGTGCTGCTACTTTTATCTCCACGTTTTTGAATTCTCCAGATTCGACTCCTTTTGAAACTATTGCTTCAATAAGTTCCAGAAGTTCGCGATAAACTGCTTGAGTTTTTTTGCGAAAATCAGGATCCCGACTGGCCAATGCCCAAAACTCCAATTCTGCTTTCAGTACGTCAGGTTTTTTCTCATAGATATCGAGGAAAAAGGCAAACAGTTCGTGTAGCTGGTCAGAAGCAGAAAGGTCTTCCTCCACAATGTGGTTAAGAGTAACACCAAATTTATTTACCCAATGATTGATGAGGGAGAGGAAGACTTCCTTTTTGGACTTGTAATACCAGTAGATAGCACCTTTACTCAACCCGGAAGTTTCCACAATGTCGTCCATCCTGCAATCAGCATAACCTTTCTCGACAACTACTTCCAGTGCAGCGTCAAGAATCTGGCTTTTTCGGGATTCTTCTTTTGATATTTGTGTCATAATAG
>DKQU01000068.1:27135-30170 GCA_002471865.1 Fidelibacterota bacterium UBA7300 | reverse complement strand
TTGCGCTTTATACCAATAGCTACGGTCCTAACACTTTTACTGTCGAGCACTCTTTTTGCTCAGATGCCAATTACGATCAGTGAGAAATCGTACGGAGTTCTTCTCTCCAGTGCTACCCACGGCGGATCTTTTGGAGGTTATTATGTAAGCGATCTTGGACGAAAACTTCAGTTTAGTTTTCAAGGTGGCATTATGGATGTTCGAGGAGAAACAGAATTTCCCATCATTGATCCTTATACGGGATACACCTATCAGACTCAACAGACCAATGCTCTTCTTCTCCCTGTTTTTCTCGGTATTCGGTATCACCCTTTTATGGATAAATTGGCCAGTGGATTTTCTCCTTATTTTACGCTTGGTTTGGGACCTGTGATGGCATTCGATCCTCCTGATGAAGAATCACTCCTTACCGATATGGGCAATACGGATATTACTCTAAATTTAGGCGGATTAGTTGCTTTCGGTGCTGATATTGTGATGCCGGGGAATTCTTTCTTTTCTGTCAGTTTTGGATACAATCTATTTCAATTGGAAAAAGCAATGGATGGTAGATCAAACTACAGTGGAGGTATGCTTCAAATTATGATTGGAAAAAGGGTCAGATTCTAATGTCTGAACGTCACCACTTCCTTATCGATCCTCAACGAATTACTCGTGATACATTCTTCCTTAACGGCAGTGAAGGTCACCATTTAAGGAATGTTGTAAGACTGGGAGAGATGGATGAAATTTATCTTCTGGATCGAAAGGGAAAAGCTTATCGTTCAATCATTGAAAATGTTGAGTCAACCGAAATTACCGGACGCGTCGTCGAGGTGATTCAAGATTACAATAGTCCAAGTGTCAAACTTCACCTTGCCATCGGACTTCTGAAAGGGAGTAAAATTGATGAAGTAGCGAAGCGGACAACGGAACTGGGTGTTACTTCCATTACTCCGCTTTTAATGCAGCATTCTGTGAAGAAAAGTTTGAACCGTGAAAGAATTATGAGGGTAATCGAAAGCGCTCAAAAACAGAGCGGAAGAGGGAGAGCTCCCGACATAAATGACACTGTAGACTTTGATGAATGGTGTAGCGCAGTTCCTCATCAGTACAGTGCATATGCCGATCAATCTCCCGAAGCAGTACCACTCAACAGATGGCTGGAATCTACATCGGAAACCGAAGATTTATGGCTGCTTATTGGACCGGAAGGGGGATTCCACGAGGATGAAATATCCAGCATGAAAGAGTATGAAATACCTGCTGTCTCGTTGGGTCAAGCTCGACTTCGCTCAGAAACTGCAGCAATAGCTGCTTCTGCAGTTATACTCGAATTCCATCACGCCAGGAGAAGTGATGTCTGATTGTCTTTTTTGCAAGATAATCGATAAAGAAATTCCCGGAGATATTGTGTTTGAATCAGATGATATTCTAGCTTTCAACGATATCACTCCTCAGGCACCTCACCACGTATTGATTATTCCAAAGAAGCACATTGCCACTCTTAACGATTTGAAAAATGAAGACAGATTAGTCGTTGGAGAAATGGTAAAGACGGCAAGCACTTTAGCCGCAGAACTTGGAATAGCAGAAACAGGATATCGTACTGTCTTCAACTGTAATGCAGAAGCTGGACAAACAGTATTTCACATTCATCTGCATCTGTTAGGCGGTCGTCAAATGAGTTGGCCACCCGGGTAGAAATGCGAATAATTAAAACAGTCAATAGCAATGTTTATATCTGATTTAGCTCTACAAGGTTTCAAGTCCTTTGCAAACAAGGAAAAGCTTCATTTCGGGGAGGGCATTACCGCTGTAGTTGGTCCCAACGGATGCGGTAAGACCAATATCGTGGATGCTATCCGGTGGGTATTAGGCGAGCAAAAATACAGCACTCTCCGCAGTTCACGAATGGAAGACATCATTTTCAGTGGTTCAGAGAGTAAGCGTCCTGTAAACGTCTGTGAAGTGAGCCTTGTGGTTCACAATAATAGAGGGATGCTCCCATTGGATTATAACGATGTAGAGATCGCCAGACGAATCTTTCGAGATGGTGAAAGCCAGTACATGATCAACCGTGGCAAGTGCCGATTAAAGGATATTCAGGATTTGTTCGTAGATACCGGAATGGGAGCAGATGCCTACTCTGTAATTGAGCTGAAAATGATCGAGGATATCCTGAGTGAAAATGCAGACGATCGCCGAAGGATGTTTGAAGAAGCCGCAGGAATTAACAAATACAAACACCAGCGGAAAACTACTCTGAATAGGCTAGAGCTTACTAAAAGTGATCTTGATCGAGTGGGCGATATCATTGCTGAAGTGGATACTAAAGTCAATGCACTTCGGCTGCAGCTTAAACGATTTGATCGTCATATCAAAATGACCCATAAATTACGTGAATATGAGTTAGAACTGGCTTTTATCCAAAAGAGTGAGCTGGAAGAAAAGATTATACCGCTTAATGAAAGAATTCAATCTTTAACGCTACATCAATCAACCAGCAAGGATGCTGAAAAAGGGCGAGAGGATGTTTTAGATAAACTCCGTGCAATTTCTAAGAGTCAACAAGAGGAAATGACAGCGATTCAAGAGAGAATTGATTCTCTTTCTTCAAATCAACATGAAAAGAGCAATCGTATACTTATCCTGAATGAACAGATAAAAACAGCTGAACGAGACATCATTCGGGCAGACAATGAATCTGAAGACTGTGATATTCGTATTGACGGTTATCAGCAAGCAAAGAAAACTGTGAAGAAAGAGTTGGAGAATGTTGATCCCCTTGTAGATACTAAACTGTCAGCATACAATGAAGCTAAAACAAAACTAGAGCAAAATAATATAGCTTTTACCAACTCTCAGCAATCCTTCGACGAATTAACTGGTCAACTTATGCAGCTTCATAAAGAAGAAAATGACATGAAATCTCTACTGGAACGATCAGAATTTCTTCTTGCGGACCGTATTAAGCAAAAACAGGAATTGAGCAATCAAACAGATGAAATTGTAGAACAAATATCCATATTAGAAAAGAATCAATTAAAAGCTGA
>DKQU01000068.1:0-26710 GCA_002471865.1 Fidelibacterota bacterium UBA7300 | reverse complement strand
ATTTAAGACATCCAGAATTGCTGAAAGTCGTGAAGCTTCCCTGGAACGACAGATCGAATTTAATCAAAATATCATTGATACTCATGAAAGTCATCCCGGAGGTGCAAGATCTATACTGAACAATCTTAAGGATCACCCGGGTATTTTAGGTGCTCTTTCCGATCTGATAAAAGTGGATGAGGAATATCGTCCAGCTCTCGATGCAGCATTGGGTGAGTATCAATCCTTACTCGTATCTAAAACTCACAATCAGGCAGTTAAAGCTGCTTTAGCGATTAATAAACTAAAAGCTGGTGCTGTCTCCATAATTCCTCTCGATGCAATACGGTCAATAGACAAATTGATACCGCCAAAAATGGATGGTGTGATTGGATGTGCTGCCGATTTCATAACTGTAAAGGAATCTCTAAAACCTTTGGCTGATTTTCTTCTGGGTAATACCATATTGGTGAAGGACAGTAAAGCAGCTGCAGCTCTTAGAAAAGAAAGTGAATTTGAAGGTAACATTGCTGTCCTGGATGGTACTTTCTACGATTTAAGTGGAGTTGTTAGAACCAAGCGTGGTGATGAAAAAAGTATTTTGTCACGGAAAGAAGAAATATCCAAACTGCATAAAGAATTATCCGGTGTAAGAAAAGAAGCATCGGAGTTGGCTGGTAATCTTTCTTCATTAGAGAAAACTCTTACTGATCTAAAGAGAACTCGTGAAAAGCGTATCGAAGATTTGGAAGGACTTCGATCTCAACTGACTGAAGCTACATCTGAAGCTGCCCGAAATCAGGCTATACTCTCACAGAACAGTAAGAGAAATAGTGAGTTATCAACAGCTCAGGCAACTGTAAATAATGAGATTAAAGAGTTAGAAAAAAGTATAAAGCATGAACGACCAAAGATAGATAAGCATATAGCAAAAATATCAACACTAGAAGCTAAGCTTGAGGTTGATCGTTCAGCATTAGAAAAAAACCGTTCAGAATATGAGTCTTCAAATAGTCAAGTACAGCAGATCAGACTTGATTTAATAGAACTCGAAAAAGGACGAGACAATCTAAAATATCGTTTAGAAGGTTTGGAAGAAAATGTGGCTGAGAAGGAGCAGAGGAAGAGTGATCTTGTCATGGAACAGGAACAGCTAAAGAGTGCATTATCTAAAATGTCAGATGAAATTGATGAACTGGAAAAGAATTTAGATAAGCTCAATGCTAAGTATCTGAAAGAGGTTTCAATTCGTGATTTGAAGAAGGAAGCATTTTCAGAGACTCAAGATCAAATTGAGGAACATGAGAGGGAAATCCGAGGAGAATTGCGCGAGCGTGAACGTGAAACCGAAGAATTGAAAAGACTCGAATTGCAAGTGGCAGATTACACACGCCAAACCGATCTCATTGCCGGACGTATACAGGAAAAGTACGACGCTGATATTCCAGCATCCATGCAGATTGACAAGGAAGCAGGAGATTTAGTTCTAGAGATTGACAAGGTAGAACGGAGCCTGGAAAGAATCGGGCCGGTGAACATGGCAGTAAAAGATGAATATGAAACTGAAAACAGTCGTCTTGAATTCCTGCAAAAGCAGCTCAACGATCTGGAGAAATCAGAAAAGAGCCTTATCAAGAGTATTCATCATATTGATGCAAAAGCCAGAAAGCAGTTTACCGAAACCTTTGACGCTATTCGTGAGAATTTTAGGAAAACTTTCGTTCTATTTTTTGAGGGCGGAGAAGCTGATCTAAATCTTAGAGGGGATGATGATCCTTTAGAATCTGACATTACAATTCTTGCCAAACCACCCGGGAAACGTAGCAGAAATCTACGAATGCTTTCCGGTGGAGAGAAGGCTCTCACCGCAATCTCCCTGCTTTTTTCAATTTATCAGGTAAAGCCAAGTCCATTCTGTATTTTGGATGAAGTTGATGCTCCACTTGATGATCACAATATTGTTAAGTTTACACGAGCATTGAAGAAATTTTCTGATCAGACACAATTCATCATTGTCACCCACAATAAACTCACTATGGAAGCAGCTAAATATCTTTATGGAGTTACCATGGAGCAGTCCGGCGTATCCAAAATTGTTTCAGTTAACTTCGATTAAATATTTTACTACTGCTTATACTTTAACTAAACTGCTTATTTGCTTTTCTCACCAAAGGGTGTTAATTATGGTTTGTAATGAAGCCTAACACATTAACAAGCAGCGATTGGAGTTGGCACGATCTGATGCGGTTTCGGATTCACGAGATACTCCTCGTGGCAAGTCCTTACGACGCCTATATCCTTGAGGAAGATGGGCGTCTTACCGAGCAGATTTACCAAGAATATATTGGTATGAATCTCTCCTCAGCACCACGAGTCTCACAAGTATCGACGGCAGCTGAGGCGATGGAATTCTTAAGTAAGAACCGCTGTGATTTAATAATCACCATGCCCCGACTGGCAGACATGGATCCGGTTGCTTTTTGTCGAGATCTTAGGAAGAAGCACTCCAGGAAGCCGTTGATTATGCTGGCCTACAATATGGCTGAATTGGCAGACATTCCTGATGACTTACTGAATACTCTGGTTGATCGGATTTTTATTTGGAGTGGAGATGCTTCCGTCTTTCCGGCTGTAATCAAGTATGTAGAAGATATCCGTAACAGTTCCAATGATATCCGAAATGGTAATGTCAGAGCTATAATCGTTGTTGAAGACAACCCCGATTACTATTCTATGTTCCTTCCTACAATATATACTGAGATCATTTATCATACTGGCCAGTTGATGGACAAGAGTCTGAACGATGCCCATCGCTTGTTGCGGATGCGTGGACGCCCTAAAATCCTATTGGCTACAACTTATGAAGAGGCAGAGAAACTCTACCAGAAATACCGAGAGAATCTTTTGGGCGTTATCTCGGATATTCGTTTTCCGAAAAATGAAAAGCCTGATAAGCGGGCAGGCATAAAACTGGCAAAATGGATTAGAAAGTCTGATGAAACAATGCCGATTATACTGCAGTCTTCACAGGAAGATATGGCTAAGCTGGCGGATGATATTGGAACTTATTTTCTTAATAAGTATTCTGACACATTTATAAGAGAACTAAGGCAGGTGATATTAGAAAACTTCGGTTTTGGTGATTTTGTTTTTCGAAATCGTAACGGAAGGGAACTTCAGCGTGTTACCAATATGTATGATTTTCAGGAAATAATTACCGCAGTGCCGGATGAGTCCTTAACATTCCACGCCTCACATAACCATTTCTCTAACTGGCTGGCAGCTCGAGGCGAATTCAGAGCCGCTTCTCTCTTGAGACCGCTGACTCTTTCCGATTTTGCCAACGTTTCTGCACTAAGGGAATTCCTCGTAGAAACCATAACGGAATCCAGAAAAGATATCCAACGCGGGCAGATCGTGGACTATTCTACTGATTCATTTGATCCGTCTACAACCCTTGTTAGAATAGGTGGCGGTTCCCTGGGCGGAAAAGCGAGAGGGTTGGCTTATGCTAACAGACTGATATCAAGATCTAACTTACAAGATAAATTTCCTGATGTGGAAATCCGTGTTCCTAATTTGGTAGTAGTCGGAACTGACTATTTTGATGAATTCATGAGTATGAATAAACTCTGGAGCTATGCCTTGAGAGCTAAGCAGGATAAGCGAGTGAGGCTGAAGTTTCTCAGTAGTGAGCTTCCTTCAGATCTGATAGAGATGTTGAAAAACTACCTTAAAAAAGTAAAGCACCCTCTTGCTGTTCGATCATCCGGTCTATTGGAGGATTCAAAGGTACTTTCCCTAGCAGGTGTTTATTCAACTTTCATGTTGCCTAATAACTCCTCCAGAATTGACGATAGATTGGAGCAACTGGTAAGCGCTATAAAACTCATTTACGCCTCTATGTTTCTTCAGGAATCGAAAGCGCTTATGGCATCGTTGCTTCATAATCCGGAACAGGAAAAGATGGCAGTTATCATACAGGAATTGGTAGGAGAGATACACGGAGCTTACTTTTATCCAACTTTTAGTGGTACTGCTTTGAGTATGAACTATTACCCAATTTCTTACCTGAAAAGAGAGGATGGTATCGCCCATACCGCTCTCGGTTTTGGAAAGATAATAATGGAAGGAGATCGGTGTCTTAGATTTAGTCCGAAATATCCATCCATTCTTCCGCAATTTTATTCTCCGGAAGCCATGCTGGAGAATTCTCAACGGTATTTTTATGCACTTCCCCTGGATTCATCCGAAGCCGAAATGGACAGTGACGATGATGATTTGCATAAGCTAGGATTGGAAGTGGCGGAAGCTGATGGAAGTATCAGGGATATCGCCAGTGTGTTGACTGGAGAGGATAATGTTTTGAGAGATTCTCTGCAGTATAAAGGTCCGAGGATAATTACCTTCGCGAATATCCTAAAATGGAAGACGTTTCCACTGGCAGACATGCTAGTCGAACTGCTAAAGCTCGGAGAAGAAGCTTTTGGTTCGCCTATAGAGGCGGAGTTCTGCGTGAATCTCAAAGGGAGTAAAAAGCTGCCAGAGTTCTGTCTACTGCAAATGCGTCCCATGGCATCTGAGGCATATCGTGCTGCCACCGATGTGACTGATATTAATAAGGATGATACTATATGCAGGAGTAGTCTCATTCTGGGTAATGGGATTATAGATGATATTTACGATATAATATTTGTTGAACCACAGAAGTTTGATGCTTCTCGTACTGTCGATATTGCTCGTGAAATTGAAGAGTTGAATGAGGAGTTTAAATCCTCCAAACGGTACGTTCTTATTGGACCGGGACGGTGGGGTTCCGCCGATCCATGGCTCGGTATTCCGGTAAACTGGAAGCAGATATCCCGTGCCAAGGTGATCGTTGAGGCGGGGCTTGAAAATTTCCACATTGATCCTTCTTTCGGCAGCCATTTCTTCCAAAATGTCACCTCTCTTCGTGTCGGGTACTTTACTGTGAATCCGAAAGGGAAGGGCGATTCACTGGATTGGAAGTGGTTTCAAATGCAGAAAGTCCACAAGGAGACTACCCACCTGAAGTGGTTGAAGTTTGAAGAACCGTTGGCAATACAAATGGACGGGAGAATTGGTGCGGGAGCTATTATAAAGCCTTGACGTGAATTTACTTTTATCTAATAATTAATAGACTATACTGATTATATTTCTCAGACAATTTATCGACTCCTCTAACTAAATTCTCCCTCCATGAGTACTAATCACATTCGCAACTTCTGTGTCATCGCACACATTGACCACGGGAAATCCACCCTGGCTGACCGTTTGCTGGAGTTGACGCACACTCTTCGCAAGCGAGATATGAAGGAGCAGGTGCTGGATGACATGGAGCTTGAGCGTGAGCGGGGTATTACCATCAAGAGTCATCCCATCCAGATGCACTACAGTCATAGCGACGGTACAGATTACACTTTTAATCTAATTGATACTCCCGGGCATGTGGACTTTTCATACGAAGTGTCCCGCTCATTAGCAGCGTGCGAAGGTGCTGTCCTATTGGTAGATGCAGCCCAAGGTGTGGAGGCACAGACAGTAAGCCATGCCTACGTTGCTATGGAAAGTGAACTTGTCATTATTCCTGTGCTAAATAAGCTGGATCTGGCTACTTCTCGCGCTGATGAAGTGAAAGAGCAAATCGTGGACTTAATTGGTTGTGAGGAGAATGATATCTTGTCTGTCAGCGCAAAGACCGGTGATGGTGTAGAAGATCTAATGGCACAAATCGTAAAGAGAATTCCACCACCTGCAGATTGTTCCGAAAACAGCCCGAGAGCACTTATTTTCGATTCAACTTTCGATTCTTATAGAGGTGCTGTGCCTACAGTCCGAGTATTTGATGGCGTCTTCGAACCTGGGATGACAGCCCGGTTCATGTCTCACGGCGGTCAACGGGAAATTACTGAAGTAGGTCACTTCATCATGAAGCGCGTACCTGCGAAAAAGCTTTCGGCTGGAGATGTAGGCTATATTGTCGCAGGTGTCAAACAACTTGAAGAGTTGAAGGTAGGAGATACCATCACGACAAAAGAGTCACCAGCCTCTAAGCAGCTTCCCGGTTATCAAGAGATGAAGTCAATGATCTTCACCGGACTTTTTCCGGCATCAAGCGATGACTACGAACGGCTGCGTGAATCCATTGAAAAACTACAGTTGAACGATGCTTCTCTTTTTTATGAGCCGGAGACATCCACGGCGTTAGGATTTGGCTTCCGTTGCGGATTCCTCGGGATGCTCCATATGGATATCGTCCGTGAACGATTGGAGCGGGAATTTGATCTCGATCTCATTGTCACTGTTCCAAATGTACGTTACGAGGTGATTCTCAGTAATGACGAGAGTATAGAGATTGACAATCCAACTAAACTGCCTCCGCCCGGTGAAGTGCATGAAATTAGGGAGCCCATGGTTTCGGCAGAAATCATTACGCCATCAGACTATGTAGGCTCACTCATGAAACTGTGTCAGGATAAGCGAGGGAGTTACAAAAATCAGCACTACTTTTCTCAGGATCGAGTACAATTGAAGTACGAACTTCCCCTGGCAGAGATCATTTTCGATTTCTACGATAAACTAAAGTCTGTCTCACGAGGTTACGCTTCATTCGACTATGAGTTTATGGGATATCAGGGCGGCACCAAGCTGAAGAAACTCGACATTCTCATCAACGGTGATGTGGTGGATGCCCTTTCCGTCATAACCGCTCAAGACGATGCCTTCTACCGGGGCCGGGATCTTTGCCGTAGACTTCGTGAGGTTATTCCTAAACAGATGTTCGAAGTGATAATCCAAGCTGCTGTGGGGAGCAAGATCATTGCCCGGGAAACTATCAAGCCATTTCGAAAGAACGTTACCGCTAAATGCTATGGCGGCGATATTACACGGAAGCGGAAGCTGTGGGAGAAGCAGAAAGCAGGGAAGAAGCGGATGAAACAGATCGGCCGGGTGGAAGTCCCGCAAGAGGCGTTTCTTGCTTTCTTCCAGCTCGATGAGAAAAAGAAGTGACCCAAACATCCGAAGATACATATCGTTCTACTATTCGTTCGACTTCTTACTGGCACCTTTCCCGCTCACCGTTCTACAGTTTCGTTTTTACTCTGCCATTTTTTGCATTATACGAGATAGCGACCCTTACACTCAATGAAGACCAGCTTTTCCACATCCGCAATGGCGCGGATGTTCTGCTTAGGCAGTTTTTCGCCATTTTTGGAGATTGGGGTATCCACGCCTTGAACATAGTCTTCATAGTCGGCTTCGTTGTGAGTTTCCTCCTTCAAAAAAGCCGCCGTCAGATGACCACCGTACGCGGTGCATATCTCATGCAGATGCTTACTGAAGGACTTTTCTGGGGTGGACTCCTTTTCGTATTTATGAAGCTGGCGCCTACACTCCTCTCTTTTCCTTCAGGAAGATCACTCATCCAGCAGATGACTCTGGCAGTAGGAGCAGGACTGTATGAAGAATTCCTGTTCCGCGTTGTCGCTATTTTCCTACTGGTTTCTCTCATCAGCGCAATACTTCAATGGGAGCGACGGTGGTGTACTTTTGCAGCTGTGGTTATTTCTGCAATTCTATTTGCTTCATTTCATTATGTGGGTGATTTTGGAGAAATTTTCATTCTCAAAACATTTCTTCTTCGTACCATAGCCGGACTATTTCTAGGAATCGTCTATATATTTCGCGGTTTTGGTATTACAGCGCTGGCACATATGTCCTATGATTTCATTGTAGTTTCCATTATTACCACGGCATAGTTTTATTAAACTTTTTAACTCAAAGTGATAAGAAATACAGTGACAAAAACAGTAAAAAAACTTTCTTTCTTCGACAGATATTTAACTCTCTGGATTTTCCTCTCTATGCTCGCTGGAGTTTTCGGAGGTTACACTTTTCCGGGTATTGCCAATTTCTGGGGAAAGATGAGTTCAGGAACTACCAATATTCCAATCGCCATAGGACTCATACTTATGATGTATCCGCCTCTCGCTAAAGTGAGATATGAAGAGATGGGTGAAGTTTTTAAAAATGGTAAAATTATATCTCTTTCTCTTATTCAAAATTGGATTATCGGACCGATTTTGATGTTCATTCTGGCTGTTGTTTTTCTACCTAACCACCCGGAATATATGGCAGGACTGATCCTCATCGGACTGGCCAGATGCATTGCCATGGTGATTGTCTGGAACAGACTTGCTGAGGGTGACGCAGAATATGCTGCAGGATTGGTAGCGTTAAACTCCATTTTCCAGATACTCTTTTTCTCACTGTATGCTTACCTCTTTTTGACAGTCTTGCCGGAGTGGCTTGGTTTAAAGTCATTTGAAGTAGACATCACTATGAAAGAGATTGCTGTCACAGTCATGATTTATCTCGGAATACCTTTTTTCTCGGGGATGATAACACGTTTCGCATTGATCAAGAAGAGAGGGAAAGAGTGGTATAACAGCAAATTCGTACCCAAGATCAGTCCTATAACTCCTGCAGCTCTTCTATTTACCATTGTTGTCATGTTTTCGCTGAAAGGGAACCTCATTGTTCAGATTCCTCTTGATGTCCTAAGGATAGCAGTTCCACTTGTGGTCTACTTTGTGATTATGTTCTTGATCTCATTTTATCTTGGAAAGAAAATCGGTGCGGATTATCCGAAGACAACAACATTATCGTTTACAGCAGCAAGCAATAATTTCGAACTGGCAATCGCAGTGGCTGTTTCCGTGTTCGGCATTAATTCTGGAATGGCTTTCGCTGCAGTCATTGGTCCTCTTGTGGAAGTGCCGGTATTAATCAGTCTGGTGAATGTCGCGTTTTACTTCAGGCGAAAGTTCTTTTGAATTGGATAATACGTTCTACTCACCAATAGCCAATCCATGTTTAGTGCGCTGGCTGGAACTTTTTATCACATTTTCTGTTGATAATCCATAGTCAACTGTCTAAACTCCGCCGTCGAAAAATGAAGAAAATAATTACATTATCGTTATTGCTCTCAGCAGTCCCTTTACTCACTGCTGAGGAGTCTCCTTTCGAGGAACTCGATTTTGCTATCTGGCCGGAATACGATCATCCCGGCGTTCTTATCTTGCTGGACGGGACATTGCGTCAGGAAGCTCTACCCATTACACTTGAATTCCGAATTCCCAACGAGGCAGGTGCAGTGGGAGCTACTTTCTCAGAAGGAGATGAAGAAATTCTATTCGAAGTAGATGTAGTAGAGAGAGCGGACGGGAAATGGGCGGTTTTAGATATTCCGAAAGGGAGCAAAATTCTCCGAACAGGTTTCTACTACGATCCGTTCACTGACTCTGTGGAAAGAAATATTGAGTATATAATCATGCTAAATCAACCGCTTGAACATTTTCACATACAGGTTCAAGAACCACTATCGGCAGAGAGTTTCCGTATTGATGACCCTACTGCGCAGAAAACTGGAGACCCCTCACACGCTTTTACGAATTACACAATTCTCGTGAATGGACTGGCAGCGGGTACACAGAAGCGCATCTCATATAGTTATCGAAATCCGTCAAGACAGCTTTCCATGGAAGTATTGCAGCAGATGATGGCAGCCGAGCCTTCTTCTTCGGGGACTTCACCTCAATCGTCAGTTATTGAACATGATAAATCATTCAAACACACTATGCCGACCTGGCAGCCGCTATTAATCCTGTCAATGGTTGCGTTAATCGTTGGTGTTGCTTATGCTGTACAGAACAAGCGTCATTGTCCTAAATGTAATACTCCAAATTCAGGAAGTAATAAATTCTGCAGTTCATGCGGAGCTAATCTGTCATGATCCCCGTCTTTTTTGAAATCGGTCCACTACCAATACATTCTTATGGCGTCATGCTGGTGATAGCGTTTCTCACAGACTACTTTCTTCTAAAATATCTTCTCAAAGAACGGGGGATGGAAAAAGAAGAACGTACGCGATTAGCCGGAGATGTGGTCATGTGGGCAGCTATTGGCGGGATTGTAGGCTCCAGAGTTTACTATATCGTTGAAAATTTCTCACGTTTCCTCGAGGATCCCATGGGTATGATCTTTAGCGGTGCTGGACTCGTATTTCTCGGTGGGCTCATGGGCGGTACAGTAGCAGTTTCGATTCTTGCAATCAGACGCGGTTTTAAATGGTTTGAGTTTGCCGATATGGTGGCGCCCCTCATCATTATGGGATACGCCATCGGTAGAATCGGCTGTCTGCTGGTGGGGGACGATTACGGCATTCCTACAGACGTTCCGTGGGCAATGACATTCCCCATAGGAACTCCGCCGACTACCATTCCTGTCCATCCCACTCAGATTTATGAAACCCTTCTTGGATTCGGCATTTTTACCGTCCTGTGGAAATTACGGGGGAAATTGACTCCTCATGGCTTGTTATTCAGTTTGTACCTGATCTTGGCCGGTATGGAGCGGTTTTTCATCGAGTTCATCCGTATGAATCCAAAATATCTCTTCGGTCTGAGCGGCGCTCAGATTATCTCTATCCTTATGATCCTTCTCGGCACGATTTTGATCGTGAGGCTGAGACAAGCTGCTGGCGAGAAGGCTATCCTTGAATCCTCTCCCTAACAAAACTGCCATAGTTTCAATTATCATTGCCGGACTTTCGGTAATTCTTGCCGGACAGCCCGAGCAGCTAGATGTTACCCAAACTGAGTGGAAAAGCTGGGACAGGCAGAAGATTCTGAATAATAGTTTTATTCATCCATCACATATCACTTCCAATCTGTATGGCGATATAATCTTGCTTGACAGCGAAACGTTCACAATTGCCATGATATCATCAGGCGGAACACTGCGCACAACTGGCGGGTGGGGAGTAGAATCGGAGCGCTTTTCTTATCCTACAGATATTGCTGTTTCAACAGGGCAGGATATTTATCTGTGCGATCAAGCGTCAGACAGAATCCTACGTTTTGATCGAAAGTTGAATTTTATATCTGACGTTGATTTAACGGAATTGCGACCGACCAGAGTAGAATTTCCATCTCGAATTGCCATCAATCGACTGGGAGAAATGGTAATCTCTGAGGCTGAGCAATGGGAGCTGTATCAGTTAAGTTCAGACAGCAGATTTATCTCACGCTTCGGCGGACTTTCGTATGGCGAGGAAAGATTTGGAGAAATAGCTGATCTTGCTGTGAATAGTCGCAATCAGATTGCAGTTCTCGATCGCGGGAATGAACAGTTGACCATTCTGTCTCGAGCGGGCTCAATCCTTAAAACTGCACCGCTTCCTGATGAAGAGATCTTGGCGGTGGAGTCGTGGCAGAGCGGCTGGTTGATTATCAGCTCAAATGGCAAACTCTTTTATTGGTCGCCGGATTCACGTGAATTTTCTCTTGTGTTATCCATTCAAGGTGAAATGACCGAGATCGCTCCTATTACCGATTTTACCATAATGAATGACCAAATTTTCGCAGTAAATAGTTCGGTTGTTACTTGTCGGCTGATAATCCATGAATAGAGTTATTCTAACTTCCGCATTTATAGTGGCAGTTTTGTCATCCCAAGACATTCAGACTGAGTGGTCTACGGATACGATCACCGTTTTCGCAGGAGATTCCGTGATCAATCTCACGCATGAAATGGTAATTGAAGGGACAATTTCTGATATAAGTGGAATGATTTCCGAGGATGATTTCGTTCTAAATTCTTTGACGGGGAGACTTATGCTGAATGACTTAGTTAGAAAGCCGTTTGTCGCTACTATCAAATACGAATATGTCACTTCCCATTTTCCGAGAATCACAGAACCCCCTGTTGAAGATTTACCACAATTGGAGACGATTTTAGAGAGTAAAGAGATTCGACATTCTACACCTGTATCTGAACCGATGACGGAAGAATATCCGTTGGTCACAAACGGTTCTATCTTCCGAGGAGTTACTGTGTCACCTCTCAGTGGTGTTTCCATGACAGGTGGACTTCGTCTAATGCTTCAGGGGCAGGTGGCAGAGGATGTAGCAGTTACTGGTTCATTGACAGATCAAAATTCACCTATTCAGCCGGAAGGGAACACACAAGCGCTGGATGAAATAGATGAAGTATACCTTGAAGTTAAGCATCCTTCTGCTACAATAACGGCAGGTGATATTGATCTTAGTCTCTCTGGTGGACGATTTATTTCTGTGGAGCGCCGGTTAGAAGGGATGACTTTAAGCGCAGGTAAAGGACCCGTGAAAAGTGAAATCACACTTGGATCCACGAAGGGGAAGTTTGCCGAGCAAGAAATTATGGGTGAAGACCAGAATCAAGGTCCGTATCGTCTCTACTCTGAGATGGGGAGCAGGAATATAATCGTAATGGCGGGATCGGAACGGATTTGGCTTAACGGAAGAAAGCTGACGCGAGGTGAAAATTTTGATTACACCATTGACTATTCCGTCGGTGAAATAACATTTACGACAAAAAATGTCATCGATTCTAACACACGCATCCACGTGGAATATGAATACTCAGATTTGGTCTATCCGCGGAATATCGCAGCTGCCACGGGAGAATTTCGCTCTGATAATGAGAAATCACACTTCACCATCAGTTGGCTTAGGGAGAATGACAATAGTCGATCTGATCTGCTTTTTTCTGTCGGTGACGATGAAATGGAGTTGATGGAACACTCTGGCGACGAAAAAATTCGAATTTACTCAGCTGAAGAGGACAGCTCTGCAAACTACCGATTTACAACTGTTGATTCTATTTATGAGTATGTTCCTGACGAAGAGAAGATTGACGGTGAAATTTATTTTGATGTTTCATTTTACAATATTGGTACCGAAGGAGAATACAGTCGCCAAATTACTGAAGACGGGATTATCTATTTCGAATGGCTCCCCGTAGATGATCGTGATAGTCATTACGATTTGTTCGTTCCGTGGCGGACTATTCAAGCACCTGAAACGCATCAGGTTCTCGATTTTAGCGGACGGTTTGAATTGGGCGAGTCAACAAACGTCTCATTCGAGTTGAGCGGTTCTCAACGTGATCAGAATTCGCTCTCCGTGATAGACGATAACAACAACTTTGGAGCAGCCGGCCTCATTCAGCTTAATCATTCAGGTAAACTACCGTCAGATTTCGGAGCTTTGGATATCACCTTGAGTCACAGAAAAAGAGACAGCCGATTTTCGCCTTTTCAGCGTGATAGGCAAGTTGAGTTTAGTCGTGAGTGGAATTTGGCGCTGACTGAAAATGTTACTGACGAAAACATCACAGAAATGGGCATTCAGCACACTCTCGGCGAACTTTTGCAAACATCGTTCGATTTTGGTAGCTACTCCGACAGTTATCAGACCGCTTCCAGATGGGCGGTCGGGATCATCCACACGTCTAATTGGGTACCGCTCTTCGAAGCTTCCGCGACCACATCAATTCGTGACGTAGGAGGATCTGGAGAAGTGCTTCTAATTCCGATCAACCCCAGCAATGTTGATTCGTCCGGTTCAGGATGGTTGAGGAAACGTCTGGAAGCGAAACTGCTTCCCGGCAAATTCCACCCTCTACTTCGACTCCTCCAAGAGGAGCGGACCTCAGATTTCAAGTTTGATGAGAAGACAACGGCAATTCTATTCGAAGGGACGAAAATTCACGGTTCTGTTGGTTTAACGGAGAGAAGCGACTTTCATCAGGCAGATGATGCAGATTCACTTGGAGATTGGGAGGAAGTGAGCAGCAGTCAACTGGGTGAGCTGGATTTTTCGGGAAGATGGCGGAATGGTTACAGAATTCAATTGTCTCTTAGACAAAAGTTAAAGACGTTTTCTGCCGAGACTGACGACATTTCTTATTCACTCGCAAAAGCGTCGTTCAGCTACCGACTTCCTAGAAGCTTCATCACTGCTAACTTCGACGGTAAGCTCGAGCAGTCGCTCTACGAAGAGAAAATAGCACTGTACGATTCTGTTGGTGTTGGTCTGGGCAGCTATCGTTACGACAGTGATTACGATCAGTATTTTCCCGATCCCAACGGCGAATACATCCTCTTCCATATCCCTTCTGGCAACAGAACACCCACATCTCGCTTGACATCAGGATTTCGATTGGTCTTCGATTTCCGCCGGCTTAACAGTCGCCTTTTACGCAACTTCACATTAAAGTCTTTTGCCAAATCTGATCTGAACGGTAGCGACATTTCGTCCGGCACTGTTTTCTCTCCGCAATTAAGCGACACGACTATCAAACAGTCTCGCCTAAACTTCCGGAATGAGCTGACATACTCACCGAGAGGTACACTGAGAAAGATTCGCATTTCGACAAGAAATCGGGTAGATATGACGGCAGACAATTTTCAAGGAGATCTTCACACTACAGAAAATATGTTTTCTATGAACGGTGAAGAGCCAATGAGCAGAAAAGTACTCTTTTCCGGAGAAATTAATAGCCACAATCATCAAGTCAAGTCGTCATTCGAGAGCAGAGTTCGCTCACTCAACGGTTGGATTTTAAGCTCAGGAGTGAGTTGGCAATCATCCAAGCAGATGGAGTTTGGAATCACTGCTGAGTACGGGAAAGACGACGGTGAGAATTTCTACGAGACTTTTTCGGTATCATCAACAGGAATCAAACTTCACAGCCAACTGTTCACGAAGAAGGGAGGGCGATTCGAGGCGTCTCTCGATTACGTGAATGTAAAAAGCCCAGATAAACTAATCTCGCTGCTCCCGCCGGAAGCCGCAGGAGGGAGACAGGTCGGATCATCATTTCTCGCCAATCTTACAGGATTTCTCATCTTCGGAGAGAACATCACCGCCAATGCACACTTGAGCTACATCCTAGATCCCCTTCATGACGGCATTCTGACCATAACCGGAGAAATACGTGCTGCGCTTTAAGGTAATTGTTTTTCTGGCGATTTTGACGCTCTCTTCCGCGCAGGAGACGGAAAGGAAGATCCCGCTGACCACATTGGAGCAGCTTACAGCTTCCCTCGACAGCGTGAAGGAATCTCTCGCAAATGAAGGCGAATGGAATGCTCAACTGAGATTGAATAGATTGGAGCGCGACGACAGTCGTCTTCTGAGCAGCTGGGAAATAACGGGTGGAAAACCACTCGCACTAGACAGCGTTGTACTGCAAGGCGCTGATGAGCTGAACAGTCAAACGATTGCTCAGATTGTGGAAGGTAAAATTGGACATTCAGCCAACAACAATTCGCTCATTAAATTGGATAAGAGTGTTGTCGCCTTTTCATTTCTGAATAAAGCCGGAGACCCTTATTACGCTCGATCATCGGAGAATCGGCTTTCGGCAGTCATTCCAGTGGAAACAGATTTTTCTCACACCATTGTTGCAGCAGCGGGATTGCAGCCGTCCCCAGATGGGAAAAACCGGATTACAGGAGACATTCAGATCGGACTTGAAAATCCGTTTGGTTCCGCATCTGTCAGCAGATTGTGGTGGAATCGCAAGGACGAAAAATCGCAGAAAATGTTCATCAGCTACGAAGATCCCTTCCTTTGGAGATTTAGAGTAGGAGGGTATTTTAGCTTCTTACAGATTTTACAGGATGGACTATACGTCCGCCAAGAGAGTGCAGTTTCCGTAGTTGTCCCGCGCTCGAAATTCGGCAAATGGTCTTTCGGCGGCAGCGAGGAGACCGTCACTATCACGGATGAAGGTGACAGTCTCGGACTCGCCGGTCACACCATCAGGTCATTGACAGTTCAGGGGGAATGGGACAGACGAGATTCCCGCACAAATCCGACAAAAGGACAGTGGCTGAAATTTCATATCGGTCTTGGAGATTTTGTTTCTGACGGGTCCGCTGAGACCATCTCATTTGATGTTAAAGGTGAAAGTGAGATATTAATTCCAATAATGGACAGGTTAACTCTTTCGTTGGCGACGGATGGTGGTTATTTTGGACTTGCCTCAGGAGCCGTTCCATTAAGCAAAAAGCTGCGATACGGTGGAGCCTCATCTTTAAGAGGATATGATGAGGAACAATTTGAATCAGTTTGGGTAGTGATAAATCAATTAGAAATGAGATACAGAGCAAACAGAGATAACTATTTTTACACCTTCATTGATGAAAGTTTTGATGACGAGAAGCGAACACCGGCATCAATTGGCATTGGACTCACGCAAAAGACTCCTATGGGAATTTTACAGCTTGATTATGCAGTTGGAAAATATAACAGTCCTAAAGAAGGTAAAATACATATAAGGATAATTAATAGGTTTTAATGAAAGATAAAATAGTCAAATATTTCCGTGAACATCCTCACTCGTACTACAATAAACGAGAGATACAACGCCATTTGAAAATTGGCAAAAAGAGACAAGCTGAATTTAGAAGAGCTTTAAGAAATCTTGTACAAGAGGGAAAGATAGTAAGTGTCAAGAAAAGAGGATACTGCTGGAGCGGAGGATTAAAAAAGCTTCGAGGAACACTTGAACTAACACAGAGAGGTTTTGGTTTTCTTTTAATAGAAGATGGTGATGACATCTTTATTAACATGCGGGATTTAGGCGGCGCAGTGAATGGAGATACGGTAGAAGTGACACTTCTTCCGTCAGATTATTCACGAGGTCCCAGAGGCAAAGTAAACAGAATCGTTAAGCGAGGTACGGAACGCTTTGTCGGTACTGTCTATTTCCAGAAGAGAGAAGCTTACTTGTCCATCGAGCCGGTAACTCCGCTTAGAGGGATTAGAATAGTAGGAACTGAAGTCAAGAAGCTTCGAGAGGGTGATGCAATCTTATCGAAAGTTCGTGATTGGGGAAGAGGTAGAGGCTCTATTCATGTTGAAGTGGAAGAAGTGATCGGCTCTACCCAGAATCCTCAAGATGACATGAAAATTGTCTGCAGCGCTTTCGATCTAGATCCAACTTTTCCGAAAGCTGTCCAAAGTGAAGCTGAAAAATTTACAGAAGAGGATATAGCTTCTGAAATCAGGAATCGAAAAGACCTTCGAGATTTAGACTGTTTCACCATTGACCCGAAGGAAGCGAAGGATTTTGATGATGCCATTTCTCTGAAGAAGAATAAAGATGGAACGACAACAGTAGGAGTCCATATTGCTGATGTGAGCCATTTCGTACAGCCCGGCTCGGCACTGGATCAAGAAGCTCGTTATCGCGGGACATCTGTCTATTTCGCCGAGGGAGTCGTTCACATGCTTCCGCAGAATTTATCTGCCGGTGTCTGTTCACTTCTTCCGGACAAAGATCGCTTGGCCAGTTCTCTAATTATGACTCTTGATACTAACTGTAAGGTTTTAAACTGGAAATTCCATTCATCGGTTATCAAAAACAAAAAGCGTTTTACGTATCGTGACGTACAGGCGATTGTGGATGGAAAAACGAAATCACCTCATTTCAAGACACTGTTTGCCATGCGAAAGGTGGCGCAGCGTCTCCAGAAACTTCGCGAAGAAGCAGGAAGTATAGATTTCGATATTCCCGAGCCCATATTCTTTTTCCGTGACGGTGGAATTCCTCACGAAATACGACACAGTGAGAGATTGGAAAGTCACAGACTTGTTGAAGAGTTCATGCTACTTGCCAATCGTGTGATAGCTGAAAACGTACCATACGATGGTTCGCAAAACAGACCGTTTATCTACAGGATTCACGATAAGCCGCCTAGAGAAGATATGGAACGTTTTGTCGACCTTCTCAGACGGCTGAATCTCATCAAATCTCGTCCAAAATCTTTGTCGTCAAGTGAATTTCGTAAAATCTTGAGTATGGTGGAAGACTCACCGTATCGAGCACTAATCGAGAATATCGCCTTGCGGACAATGACGAAAGCGATTTACAGCACAGACAACAGAGGTCATTACGGATTGGCTTTCGAGCATTATACGCACTTTACTTCGCCCATTCGTCGCTATCCTGATCTTGTAGTACATAGATTAATTAAACAATATCTCGGCAGTAAAAAAGGATCTCAACAGCTCCAGAAAAAGAAGCCACTAAATAAGCTGGCGAAATCGAATACAGAGTCAGAAATATTAGCTCAAAAAGCTGAACGTGATTACATACGATTAAAACAGATACGTTGGTTGGCAGAAAGGGTTGGAGAAACATTTGACGGCATCATATCAGGAGTTATTGGCAGAGGATTTTTCGTGGAGTTGAAAGATACTCTTGTGGAGGGATTTGTGGATGCTGATTCACTAGAATCGGATAACTTATATTTTAATGAACAGGACTTCAGTCTTACAGGTAAACAAAGTGGAGAACGCTATCGGATGGGAGATGAGGTGACAATATTGGTTAAGGATGTAGCTATAGAGAAACGACAATCGAATTTTAAAATCATCGTCAAATAATGAAAGGCGTTCATTACAGAAGAATCTTAATAGGGTTATTTTCACTCATATTAATCTCAAACTGCGGAGAATATCTTCCATGGTCGGAAGGTCCCGAAAATGAGATTCAAATTTTTGTTTCTCAAAATGATAAGAAAGTAGCAAAAGAGTTAATGGAAAAGTTGCTCTTTCGTCAATCTGTTGATGTGAACCCGGAATCTTATTTTACTGTCCGATATCGTGATCCATCCACATTCGATCAATTGCAAAACCGACACAATATCGTTCTGTTCGCGATAACAGATTTAAAAAATGATAATGGAGATCTTTTAATCAATCAGCTCATTTCAGATGGTGAACTGAGTACCTATGCAGGTGCGGATCCGGTATGGGTTGATGAAAATGTATTCTCATTAGGTCAAGTGGTGGCGATAATTAAAGGTAATACTGATGATATTTCCTCAAGTCTGAAATTAAAAAGTGGTTGGCTTTTTGATCAGTTTGATAACCGTTATCTAAAACGTATATCAGAGCATCTTTATGAAATAAATGAACAGACGGATATTTCAGAAGACCTTTTCAAGCGGTACGGTTGGACTGTTCGAGTTCCTCATGATTTTATGATAGTGCAAGAAGATCGACCAGCCAACTTTGTTAAATTAGGGAGAGACTATCCACGCAGATGGTTTACAGTTCATTGGATAGATAATCAAGTAGGATCTGAATTACATCGAAATTCTTTGAAAAGTAAAATCAAGAACATGGCTAAAAGATTTTTCAGTGATTATCAATTCATTGAATCCACTGATCTACCTTGGACTATTAATAAAATTAATATTGATAATCGTGAAATGTGGCGAATAGAAGGGAGGTGGGAGACTAAATCTGCAAATGCATCCGGCGGTGGCCCTTTTATTTCGTACATTTTTATTGATGACAGTTCGAAACGACTTTTTCACATCAATATGTTAATATTTAATCCTGGCGGTAAAAAACTTATGTTTCTTCGAGAAATGGAATCGATAGTTCGCACATTCAGTATCGATTATGAAAAACCCAGCAGAATTTCATTAGGCACTATTGTTCTATTAGCAAGTTCTGTAATCATGATTTTCGTGTTATGGTCACTCTGGTCAACCTGGAAACGGCAAAAACGTTTAAAGCACTCAAAACTGGAAAAGGCTAAACTGTCGGACTTTTGAATTCACCTTCATAAATTGAACAGTTAATAGAAGAAGTTGTAATTTCGACCAATGAATAAGAGGATTCTAATAACTGGTGCCAGCGGACAACTCGGGAGAAGTATTATTGAGGAGTTGCAGCCTCATTTTAATATCCTATCTACCGATCTGATCATAACTGATCACACTCTTTCTGCCTGTCCGGTTGTCGAAATGGACATAGGAAATAAAGCTGCAGTTCAGCAGGTAGTAAGAAAATATGAACCTGATGTTTTAATTCATCTTGCTGCTTTGACAAATGTGGATGGTTGTGAGCGAGATAAAGAAGAGGCTTGGAACGTAAATGTAAGAGGAACCGAACATCTCCTTGATGCCATCGGGGGGAGTGATGCCAGAATAGTTTTTGTATCTACAGATTATGTATTTGATGGAGTGAATGGTCCATACGCAGAAGATGCAGTACCTTCTCCGATCAACTATTATGGTAAAACAAAACTTGCTGCTGAAAATGAAGTACGAGGAGGGCGCAATTCTTGGGTTATCTTACGGACAAATGTTCTTTACGGAGCCGGCAAATCTTCAGCGAGCTTTGTTCGCTGGGTTACTGAATCACTCAAGATGGGAAATCAGATCAGTGTGGTGGATGATCAATATGCCAATCCCACCTGGACAGGTGCTCTTGCTGAGGCAATTAAATTACTCATCGTTCTAAACAGTGAAGGACTTTTTCACTACGGAGGTAGCGATTTCATCTCCCGTCATCAATTTGCGCTAAAAATTGCTGAAATATACAATCTTGATAAGTCACTAATAAAAAAGATCACTACCGAAGAATTAGACCAACTTGCAAAGAGACCTATGCAATCTGGATTAACAACTGATAAAATTGAAGACACTGTCGGTATTCGTACGTATGGTATTGATTATTGCCTAAGAAAAGTAAAAGAAGGTGTAGTCGCATGAAGACTCTTATTATATCACCTACATATAACGAGAGAAAGAATGTTGGTGAGTTAATTAAACGACTCCATGATATTGACAACAGATATCATATTCTGATTGTAGATGACAATTCTCCTGATGGTACCGGCGATTACATTGAGACATTGAAGGCTGACTATCCTAATCTTCACCTTTTAAGAAGACCTGGAAAAGATGGCTTGGGAAAAGCATATTGTGCAGGCTTCCAGTGGGCACTTGAACATGACTTCGATGCCATTATCCAGATGGATGCCGATATGTCACATAATCCTGATGATGTTCCCAAGTTAATTCACGGATTGACAGATGCAGATCTTGTCATAGGTAGTCGATATGTCCAAGGTGTTAGTGTCGTTAACTGGCCAATCCGCCGATTGATGCTTAGCTATGGTGCTAATCTCTATTCGAGGATCGTCACTGGATTGCCCATAAGAGATGCGACCGCAGGTTTTAAATGTTGGCGTCGTGAGGTACTGGCTACACTCGACTTGAATAATATAAAATCGCAGGGATACTCATTCCAGATTGAGATGAATTTTCGTACTTGGAGGAAAGGTTTTCGATTGAAAGAGGTACCGATTATCTTTTTCGATAGAACAGTGGGTGAATCTAAGATGAGCAAGCTGATCATGCTTGAAGCTATAATGATGGTGTGGAGATTACGATTATGGAGATTTTTCGGGTGGAACAAGTAACTTTCCAGCTGTTGAGAAGTACTTATACCTGATATGTCTCAAACGAATGTTTCGGTTTGTATTGTCACCCTGAATGCTTCAAAATATCTCCATCGCTGTTTGACTTTATTGGAGAAGTCACAAGGAGCGAGGATTGAGCAGATCATTGTTGTTGATAACAGATCAAATGATAATACCGTAAAAATGATACTTTCAAATCACTCCACCGTGAAACTGATAAGAAACAATCGGAATGAAGGGTACACAATTCCAATGAACAGAGCCATGAAGGAATCAGATGGTGAATACTTACTGATTTTGAATCCTGATGCCTTTGTGAAGCCCAATGCCGTTATGGCGTTAGCCAACTTCCTCGACTTGCATCCAGAGGTAGGAATAGCCGGTCCAAAAGTGCTAAATGTCGATGGTACATTCCAGAAGTCTTGCCGCAGGGGAGTTGCCCGGCCGTGGAATGTGATCAGTTATTTTACAGGACTTGCCAACCGCTTCCCCAATGATAGTAAATATACCGGCTATCACTTGTCGCATCTTAATGAAGTGAGCGCATGTGAAGTTGACGGTGTTTCCGGATCGTGTATGATGATCCGTCGAGAAGTATTTGACAAAGTAGGTTTATTCGACGAACGTTTTTTTGCCTATCAGGAAGATTCTGACTACTGTTTCCGGACGAAAGCCGCAGGATGGAAAATCTTTTATGTTCCTGAAGCAGAAGTGGTTCATGATTCCGGTCGCGGTGGATCTGCAGCTTTCAAATATCGATCTCTGTTTGAATGGCACCGCTCATACTTTCTTTTGTATAGAAAGCACTTTTCAGCTGATTATTTTCCGTTATTCAACGGCCTATTCTATTCAGCTATGTTGGGTAAACTTTTGATGACAGTCATATGGGACACTGTTAGGAACTGAAATGATAACATCAATTCAAATCGCTGATATTTTTCGAATCTTACTTGGTTCACTTACTGTTGCCTTGTCTTTAGCTTTTATTAGCATTCGATTGGCACCCAGATTAAAGCTGATTGATCACCCGGGAACCGCAGATCATAAACTTCACAAGGAACCTATGCCTTTGACAGGTGGATTGGTCTTGGTGTTGACCATAACAGCGATTCTCTTTCTGGCTCCTGGAGAAATTGATAGAGATATATTAAGTGTAGTAGCTGCCTCATGGATTATTTTGACTTTTGGATTGTGGGATGATTACTATCATCTGCCGCCGTGGGGAAAACTGTTGGGACAACTATTGGCAGCCATACTTCTAATTTCTCTTGATGTGAAAGTTAGAATATTTACATCTCCTGAATTCATTCTTGGAAGCGAAACAGCATTGGGTGAAGGCCTTAATATAGTGATAACTCTGGTCTGGATGATTGTTCTAACAAATGCGTTTAACTTGATAGATAGCATGGATGGACTAGCTGTTGGGCTAGGTGCACTTGCAACATTGTTTTTTCTTGTTATAACGTTGAGTGTAAATCAAATGGAATTGGTGCATTTCTGTACAATTGTAGTAGGAGCTCTAGCTGGGATATTCTTTTATAACTCCCATCCTGCACGACTATTTTTAGGAGATTCAGGTGCTCAATCTATTGGTTTTTGTCTCGGTGCTGTAGCAATTCTTTATACACCTATTGGAGGAAGTCAACTATCATCCTGGTTTGTACCGATTTTGATTTTTGCTATTCCATTGTTTGATTTATTTTTAGTGGTAATATCTCGAATGAGAAGAGGAAAAAAAATACACAAAGCCTCCAGAGATCACACGTATCATCGTCTTGCTGCTCTTGGTATTCCCATAGAACGATCGGTATTGCTCATGCACGGTTCATCCTTAATTCTGAGTCTTGTAGGTTACCTATGCTTGAGTCTTAATTATGTTATGGCAAACACAATTTTCCTTGTTGTGCTTCTTTTAGGTATGCTGACTTTTCTTTATCTAGAAAAAAATTATCAACACAACGTTTCTGAGAGGGAGAAATAATGGCTGAGTTCCACCTCGATTTCGAAAAACCAATCGTAAAGTTAGATGATAAGATTGAGACTCTTCGTTCCAAGAGTCTTACCGGAAAGCAGGATTTTAGCGGAGAAATTAGTCAATTAAATGAAGAGCGTCAGACGTTAATAAAGGAAATATATTCCAATCTTACTCGCTGGCAAAGAGTTCAACTGGCTCGCCATCCCAGACGACCCTATTCTCTGGATTATATAACCAGAATGTCGCCGGACTTTCTTGAGCTGCATGGTGATAGACATTTTTCAGATGATAAATCGCTGGTGGCTGGAATCGGTACGATTGATGGAATACACATTACCTACATTGGACAGCAAAAAGGGAAAAACACGAAAGAGAATCTCTACAGAAATTTTGGAATGTCCAAACCAGAAGGGTATCGAAAAGCTTTACGAATCATGAAGATGTCAGCCAAGTATAATCGGCCTGTTGTATGTCTTTTGGATACTCCAGGTGCATATCCGGGATTAGGCGCTGAAGAGCGTGGACAGGCTGAAGCAATCGCTCGAAATCTGCTGGAGATGACTGTATTACCGGTACCGATACTTATTATAGTTATTGGTGAAGGTGCCAGTGGTGGTGCATTGGGAGTCGGAATAGGCGATCGTCTTCTCATGCTGGAGAATACGTGGTTTTCCGTAATTAGTCCGGAAGGGTGCGCATCCATTCTATGGAGAGATGCAGGAAAAGCCGAAGAGGCGGCTGAAGCGCTGAAAGTGACTGCATCTGATCTGAAAGAATTGGAAATTTGCGATCGTATCATCGAAGAACCTTTAGGCGGTGCCCATCGCAACAAAGATGAGGTGGTTCAAACCGTAAAAAATATTATCGTAGAAGAACTCCAGCTGTTATCTCAATTCACCACTGAAGAACTAATAGACATTCGACACAAGAAGTATGAACGTATCGGTCATTGGCAGGAGGTATCGTGATTTCTGTAGACTTTATTATCCGAGTTATCTATGCGGAAACTGATATGATGGGACGGGTGTACTACGGTCGCTATTATGAGTATTTTGAAGCAGCTCGATCTCATCTGTTGAGGGAGATTGGGCTTCCTTACAGTGAAATTGAAAAAGCTGGCTTTTACCTACCCGTCATCGAAAGTCATTGTGAGTACAAGAATCCGGCTACTTTTGAGGATGAACTCACCATTCGGACCATGTTTAAGAATATGCCACGATCAACCCTTAGAGTCGAATACGAGGTGCTAAAGGATAATACTATCGTAGCTATCGGGCACACAGTCCATACATTCGTTAATCATGATGGAAAAGCTGTTAGACCTCCTACTACTTTCCGCAAAGCTCTCGAAGATCACTGGAATGAAGAATGAACAACGAGTTATTCTTGCTGGTCCAGATCATCACTATCTAAATGAAATTAAAGGACTTGAGAATCCAACTAGTTAAATTCTGGACAGGCTGTATCTATCGAGGTAAAGATGCCAAAAGCTGAAGATAAATATTTTATGTTCAAAGGTGAGGAAGAGATTAATCCTGATTTTTTGGAAACATTCCCTTTCGATAGTCCAAATCAGTACATTATGACGGAGACAGATGAATTCAGTGCCGTTTGCCCATTCAGTGGCTTGCCTGATCTGGCTTATGTTAAAATTGAATACTATCCTAGCGGCGGGAAATGTATTGAGCTGAAATCATTAAAATATTATTTTGTCAGTTTTCGTAATGTAGGAATCTATCAAGAAGGTGCAACAAAACGAATTTACAATGATTTGAAATCGACATTAGATACAGAAAAAATTCAAATCACAACAGTTTATAATACACGTGGCGGTTTTAATACTACCTGCATTGAAGGTGCAATAGATTAGTGCTTTCTCTATTGGAAAGAATTGGCTTTACGGCTACATTCTAATATTACCGAAAATTTTCACCAATGCTGAAGCTCTTCCGTTTGATACTGTTGTAGACATTACTAAAATAAAAAATACTTAGACAGATGAAAACTGTTCTGACATTGATCGTAATTTCAGCTTCTGTATTTCTAAACGCTCAACAACTTAAATACAATTACATGGAAGACAGATGGCAGTTTGCTCGAGAAGATGAAGAGCTGAAATACAATCACATGGAAGATCGGTGGGAATTATCCCAAAAATCAGAAGAGCTTAGATACAATTACCTGATGGATGACTGGCAGTATGCAAAGCCGGAGAGCAGACTGAATTATAATTATCATGAAGATGAGTGGGATTATATAGAATCAGATGAAAAGTTGAACTATAATTACATTGAAGATAAATGGGAGTTCACCAAACCCGACGCTCAGTTAAATTATAATTATTTCGAGGAGAAATGGGAATATGTGGAGCAAGAAGATTAGCTGTTAAATCCTTTTATTGAAAGTATTTCTCTGTATTACCGTGACTTTCCGTTAGAAGCAGCAACCTAAATCAATTGCCATTATCCCTATTCCTTTAGAAATTCTTTTCAACTTACGCCCTATCTAATACCCTTTATGATTACAATTTCAACAGCACTTATTACACTTAATAGGAGGTAAAACAATGCGACCTGTATATGCGGTTTCCGGCGGAGTCAGTAAGTTTGCCAAGGCACGTCCGGACAAGACATTTCAAGCTATTCTAAAGGAGGCATACGATTACGCCATAGCCGACATTGGTCTCAATCATAAGCAGTTCATCGAGATCGTGGACGGATCCGTGGCATCTTACTTTTCAGATCACTTCACTCGTCAGCTCATGGCTGGTATTATGGCTCAGGATTATCTCGGTCTTTGTCCTAAGCCAAGCCATCGCGTGGAAGGGGGCGGAGCCACAGGCGGCATCTGCTTCCAAGAAGCGTGGAAAGCAGTAGCATCTGGCTACATGGATGTATGTATCGCTTACGGCTTTGAAACCATGTCTCATGTTAACACATGGAAGGGAAATGAATTTATTGCTCTGGCTTCTGATGTAAGCTTTGACTATCCGGTAGGCGGATTTTACTCCGGCTATTACGCCATGATGGTTACTGGACACATGAAGGAATTTGGTACTACTGTAGAGCAGATGGCTCACGTTTCCGTGAAAAATCACATGAATGCTTATCACAATCCGTACTCGCAAAAACAACAGAAGTTGACAATCGAAGATGTACGTAATGCTCCCATGGTGGCGTGGCCTTTAACCCGCCTCGATATTTGCGTTATGAGTGACGGTGCGGCAGCGGTGATATTCGCTAATGAGGATGGACTAGCCAAACTGGAGAAAGCATCCGGGCAGAGCATTTCTAAGGTGATTGTACCAGGAATAGGTCGAGGAACAGACGCCATGCGTATGGCGGATCGTCCTCATCAGAACTATGACGATTTCATGAAGTACAATTTGCTTGAGAAGGAAGACAACGAGGAGGATCGTTCATATTATAAGAAACTATGGGATGATGGCTTCCGATATCCGGGTATTCACTCCTTTCGTGCGGGACGAATGGCTTCAAAAGAAGCATATGAGAATTGCGGGATTGTCGATCCTCTGAATGAGATTGATTTCGTGGAGCTTCATGATGCCTATACATCATCGGAAATTCAGACGTATGAAGACATGGGGCTCTGCCG
>DKQU01000052.1 GCA_002471865.1 Fidelibacterota bacterium UBA7300 | reverse complement strand
TCACCGCCGCCACAGTACGTTACGATTGGAGTGGATCTATCAGGAGTTAACTGAACCAGTTCAGGCGTTGATGGCGCAAGTATCGCACCCTTAATGTGTCCTTCGGCGAACTCTTCTTCATCCCGGGCATCGATAAAAATGATCTCCCTGTCATACATCTCTTTGGCAGACTCTAGATTAATGTATTCTGGAGCTGATAATATAGTCGTTTCACTTAGGAGAGAATCGACCTCTTCAACGGTACGTTCGACAGGTTTTTGATATAAGAGAGAAAGATTTTCTGTTCTAACAGCGTTATATCCTACCCCAAAAATAAACGAGACAATTATGATTGAAATTACTTGAGCACGAGGTGACATGTTCATTTAACCTGTCCCGTCAGGATTCACTCTCGAAGGTTTTATACTACGTGATGAAGGTTTTTTCTGATTCGAGGGAGTTTTGTCTGGCCCAAGTGCATCACAATTAGAAAGTGTTTCGTTCACCATTGAAAGGAGCATCAAGTCTTCGCCTACTTTTTTGTTCATTGGTACAAAATCAAATTGAATGGAATTTCCTTCAGATGTTAATTCCAATTTTAATTTCTCTAACTCATCTTGAATAGTAGCAACCCGATTTAGCATTTTTTCATCATCCGCATATATCTCTTCCATAGATTTTGAGGGATCCTTTTTAGCATATCTCTTCAACTGTTTATCTAAGAATTTAAGTCGGTTTTGTACATTACTTAAATCGCGCAGAGGAAGATCAATATCAACTACAGCAATGGAAACTACTCCCAAAGACTTTCCTTGTTTACCCAACTGCTTCATGACAGTCCCCGTAGAAATTGCACTTCCACCACGGGCTGGATTACGGGTATCTCCACTTACAAACAGTAGATCAGCAGATGTTAGAGCTTCTCTAGCAATTTTGGCTTTATCTGAAGAACCATTGAAGAGTACTATCTGAAAGTCCGTTATGGCATCCAACTTTGAAAGTACAGCTTTTCCACGTTCGATAAAAGGATCTGCTCTCAAATTCCCTCTAGTAATAGGTGAGAGCTCAGCGGTTAAACCAACCACTCCGAATCTAAAACCATTCTTTTCTAATATTTTGTATGGTGCAAAAGGCAATTCTCCATTTTTTTTATTTACAATATTTGAAGAGATGAATGGGAATGATGCTGTCTGTTCAAGTTTACGTAAGAAATCTATTCCCTTGGCGAAATCTTTCGCTCCGACATTCATAACGTCACAACCTACAATATTATAACCATCTACCATGGTCTGAGCTTTAAGGATCGCTTTCTCACCTGAAATACCGGAAACAGTCGTTTTGGAAAAGAACAGATCTCCGGCATCTAAAATTAGCGGATCTATCCCTTTTGCTTTAAGAGATTTAAGGTGTTTAGATTTTCTCGACAGACCGCCGATTGGATTTTTCTTTCAGCCACATGGGTCGAGCTGACCGTGAACATTCCCAGTTACAACTAAAGTTGTTATTCCGTTTGGTCTATCCTTTTCTACAGACGAGACAAGATCACTTTCTATAGTATTTTGTGCAGCTTCTGTTTTTTGATCTGCACAGCTTATTGCTAGTCCGAAAATCAACAAAAGAAAAAGACTCTTTATATATATATGTCTATTCATAGATATCAATTTAGGATGAACCTTTTAAATATTCAACAGTCAAGGAAGAAGAGTATTTTAGTGAGCGCTTATTGACATTGATATTCAAGACCACTTATATTCGCCGTGCTTTTGGGGCTGTAGCTCAGATGGGAGAGCGCTTGAATGGCATTCAAGAGGTCGTCGGTTCGATCCCGATCAGCTCCACAAAAAAAGGCCATTAGTTGGCCTTTTTTATATAAAGTTAAAGAGGAAACAGAATGCTCCATTTCCCCTTTACTACTTGAAAGCTCCAAGTCAATTAAATAACTCAGAACTAAGCTGCTCGAAAGTTATTCGCTTCCTTCTGTCGCTGCATCTCCGTCTCCATCAGCAGCAGCGTCATCACCACCGCAGCCAACAAGAAGAACGAGAGAGAGTGCAAGCATAGCCGTAATTAATTTCTTCATTACGTGTAGCCTCCTTTGTTTTTGATTAATCGATTGCAATCGATAAGGATAGAGTTACTAAATGGAAACTTTACGCACATGTTACCCTCCCTTACCTGCCACAATATAACAAGTCGCATTTCTAACTGTCAACAATTTTTTAATAATTATCTCTACTTCACTAATCAAGGTCAGAATAGTTGGCTGAATTGTCATCCTGCTCGTAGATTTCAAATATGAAATATGATGCTATCATTATTGGAGCGGGGCACAATGGACTTGTCTGCGCTGCATATCTTGCTAAATCAGGAAAAAAGGTATGTGTCGTTGAAAGACGATCTGTATTAGGGGGTTCCGCAGTTACAGAAGAAATATTCCCCGGTTGCAAAGTTTCGCGAGCGGCTTATGTGAATTCACTTTTTAGACCGGAAATCATCCAGGATCTTAAACTTAAACAATACGGCCTGGAATTCTTATCACGTAGACCGGCTAGTTTTTCGCCATTTCCCAACCATCAGTATTTAATCCTTGGAAATGGCTTAGATGAGGATCAGCGAGAAATAGCCAAATTCTCTGCTAAGGACGCCGACCGATACCCTAAATATGAAACGATGCTCAACAGTATAGTACAATACGTAGAGCCACTTTGGAAAAAACCTCCTCCTTCACCTACTTCGAAAAAATTGTCAGATCTGTGGGAGCTTGCGTCACTAGGAATGAAAACCCGTCGATCAGGAAATGAGCTGATCCAGAAAATGGTGGAGATGTTTACACTTTCTGCAGGTGATTTGCTTGATAGGTGGTTTGAATCAGACGAACTCAAAGCTACATTAGCCACTGACGGCGTCATCGGAGCCATGGCAGGTCCTTACACACCGGGGACTGCCTACGTACTCCTCCATCATGTCTTCGGAGAGACTAACGGCATGCGTGGGGTTTGGGCGTATGTCCGAGGCGGAATGGGCGCACTCAGTGATTCTATCGCTTCAGCATGTCGAGATCTGGGAGTGGAAATTCTTTTAGAGAGCGGTGTTGATAAGATTTCTATCAATAAACGAGCAACAGGCATAATACTTTCTGACAGCCGAGAACTTTCAGCAAAGTGCGTCATCTCATCTGCAGATCCTCATGTTACTTTTCTTCGGCTTCTGGATGAATCTGTTTTACCGTCTGATTTTCGAGATAAAATCGATCAAATGGATTTCAAATCCGCTACTGCTAAAATGAACCTTCATCTTTCTGAGCTTCCTGATTTTACAGCTCTACCTGGAAAAAATGCGGAAATTCAACATCATGGTACAATCCATCTGTCCCCTACTATGGATTTTGTGGAACAGGCTTATGACGATGCTAAGTACGGCCGTCCTTCCAGTCATCCAATGATTGAAGCTACAATCCCTTCCACAGTTGATGATACCCTTGCTCCCAAAGGTGAACATGTTATGGGTATTTTTTGTCAATACGCACCTTACAATCTTAAAGAGGGTAATTGGGATTCAGAAAAAACTATATTTGCCAATAGGATTATTGACGACTTCACGGAATACGCGCCTAACTTCCGCAATTCAATCATTGATTACGAGTTGTTAACACCACCGGACATAGAGAAAATATTTGGTCTTACCGGAGGTAACATTTTCCACGGCGCCATGACTCCCCATCAGCTCTTTTTCATGCGGCCTGCCTTAGGATGGGCAGATCACCGAACTCCAATTAAAGGTCTTTATTTATGCGGTTCGGGATCTCATCCCGGAGGCGGTGTGACGGGTGCACCAGGACGAAATGCGGCAGAAATGGTATTACGCGACATTCGTTAATAATACTATATAGCTGGAGTTTTATTGTGGAGAGAGCAGAACCTTGCCAAGATTTCGGTGATCATGAATATACTCATGAGCTTCAGGTGCATTTTCGAATGAAAATACTCTGTCTACAACGGGAGAAATCTTACCTTCTTCCAGCCAAATAACCAACTGCTTCATGGTCTTCTTTAGGCGTTCTTTTTCCGACCAAAGATGACCCAGGTTGCAACCGTGAACCCCTTTGTTGGCATTCATAAGGCGGATGGGATGAAACTTTCCTGTGGAAATGAGAGCCTTTATTCCTGACAGTAGATTCCTCCGTTTTCCGGGAGAAGCGGAGGACATGCCGTAGAAAACGACGCTCCCCAACGGTTTAAGGCAATTATAACTCCGCTTAACGTACTTTCCCGCTACCGGATCCAGAACAAGATCCACACCTCTCTTATCAGTAAGTTCCATTACTCGATGAACGAAATCTTCACTGTTGTAATCTATAAGATGATCTGCACCCATCTTCAATAGATCTTCGTGTTTCCATGCGGAAGCAGTACCTATAATAGAATTTGCTCCTATAATTTTTGACAACTGGAGCGCAGCGATTCCAACACCTCCGCCGATTCCGTGAATGAGGATTGTATCACCACTGCGAAATCGTGCCTGTTCAACCATCATGATGTAAGCTGTTAGATAATTAACCGGCATGGCTGCGGCAGATTCTAAAGAAATACCTTCTGGTAAAGTCATTACTTGATCCACATCTACACAAACCTTAGATGAATAACCTCCAAATCGGGTAAGAGCTGCTACCTCTCTCCCGATCATATCTGAACTCATTCCCTTCCCGACGGCATCCACCACTCCACTTACTTCATATCCTACTACACAGGGAACTTTGGGTGAATCCGGATAAAGTCCCATTCGTGCAAGTATGTCTGCAAAGTTAATCCCTGCAAAATGAACGTCTATTCTAATTTGACCTTCCTGCGGGACAGGATCAGCAGTATTTCTGATTTCCAAAATATCCGGGGCACCTTTTCGGGGAATCCAAACTTGTTTCATCTTAATCTCCTCTTTAGCAGATTGCAAAAGCTAAGTAATCTCCCTATATTCCGCCGCATTTTTCTGAAGAAAATATTCTAGGAGAAACAAAATGGGAATGATGAACACCATGCGAACCAAGATGCATTTCGTCCTCTGGGGTTTGCTTATTATGTTTTTGGGGAGTATGACAGTAGGTGGTCTGGTAGGCGGCGCAGATATACTTGATGAAATATTTGGACTTTTTGGTGTGTCAGATGAAGATCCGCAAAAATCAATAGCAATTGTAAACGGAGAATTGATCTCTCCTGACATGTTCTTTCAGGTAGTACAAAATCGCCGACAGGCTGCAAGACAGCAAGGACAAGAACTTTCTGAGAGAGATAATGATCAACTTTACGACGAAATTTGGAATGAACTGGTACAACTTACGTTGATTGATCAGGAGGTTGAACAATTAGAAATTGAAGTTACTGACGATGAAGTCTATTACGAATTGGAAACCAATCCACCCCCGATTTTCCAGTCTGTACCTGATTTTCAAACTGACGGAAGTTTTGATCACGGAAAATATCTCACCGCTCTCCATAATCCTCAGGGAGATGAGTGGCTTTACTGGGAAACATTCACTCGAGATTATTTGCCTAGAAAGAAGCTGTTAGACCGTGTTAAGTATTCTTTGACTCTATCTGAATATGAAGTTAAGCAGGAATTTATTTCTCGCAATGTAGATCACACACTTTCTGGTTTAGCGATCCCCGCATCTTCTTTCCGCGATGAGGAATTTAATGCTACCGATGAAGAAGTTTCTGCTTTCTATAAATCTCACATGGATGACTTTCAACAAGATGAAACCCGAGTTCTTAGATATGTAAAGTGGGACAAGAAACCAACTGCTGAAGATACAACCGACACTGAACAATTTGGTGAAGATTTAATCCGTAAAATTAACGATGGCGCTGATTTTGCCACTCTTTCAGAAATCCACTCAGCTGATCCCGGTTCAGCTGCAAAAGGCGGTGATCTTGGGTGGTTTGGACGGGGACGGATGGTACCCCAATTCGAAGAAGCAGCGTTTAAAGCTAATTCAGGTGAAATAGTTGGACCTGTTGCATCGCGCTTTGGCTACCACATCATCTGGGTGCGTGAAAAACGCGGTGAAGGTGACAGTCAAGAAGTTCTGGCCAGTCATATTTTGTTAAACATAGAAATGGGACCTTCAACCCGCAACCGACTGAAAAGAGAGGCAACACAATTTCTTTACAACGTGGAAGATAATGGATTTGGTAAAGCCGTAGAGATTTCTGATGTACCTCTCGACAGTTCACGACAATTCACTGAAAATTCTACCATCCCCGACTTCGGCTTCAGTCTAGTACCGGCTAGGTTTGCTTTTCGATCTGAAATTGATGCTGTCAGTGACATTATAGAAACCGACAACAGTTTTGCCATTTTGCAACTTATTGAAATCCACGAACCGGGACCTCAGCCACTGGAAGATGTGAGAAAACGTATTGAGAGAGATGTTCGTCTGGAAAAACAGATGGCACGAGCTGAAGAGAGGATAGGTGAGGTTTACGAAGAACTGTTAGCTGGGAAGAGTTTTGCAGAACTTTCTGAAACTCATGATGATGTCAAGTTAATCGAAGAAAAAGAGCGCAAGCTGTCAACAGTACTTCCTTATATCGGCTCGAAAAATCCAAAGCTTCTCGGCCGAATAGCTTCTTCTGTTCCGGGAGAACTTTATGATCCCTTCGAAGGTCAGCGAAGTTGGGTAATAATTCGTTATCTTTCTCAAGGTGAATTTGACGAAGAGGAGTGGCTGGTTCAGAAAGATTTTATTCGTGATGAACTATTAACTAATCGTCAAAATGAAGCAGTTAATACTTATATCACTGAACTGACTGACAATGCCGATATTGTTGACAATCGACGATATCATATTCGGTAAATATTATTATAAAAACTAATCGCCGAAGGTATAGTGTTTACGTACCTTCTCCTTTACCTGCCACGTACAAGATAGACCTTTCGGGAAAGTCACCATATCACCGACACCAAACTCCACCTCTTCCTCATCGGTGGTAACTTTCACCTTACCTTCCAATAGATAGCACGTCTCAGTCATATCATACTGCCAAGAAAATTCTGACGGTTCGCATTCCCAGATTGGATTTTTTTTCATCTCGGAGATTTCAGTTTCACTAGGTCTACGGACTTCAACCTTTCCCATTACCCCTCCTTAGGTACAAAATAAACATCCGTGGGCTTTAGTTTTGACAATCTCCGAAACTTTGCCTTTACCTCCATACCAATCCAATCAAGTGTCGCATCATCAGGATCTAAGCCAATGATGCGTGTGAGAAGCAGTGTGTCCACTCCTTCAAACGTAATGAGTGCCAGAACAAACGGCGTCTCCGGCAGGAATTCCTCCGAACCGTAGTGGCAAACTGTGAAAGCGTGAATCTTACCCTCCTTCGGCAGTTCCACCCAATCGGTCTTAGCACCGGAGTAGATATCGTGTCCGCGGGGATTTGCATAGGTGTAACCGCTTTCACTATCTTGATTGCCAAGAAGATTCTTGTTCATCAGTCCTGCGAACCACGGAGAATCCTGCCCGTACGAGTGGATGTAGTCAATCTGGTACGGCTGCTTCATGATGATAGGCGCCATATTGTTCAAATCAGCAAGGGAATTGTTGTTCAGCTCAGTAGGAAATGGAACATTGAACAGGATGGTCCCGTCGTCCGTCTCTTCGATTTTTCTTACTACTTTTTTATCAGACATGACTACTCCTCCTTTTCCAGAATAGATACGGTTACATAAGTACCCGTCCCGGCGTGACTGTGAATAGCGCCGCGCTTAGCTTCACTGATCTGCAGTTTATCATCGCCGAAATGTTTACCGATGGTCTCCTGCAGTTGCCAGATGGCGAAGACTCCCTGCATTAAACCGGTAGCTCCTACAGGATGTCCGCAAGCGATGAGTCCGCCGGATGGATT
>DKQU01000070.1:9915-13635 GCA_002471865.1 Fidelibacterota bacterium UBA7300 | reverse complement strand
TGTATGCTGGAGGTACAAGGTAAATCTCTTTTGGCGCGGATGCTTACGTATTTAAATCGGGCTGGAATTAAAGAGACTATCTTAGTTGTGGGTTATCAAGCCGATTTAGTTCGCAGGCATATTGGTCAGCAATGGGAAAGCATGTCAGTCCAATATATCTATAATGACAAGTGGGAAACGACGAATAACGTGGTATCACTGGCTATGGCTACTGACTCTCTGAGCCAGGATTTCATTCTCTTGGAAGGGGATCTCATTTTTAAGTGGGAAGCTTTTGCAAAAATGCTTGGTCCAAACAGAATAGCTGTAGATTGTTTCCTCCCGAATATGGATGGAACCGTTGTCAGTATTGATGAAATGGGATCCGCAGACCGATTCTATCTAAAATCTACATCTGGCAGACCATCTGATCTCTCTTCTTACTATAAAACTGTTAACATTTACAGCTTTGACTATGAGAATTATATGTCATCTGTTGTGCCCCGACTTCAGCGCTTGATTGAATCTGGTCAGGATCAGGTGTACTATGAACAGGCTATCGCCGAAGCTGTTGACGATCAGGATTTACAACTGGAATGTGTACTGTTTTCAGGTACGCCGTGGTACGAAATAGATACTGAAGAGGATTTTGATCAAGCCAAAGGTTTGTTTAGCAGTTGAGATGTTATGTGTCACTAGTACGGTCTATCTGGTTGCTTAACGGCCAGGGATAAAACAGAGAGATGAATCGGTCAAGACCTGAAATAAACCAACCATTCAAACGATATTCCACAAGTCCTTTATAGTATTTGAGTCGTTCACCTAGCGGTATAATAGTATTTACACTGCTAAATTCGTATCCCCACTCCTTCAACTCCTGGCCTGCAACATTTTCTATCAACCTGACCTGCCATTTTTCCAGGTCCTTTTGCCATCTTCCTACAGCAGTAGAGGAAATAGGTCCCCTTGTAGCGGAATGCCACGGCATCTTGTAGTCCGGAACGGCTATCTCCGCTGTTTCTTGGAATTGGAGCATCTCTTTATGGTATTTTTCACCCAGAAACCGGCACAATTCGCGGGTCCATTTTTCCGGATGAGTGATAAAATCTTCATACCGAATTTCTATAAATTGTTCTTCTGATAAGACTCTGCTTGCCTGTTTGCCCTTCCGAATTGCTTCCTGCCAGTTGAAAATGGAGTATACCAGATCTTCCTTCCACCAACGCATTTTAAGTAGAGATGCTATACAGTCTCTACCATCGCGTACTACATGAATAATCTGGGCATCGGGGAAAAGCGCCAGAAGCTGTTTGAGGTACTTGATATAATAGGGCCTCTTATCGCCCCAGCGGGGTTTGTCAAATTTTCTAGAATAGAGCCTGAAGACACCAGATGCTGCAGCTCCCAGTGATGTAGCTGAGGATATGATTTCTTTGTGGATAGCACCAATTTCTAGTCCAAGGTCTGGCAGTTTAGTACGTTTTTCAAAGTTATCCACAAACCAGTGCCCCAATTTAATCCTGTTTGCCTCATTAGCCAGATTTCTCCAGAGAAGTCTCCTTTTGTAGATTTTCTTGAGGAATTTGGTCTGAGGCGGCAAAGCGATATTCGGATGGCTGTGTAGAATCAACCGAATAAGAGTGGTTCCGGATCGCTCACAGCCGACAATAAAGATGGGTTTTTGATTATTTTCAGTCAATTAGTAGTACCATAGTCACGTTTTTGTTCAATTCTGAATTGTCGTAAGTTTAAGTTGGTGATGCGAGGGAAGCAATTGCATTCAGCTCTTTATTAGGTTAACCTTGGAATGAGCTGTCGGTCATCTAAAATGAATGTAACGTGGGTTAATAATAAATGATATCAGTCCTCTTAGAAAGCCACCACCTTTACTATCTGCCGCATTTTGAACCGATTGTAGCGGAGCTGAACCGACGTGGCGGATATGAAATAGCTGCATCGATCCCTCTGACTATTGGCGCTGGAGAGAGACGTCTCTTTTATGAAGCTGTACAGAGGCTAGGAGTGGAGTCGATCACCGCTACTGATGAGGAAGCAAGAATCGATAAACTGCGGCAGCGAGAATTCGATATTGTTATCGTAGGGAATGTGGGGAAGCTGGAGGAGATTGCAGCGGAGAACTCCATGGTTGTAATGGTCTACCACGGGATCGGATTGAAGCAGAGCTACTATAAAGATATGTCTCCGAGAGTGGATCTGCGGGCAGTGGAGAGTGAGGCACGATTCAGTGAGCTGAAGGCAGCAGGTGAGACAAATCTTGTCCTTTGCGGCTTGACGAAACTGGATGCCTTGGCCGGAGCTGATAAAACTTCTCGAGATAATCTACACCAGAGATGGAATCTCAATCCGGAATTGCCGACAGTTCTCTATGCACCAACATTCTATCCATCTTCTTTGGAAAAGCTTCTCCCCGAGCTTCCGGCACTTGCAGATCAAACCAATGTACTGATTAAGCTCCATAATTTCAGTTGGCATCAAAAGCGCTACAAACATCAGAGCCAAATGGCTTCAGAAATCACGGAAAGGAAAGAGGGGATGGTGCTCATCACGCCGGAGGAATTTGATATTATTAAGTTTTTTCATGAGACAGACATTTTAATATCGGATATGTCCTCAACTCTATTCGAATTTCTGGTTCTGAATCGTCCGATTATTCAGACGAAATTCTACACTCCCAAACCGAGACACCGTATTTTTCCATGGAGGCTCGCCCGCCGACTCGATTCTAAGCGTGCTGCCGGAATTGACTTTACTCATTCACTGAATCGTCCAAGTGATCTTCTGCCAGTTATTAAGCGTCTACTAGAGCATCCCGATGCAATGGCGACTGTCCGGGAAGCAGCAGCTAAACGATATCTTCATAAAGTTGACGGTCAGGCGTCATCACGTTTGGTGGATGCCATTGAAGAGAAGCTGAGGGAAAAGGAAAACTGTTGAACATCGGTATTTATGTCCCCAACTGGGTAGGAGATGCAGTCATGGCTCTCCCCTTCATCAATGTTATTCGTCGTGAATGTCCTGATGATAAGATCATCATTATTGGCAGGAAATGGGTGACAGATTTGTTTAAGCATCATCCGGCGGTAGATGAGATCGTCACTGTTTCAAGTTCTCGCGGTCTTGCAGGGACTACCCGAACCGGATTCAATCTGAGAAAGCTCAAGTTAGGTACTATCTATCTGCTCTCCAATTCATGGAGGAGCGCCTATCTGGCTTGGCTCTCTGCTTCTGACTGCCGAATCGGTTTTCGTGGGCAATGGCGCTCCTCTTTATTGACACGAGCTGAGTACCGCCCAACTGGACCGCTTCACCGATCTGAGATATACCTGAAGCTGATCGGAAGTCCAGAAGTTGGGTCTATACACGGTATCACTATCTCAGAAGAAGAAGCAGCGTGGGGAAGAGGAGAAATGGAGCGTCTTGGCTTGGAAAAACCGCTGGCTGTTTTTCCATCCAGCGTGGCGCCCTCCCGTAGGGTGCCTATTGAAAAGTGGATGGAGATATTGACTGATTCCGAACGAGGGAAAAGGGAGATACTTTTTTTCGGAAGTGATCAGGAGAGGACAATCAGCCAGACACTTACGGAGCAATTGAATGATGCTGTTTCAGTCTGCGGTGATTACTCCCTTCGTGAGAGCATGGTTCTCATCTCTTTTTGCTCGTGTGCAATAGGAACTGACAGCGGACTTGGACATTTGTCGGCAAATCTTGGACTGCCGACGG
>DKQU01000070.1:0-9542 GCA_002471865.1 Fidelibacterota bacterium UBA7300 | reverse complement strand
AACCAAGGTCGTTATGTCCGGTGTTCATTGCAGTCCTTGTCGAAAAAATGTCTGCCTGAATCGGGAGGAACCGTTGATCTGTCTGACCTCGCTGGATGCCAAAAAAGTTTGGGAAACCTACACTTCGTCGTGATTTTCAAAACCGAGTGCCAGTAACGACTGTTTTTTCGTAACTTCGCCACCTAATCATGAAAGCTATCATCCTTGCAGCAGGCGTTTCCCGCCGTCTCTATCCTCTGACGCACGACACACCCAAGTGTCTTCTGGAAGTAGGAGGGCGCCCTATCATTGATTTTCAGATGGAAGCGTTGAAAAAAGCAGGAATATCAGACGCGGTTATTATTGTGGGTTATTTTCGTGAGAAACTGATAGATCATATCCAAAAAGAGTACCCTGATATAAACTGTACTTTTATCACTAATGAGCACTTCTTTGAGACAAACACATCCTATTCACTTTATCTATGCCGAGATGAATTTCGTACTTGTGAATCTGTAATTATGAATGCTGATGTTCTATATCCTGAAGAGCTTTTGGAAAGGCTTTTTGCTTCTCCTCATAATGACGTCATGGCAGTTGATGTGAAGGAGTGCGGACGTGAAGAGGTGAAAGTGATCGCCGGATCTGAGGAAAAGTTAGTAGCTATCGGGAAAGAGTTGATTCAGGAAAATTCGCTGGGGGAATTTATAGGTGTAGCTCGCTTTAGTCCAGAGTTCGGTGAGCGATTGGCATCCTCGCTGGAACATCTTATCGATTCTGGCGGTAAGGCTGACTATTTTGAAGCTGCCATCCATCCCCTTTTATCGGAGATGGATGTTTACTATGTTGATATTTCTGATCTGCCGTGTACAGAAATTGACTTCGTCGAAGATCTGGAAGAAGCACATAAGTTGGCGAAATCAGACTGGTTTACTAATCAGTAACAACTACTCCTTAAAATTGGAATTGGAAGTTGAGCTTAAGAGTCATATCAGGATCTGTGTCGTCTTCGAATAAAGTATAACGAAGAGTCGGCGCGATAGAGAACCCCGCAGACGATCGATAATGAATGCCCCCGATGAAATAAGTTTTAACGTCACTTTCGCTGTCAATATCCCCATCCATATTGTCTACTCTGGCTAAAACGTCTATGGTTTCGGATAGAGTAAAGTTACCGTAGAAGGAGAGCAGTTGTCCATTGTTCCCGCCGCTGTCTTCAGACTTGAGGAATTCTGTCCCTAGTCTAAGGGATTCTTTAGCATACCCGGCGAAACCTGACACCCTAAGTATTTGACTCGTAGATGTTGAGTCATCGTAGGGTTCGAAGGATACCACACCTCCAGCGTTCCAGCCGGGATTTGAATCCAGCCGTTGTTCTCCCAGTGAAACCAGCGCTGAAAGACGTTTGTGAGTATCAACTTCTTCGTTCTTGATTCCACCTCCGTTATAGGCGGCTACATGGATGAGAAGATTGTCAGACGGGCTCTTCCTGTAGGCGAGTCCCATGTCTGCTGTACTGTTAAATCCCCAGAGATGGGTAGGGAATTTCTCGATGAACCGCATTCCCCAATTTGCCGTTGCAGGGCCAAAATAGTTGGTGGGTTGTTGGCCGATAAGGAATGAACCTATGGCAGTGTTCCAAACTAGATAAGCATGTTTAACAATAAATGTAAGAGGATCATTTTCACCAGGGCGATAAGAGTCAATCGTCACTCTGGCTGCCGCATCGTCGGAAATACTTTTTCGGAAATCAACGTAAGTGCGAGTGACGTTGAAAGAGACAATATCGTCATATGTTGCATCAAAGAACACGAGATTGGTAATGTTAATATTCTCCTGAGCGTTGATATTCAACGCCATACAGGTAATACAGGTAAAAATTAATTTTCGCATTGATTATTCTCCTTTACTATTTATCAAGGCATCTTGAACTTGTGCTCTGGATGCCTTATGGTGAGTACAGGACAAGGTGACTTTCGTACTACTTTTTCAGTTGTGCTACCGAATAGTACATGGCTCAGGCCTCCCAATCCGTGGGTGGACATGATAATCATATCTACCTTTTCCTTTCTTCCTGTTTCAATAATCTCCCTTGCTGGTGAACCGTGCGTTAGTATAGTCTTCCTTCTAATGTTATCGGGGATCAGTTCATCGGCTAGTCTGTCCAAAGACTGTTTTACTAATTCATCATGTTCACTAGATAAATTCGGCGGTGGTGCTGCCCACGCGAAATCTGAAGGTGTGATTGTAGGTTGAATTACATGAACAATGCTGAGTTCAGCATCGAATTTTTCTGCCAGTATGATAGCGTATCCGAACGCATAATGTGAAAACTCTGAGAAATCGGTGGTGACTAATATTTTCTTTATCTCTAATGTATTGAACACTGGAGTGCTCTTTTCTTTTATGAAAAGTAGATAAATCTCAGAATTTTTGCAATAATTACAACTAAATATTCATTTGTCAATTCAATATATTTTGTGAGGTTAAATTACCAATATAAATCGACGGGGTTCTTTCAAAATTCCCTACTATTTATTAAATTCTTGATAGACTGCATATACTGCATTCCGAGGTATTTACTTTATGATGATAATGAGTATTGACAAAAACTCCGAGGTGAAATCATGAGCAATGCAAAACTGATCTTGGAAGATCAGACAATTGAACTGCCTATTATCGAAGGGTCCGAAGGTGAAAAGGGAATTGATGTTACAAATCTCAGGACTGAGACTGGTTACATAACATTCGACCCAGCCTATGGAAATACGGGTTCATGCACAAGCGACATTACTTTCATTGATGGTGAACAGGGGATTCTTAGATACAGAGGTATTCCAATTGAGCAATTGGCAGAGAAATCTTCATTTGTTGAAGTGTGCTTTCTTCTCATTTATGGTAAACTTCCGACTCAGGATGAACTAAACAAATTCAGGTACGAGATAAGGTACCATTCAATGATTCATGAGGATTTTAAAAGGTTGTTTGACGGCTATCCCATGAATGCTCATCCTATGGGGGTATTGGCCTCCACCGTAGGTGCTCTCTCAACTTTTTATCCCAGAACTGAAAATGGTGACATCGATTTGAATATTGTCCGCTTATTGGCAAAAGTTAAGACGCTGGCAGCATTCTCTTATAAGAAATCCATTGGACAACCGTTTGTCTATCCAAGGAACGACGTTTCATTCGAGGAAAACTTCCTCTACACCATGTTCTCGGTACCGGCAGAAGATTACAATGTTGAGCCGGTAATGGTAGATGCTCTTCGACTTCTTTTGGTGCTGCATGCTGATCACGAACAAAACTGCTCCACAGCAACAGTTAGAATGGTGGGAAGTAGTTTATCCAACCTGTTCATCTCCATCGCCGGAGGTATTGCTGCACTCTGGGGTCAACTGCACGGCGGAGCAAATCAGAAAGTAATTGAAATGCTGCAGATGATTCACGATGATGACCAGAACTACCAGAAATATGTGGATATGGCTAAGGATAAAAAGACTGAGTTCAAGCTTTTTGGTTTTGGTCACAGAGTATATAAAAACTTCGATCCCCGCGCCAGAATATTAAAGGGGGCTGCTGATAGACTTCTTGAACGACTCGGTGTGTCTGACCCTCTACTTCAAATTGCTATGGAGTTAGAGCAAATCGCGTTGAAGGATGACTATTTCATTGAACGGAAGCTCTATCCCAACGTGGACTTTTACTCAGGTATTATCTACCGAGCTATGGGCATACCGACACAGATGTTTACAGTTATGTTTGCACTGGGCCGACTTCCTGGCTGGATTGCTCAGTGGAAAGAAATGTCGGAAAGTGAAGATGGGCGGATTAATCGTCCGCGGCAAATCTATATTGGAAACACACTTACGGATTACATTCCGATTGACAAAAGGTAAAGCTGAAACCAGACTGTTTTCAATCATAACCTCATTTATGATATCAATCCAATCTTTGGTTAACAGTTTCTTTCCTTGGTGATATTTTCACTCTAAATTCTAAGCCATTTACTAAATCATTTAACTCATGAAGATAGCATTTATCACATCCGGTGGACTGGCCCCTTGCCTTTCGGCATCAATCGGTGCTTTGGTGACAGAATATTCAGCCAACGCTCCAGATGCCCAACTCATGGGCTACCTTAACGGTTATCGGGGGCTACTCATCGGGCAGAGCATCGATTTTCCGGACACCGTTCGCCAAAACAGTGAAGTCCTGATGGAGTACGGCGGAAGCCCTATCGGAAACAGTCGAGTGAAGTTGACCAATGTGGATGATTGCGTAAACAAGGGTTATGTTGAAGAAGGAGATAATCCGGTAGAAGTCGCTGCCGCACAGTTGGTTAAGGATGGGGTGACAATCCTGCACACCATCGGAGGTGATGATACCAACACAATGGCGGCTGCACTATCTGCTCATCTGGCGGAGAAAGGTCACAAACTTACCGTGGTAGGATTACCTAAGACTGTAGATAATGATGTGGTTCCCATCACACAATCTTTGGGTGCCTGGACGGCAGCTGAGCAGGGAGCGATTTTCTTCGAGAATATTGCCAACGAAAACACCACTAGCACCCGCCAGCTTATCATCCACGAGGTAATGGGTCGCAACTGCGGCTGGCTGACTGCGGCGACTGCTCGGGAATACAGATTGCGTTTGGCGAAACGGCGCTTTCTCACTGAACTGCTCATTTCCCGCGAGCGATGGTATGTGGATGCCGTGTACGTGCCGGAACTTGCTATTGACTTTGCTATAGAGGTAGAGCGACTTCGTGAACGGATGGATGAGAAAGACGGAGTTAACATCTTCCTGAGTGAAGGCGCAGGTGTAGAAACCATCGTAGCGGAGATGGAAGCTGCAGGTGAAGACGTTCCGCGGGATCCGTTTGGTCATGTCAGGCTGGATGATATCAACCCCGGACAGTGGTTTGCCAAACAGTTTACGGAAAAGCTCGGAGCGGAGAAGACACTTGTACAGAAGAGTGGCTACTTCGCCCGGTCGGCTGCACCTAATGACCGCGATCTTGATCTGATTCGCAAGTCTGCTAAGCTGGCAGCCCAGTTTGGACTGGTAGGCAAAAGTGGTGTTGTTGGAATGGATCATGACAGTGGTGATAAACTGGGACTTATTGCGTTTGATCGCATCAAAGGCGGAAAGCCATTCGATACTACGGTACAGTGGTTTGTGGATATACGTAATGAAATTGGACAAACTTGAGCCACAAAGGCTCCAAGACACAAAGGACTTAATAAACGATTTTATCCTAGGCTTATGAAAGTGATGTCTAATAACTATTCATTAATCTTCGATATGTACTTTATTGTTCATCTTTTCTTGGTGTCTTAGTGACTTCGTGGCAAATTGTTTATAATAAATAAGAGAGGTAATAAATGGAAGATTTAATTCAAATAGCAAATACAATAGTAGCAGATGGTAAGGGAATTTTGGCGGCAGATGAAAGCACTCCCACCTGTACAAAGAGATTTGAATCCATTAGTGTGGAGAGCACCAAAGAGAGTCGTAATGCATACCGCGATATGCTCTTTGGTACAGAAGGGATGGAGAATCACATCAGCGGTGTTATCCTGTTTGATGAGACGCTGCGCCAGTCCACAGTGGCGGATGGTACGCTCTATCCGGAGTATCTGAGCGCCAAAGGCGTTCTCCCCGGTATCAAGGTGGACAAAGGCGCCAAGGCGCTAGCCGGTCACGACGGCGAAAAGGTTACGGAAGGGTTAGACGGTCTCCGAGAACGGCTGGCTGAGTATAGCGATCTGGGATCCAAGTTCGCCAAGTGGCGGGCGGTCATCACCATCGGTGAAGATATTCCCAGCCGTACTTGCATCGAAGCCAATGCTCACGCCCTGGCTCGCTATGCTGCTCTCTGCCAGGAAGTGGGCATTGTCCCCATCGTGGAGCCGGAAGTGCTCATGGATGGAGACCATACGATTGATGATTGCTTCGTGGAGACTGAGGAGACGCTGCAGGTGGTGTTCGAGGAGCTTTTCAAACAGGGCGTCCTGCTGGAAGGGATAATACTGAAGCCCAACATGATTATTTCCGCATTGGACTGCCCCGAGCAGGCATCGGTGGAAGAGGTTGCCGAAGCGACGGTGGAGTGTCTTTTGCGGGTGGTGCCGGCGGCAGTGCCGGGGATCTGCTTTCTTTCCGGCGGGCAAAGTGACCTTGTCGCTACTCAGCATTTGAACGCCATGAACGATCTTGGTGTTGACTTACCGTGGAGACTTAGTTTCTCTTACGGTCGCGCTCTGCAGGCCGCGGCATTGAAAGCGTGGAGCGGAGATGCAGCCAAAGTTTCGGCGGCTCAGCAGGCATTCCTGCACCGAGCCAAATGTAACGGTGCGGCGGCGACGGGGAAGTATAACGAAGAGATGGAAGCTTCTAGCTAATCTCCGTTCTTGAGCAGTCCCCAACCCGTCCAAACGATAGAAACCAACATTCCCGCATAAAACGGCTGTACTCCGAGTAACGGTACATCTGTTGTTCCAAGCAGAAGCCAGATCACACTCGCTCCGGCTGAAGCGATCATCATCCACTCCACTTTTTGAATTCTGACTTTCGGAAGGAATGTTGCCAAAAACGGCAGTAGCAGTCCAGGTACCACCACACTCCCCAGCGTAAGCCAGAGATTCACTACGGATGGAATCGACCACGCCAGTATGAGCGACCCGATTGCGACGACAATTAATCCCATTTGAGTTTGCTTGACCGAGTCTCCGCTTCTTTTCGCCATGATATCTCGGCCGAAAGTGATGGCGCTGATCAATCCCAGAGAGTCCACGGTGGACATGATGGTGGCCAGCAGTCCGGCGAAGAAGAGTCCCTGCAGGAGCGGCGGGAGTACCTCCATCCCTAGGAGCGGGAGGGCGAGTTTCGCGTCTGTGATGACACCTACAGGTAAGAGGACGGAATAGAGTCCTGCGGTGAGAGTAAGAAAATCGAATACGATCCAGAAAAGGATGGAGATAATGATTCCCTTTCGTGCCACTGCTGGTGATTTCGCTGCTGCGCAACGCTGATAGAATCCGGGATCTACGAAAGTCCAGAGGGCAATGAAGAACCATATCACGATATACTGCGTTGTGTTTCCGCCGTGCCACGTCAGGTGGAGTGATTTGCCCATTCCGTTCAGCTTTCCCGCCAGTTGTCCGAACCCGCCGTACTCGCCAATTGCATACGCCACGAGAGCGCCGAAGCCGGCGAACATGAGCACAAACTGCAGCACATCCGTCCGCACCACCGAGCGAAATCCGCCCCGGTAGATGTAAATCATACTCAAGAGTGTAGCAATTACAAGTGCGGGAAGAAGCGGAAGTCCGAAAAGAAATCCCAGAAGTACGCCCACACTCAAAATATACGGAGCCGGTGAGGCGAGGATCATCACCAGCACGGCGCTGATCACGGCCGGTCCTCTGCCGTAAGCTTTTTGGAACCGGTCCGGGATGGTGAAGGATTCGCTCTGTCGAATCCGGCCTGCCACAAAGAAGGCGAAGAGGAGGGCGAAGATGTAGTAAGGGAGTCCGAACACCACCCAGTTGGAGATGCCGTAAGAGTAAGTAAACTCGCCCACGCCGAGAATCCCGCCGTACCAAGTAGCTACCAGTGAAGCGGTGAAGGGAAAGATTGTCAGCTTCCGCCCGGCTAAGAGATAATCGCTTTCGTTCTCACTGAACCGCTGCCTGCTGCGAAAAAGTCCGATGCCGAGAGTCATCACAAAGTAGATGAGAACTACTAGGGCGCCGGGAGAATCGAAGGGGAGTTTCACGATGGGTGAGAAACGAAGACCAGCACTGTGCCGTTCTCCGCAGTCACAGTAAAGGAATCGCCGGTGGCTTCATTGCTCATGCCGTGACCGCTGCCGGAGAACATTTCACCGTGTAGATCGTACTTCAAACCGTCTGTGGTAATCTTCACTGACTTTCCTAAACAGTGTAAGGAAACTCGCCGACCGGCTTCAGCTTCAAATTTTTTCTCACCGGAGAGAGGTATGATGGTGAAAAAGTCCGTGACGGCTTTCAGCCGGATGGCTCCGCTGAAGTTGGCCAGCAGATGAAGATTGGCCAGCGTGTGATCATCCCTTAGTCCGGTGATTCCCAGTAGAGTTACTTCCGAAATACCGTTGTTTATACACCTCTCTATAGCTTTTTCTAGATCAGTATTCTCTTGTCCATTGTCCCAGATGACATCACCGCTGAGGCTTTCCCGGTCAGCCTGGAGAGAGTCGAGATCACCGATAACGAGAGTTGGCGTGCAGCCTGCGGCTAGAGCTTTGTCAGTGGCGCCGTCACAGCAGATGAGAGTACCGGCGGAAGTGAGGATGGAGAGCGGGACAGAGTGAGTAGGAAAGAGGCCGTCAGCCAGAACGACTACCGGCTCAGGATAATCTACTTCTCCCACGATGTTCCCAGCCACGCTTCAAACAGTTGCTGTTGATCGTCTGTCGCTTCTTCAAGCCGAATAACGGAGAATTTGTCAGGAGGAGTGGTTGAAGGTGTTATCTCCAGTTCAGCAATTTCCCCTTCCCGGGAGATGAGTAGACTCGCTTTTTCATCCACAGTTGTTTCTTTTAAAAGTTTAACCGCATTGTCTGGTGTAAGCCGGTTTCCGTTTAGTGCGATGAGTTCGTCATTCACATTAACGCCGCCATCTGCCGCCGGTGTACCGTCATAAACGGTCTTGATTATAATCCGGCCGTCACTGGACTTATGCTTCAAACCGAAGTAGGCGTCAGATTCTTTGGTATCATCAGCGTAGCTCCGCTCAAGTTGGCAGCCCACAGATGAGAGAAATTGGTCGTAGTCAAGTTCTACAACACTGTCCACATATTGCCAGATGTCGCTCAAGTCTCGGCCTGCTACTTCTTCACAGATCTGCCGGAATTCTTCGGATTTAAATCCTCGCTGTTCACCCTCATAGATTTTGCTGTACACTTTACGGAATACATCATCCAGCGACTTTTCACCGCCGGTATTTTCAACGATGACCAGGTTCAGCAGAAAGCCCACTATAGCTCCCTTGGAATAGTATGAAATAAGTGTATTGGGTGAGTTCTCGTCCTGTCGGTAGTACTTGATCCAACTATCGAAGCTCGCCCCAGCCAGCGATTGTACCTGCCGCCCCGGAGTTGTCTCCACCAGCTTGATAAGCCGTCCCACGTAATCGAAATAATCTTCTTCCGTGAACAGTCCTGCCCGGTAGGGGATGACACTTTCATAGTATTCGGTGAAACCTTCGGCTATCCACAAGTCGGAAGTGTAGTTTTCCTCATCGTAATCAAAAGGCCCCAAGGCGAAAGGCCGAATCCGCTTCACGTTCCACGTGTGGAAAAATTCATGGCTCATGAGCGTCAAGAAATCTTTGTACTTCTTCTCATCGGAAAACTTCCACCGTTGTCCCTGGACGGTACACGAATTGAGATGCTCTAATCCACCACCTCCGCTCTCCAGAAGAAGTACAAGAAATACGTAATCGTCGTAAGGAAATGAACCAAACAGTTCTTTCGTCTGTTTTACGATGGCTTTCATATCGCTCAGGAATTTCTC
>DKQU01000085.1 GCA_002471865.1 Fidelibacterota bacterium UBA7300 | reverse complement strand
GTGACCCCCGCCTTGTAAGGGCGGTGCTCTGAACCAGCTGAGCTAAGCGCCCAAGTACGCCGTACTACTTCTTTGGAAAAGCATAATCCACTACGTCTGAGATTTCCTTTACGAAATGGAACTTCATATCCTTAAGGATTTTACTAGGTATCTTCTCCAGATTCCTCTCATTTTCGTGCGGTAGAATGATTTCTCTCAAACCTGCACGATGGGCGGCCGTGACCTTCTCTCGCACTCCGCCGATTGGAAGAACCGCACCACGCAGTGTGATTTCTCCTGTCATGGCCACCGTATGTTTCACAGCCCTATCCGTCAACAGTGAGTAGATAGCCGTGAAGATAGTAATCCCGGCGGATGGTCCATCCTTTGGAATCGCTCCGGCAGGCACATGAATATGAATGTCTGTCGATTCATGGAATTTAGGATCAACACCGAGCTTTTCCGCATTCGCCCTCACGTAAGAAAGTGCTGCCTGTGCAGACTCTTTCATAACGTCACCCAAATGTCCGGTGAGTGTCAACTTCCCTTTGCCTACCATCTTGTTCGCCTCGATGAATAAAATATCACCACCGGCAGATGTCCAGGCAAGTCCGACAACAACTCCCGGCTTGCTAAGGCGATCGGTTGTTTCAGAGAAAAAGCGTTGGACCCCAAGATATTTCAATACTCCTGCTTTGGTCACTTTTGTTGCCTCAGTCTTTCCCTCTACCTTTTCCCTGGCCACTTTTCGGCAGATGTTCCCGATTTCACGATCCAGGTTCCTGACCCCAGCCTCCCGTGTATAAGACTTTAACAGTTCCTTAATCCCGCCTTGTGTGAAATTTAGATCGTCATCATTTAACCCATTTTCTTCCAACTGTTTGGGGACGAGAAACCGTTTAGCAATCTGAATCTTCTCCTCTTCCACGTAACCGGTAAAATCTAGAATTTCCATCCTGTCTTTTAGAGCCGGAATAATAGGATCTTTCAGGTTCGCTGTGGCGATAAACATAACATTACTTAAGTCAAATGGAACCTCTAGATAGTGATCACTAAAGCTGAAATTTTGCTCAGGATCGAGAACCTCCAGAAGAGCTGACGAAGGATCTCCCCGAAAATCTGCGCCCACTTTATCCACCTCATCCAGCATGAAAACTGGATTATTGGAGCCGGCTTTTTTCAAGCTCTGAATAATCCGTCCCGGGAGAGCTCCGATGTATGTCCGGCGGTGTCCGCGAATCTCAGCTTCGTCTCTGACGCCGCCCAAAGATATCCTTACAAACTCCCTTCCCATGGAACGGGCTATTGACCGACCTAAAGAGGTTTTACCCACTCCAGGAGGTCCGGCGAAACAGAGTATTGGACCCTTAACTTTGCCATCATCAGATATTTTTTCTTTTAACTTCCGGACAGCTAAGTACTCGATGATACGTTCTTTAACATCATCCAGTCCGTAGTGATCTTCGTCTAGAATCCTCTTGGCTTCCACAGTATCAACTCGATCTTCAGTAGTGACACTCCACGGAAGATCTATCAGCCAGTCTAGGTACGTTCTGGAAACAGAATATTCCGGAGACTGTGGAGGAATTCTGGTTAATCGGTCTATCTCCTTCATAGCCACTTCCTCTGCCTCTTCAGACATACCGGCTGCCTTAATCTTTTCCTCCAACTCATTGAGCTCAGCGCTGCCGTCATCATCGCCAAGCTCTTTTTTGATAGCTTTCATCTGTTCACGCAAGAAATATTCCCGCTGAGTCTTGGAAATTTCATCCTGAACATCCGACTGGATTTTCTCCCCCAGCTCGATTCTTTGTATCTCACGGTTCAGAAGGACAGTTGTTTTATCCATCCTTTCTTTTACATTTAACTCTTCTAAAATATCCTGTTTCTCTTTTGTCGGAATGGTTACAAGTGAGATAACGCGATCAGCTAACCGGCCTAGTTTGGTAATATTTGTTAAAATGCCGGAATGTTCATCTGTCAGATACGGTGCAATCTTGACGAGCTCCTGGAATGAATTTCTGACGGTTGAGGCAAGAGCTTCAATCTCTATGTCCTCCTCTTCATCATCTTCTACTCGTTCGACTACTGCCTTGAAATAAGGATCTTGCTGAGTGAACGATTGAAGCTTAACACGATCCAGTCCCTGGATAATGGCAGATTTGCTATTATCCGGCATGTCAAAAACTTTTAGAACCACTGCCAAGGTTCCCCATGCATATAAATCATCTGGCTCTGGATTCTCCATTGAACCGTCTTCTTGTGCCACAACAACCAGTAATTTCTTACCCTTTGGAAGATCGTCGATCAACTGGAGGGATCGCTCTCGACCTATATAAGTCGGAATTACCTGTTGAGGAAATAAGACAGTATTCCGTAACGGCATAACAGGATATGAATCAACATCTTTTGCCGCGTCTTCCAATGAATCTTCCTCTAAAATCTCCGGATCTTTGATTTCGTCTGTCATAAAATACTCCTTATCAGCTTAACTAATTCTAGGCAACAAGCGTGCCACACGAATTAATCTGCTGATTTGTCATAGATTCCCGGTTTATTGATTCCCAACATATCGAATAGTTCCAATAAAACTTGCAAAAGAATGACTCAAAGAGGAAACAGTTTCCTGCGGTCCTGTCAGCTTGAAGAAATAATGACCATCCGGTGCTTCAACGATAGCAGCTAACATCTGGTAATTATCCCTACCAATCTCTGCTTCCATCCCTAGGAATGTCCCTCCAATATCTACGAGAGTAATCTGCATGTTATTGTTAACAAAAGTAGTGTCCCTTCCGTTCGGAATTTGGAACTGCCTATACCATCGGTCAACATTTTGTTTGACGCCGCCGCGAATTCCAGAGGTAACAGCTAGTTCAATTTGATCATTGCCAGCAGTAGGAATTCTGAACTGGGCAATCCTCATTGAGCTAGACGGCGGTTCAGCCTGCCAGTTTTCTGGGATGATAACGCCTAATTGTCCGATAAGTACTTCATCCGAACGGGGCTGCACGGGTTCTGATGGAGGTGGTGAAGACATTCGAGTTTCCGTCCGCTGAATTGTTGCTGGTCTTGATGAACTTATCCCAACATCCGACCCTTTATTACCACTGATCCACCAAGCAAGAATCAATCCCGCCGAGATAATTACACCATTAATAACAAACTTTTGATTCTTCATACTTATTCCTTTAGCTCTTTTGCCTGCTCATCAGCATGGTATGAACTCCTCACCAGTGGTCCGGACTCAACCCACTTTAGTCCACATTTCAACCCTTCTTCGCGGTAAAAATCAAACTCACTGGGATGGACATGTCGTTCTACCGGATGATGTTTTTTTGTCGGCTGAAGATACTGTCCGACAGCCAAAATGTCACATCTTGTCTCAGCCACTCTCTGAATTGTCTCCAAAACTTCGCTTTTTCTTTCTCCTAATCCTACCATCACGGCCGTTTTGGTGCGAAGTCCAAACTTCTTTGATTGTCTGAGAATATTCAGCGATTGCTGAAAATCTGCTTGAGGGCGGACCGACGAGTAGAGCCGTGGTACAGTCTCCAAATTGTGTCCTAAAATCTCCGGGCGAGCTTCAAAAACCGTTTCGAGAGACCGCTCGTCTCCTTTGAAGTCAGGAATCAGCACCTCCAGTGAGCAGTCGGGATTCAACTCGTGGACAGCGCGGATCGTCTCAGCCCAGGTCGCCGCTCCTCCATCCGGCAGTTCATCACGATTAACAGAAGTGATAACGCAATGCTTCAATCCCATCCTGCGTACCGCTTCTGCTGTTCGCTGCGGTTCATTAGTATCATACCAGATGGGACGTCCTGTCTTCACATTGCAGAATCTGCAGGAGCGGGTGCAGACATCACCAAGGATCATAAGCGTCGCTGCACGACGATCCCAGCATTCGTAAATATTCGGGCATAGCGCTTCCTGACAGACAGTGTTCAGATTCCCTTTTCTGACAATTTTCTTCAGATCTGAGTAATTCTTTCCAAGCCGCAATTGGATCTTCAGCCAATCAGGTTTGCGAGGGCTATTTTGTGAGATTGTCTGCATTTCTATAGAAGCGAAATGGTGTCCATATTTTCCAGATAGTGAACGACGCGCCCAAGGAAATTACCGCCGCCTGCGCCGTCGATCAGCCGGTGATCAAAGCCCAGGGAAAGATACGTCATAGAGCGGATGACGATGGCATCGCCACGGGGTGTTTCATGTACAATAGGTCGCTTTTTCACTGCTCCAATACCGAGGATAGCTGAGTTAGGCTGATTGATTATAGGTGTCCCGTAGATGTTACCGAAGATGCCAAAGTTGGATATGGAAAATGTTGACCCTTGAAGTTCATCCGGAGATATTTCTTCCCGGCGGGCACGGATAGAGATATCGTTTACTCGTCGGCATAGACCGAGGAAATTCAACTCTTCACACTTCGGGATCACCGGCACTATGAGGCCTTTTTCCACTGCCACAGCTATCCCCATGTTAACATTCCGATGATGTTGAATTGTGGTCCCATCCAGTGACGCATTCACAATAGGATTATCCTGGATTGCCTTCACGACCGCCATGATGAAAAACGGAGTATAGGTCAGCTTGAATCCTTCCTGACGTAAGAACTGATCTCTCCTCTTCTGGCAGAATTCCACCATATCAGTCACATCCGCTTCCGATACAACATGGACGTGAGCGGCTGTGTCGAGACTTTTACGCATGTGCTGGGCGATGATCTGTCGCATCCGCTCCATCTCAACAACTTCATCGGTCATGGGAATTCTTGACGGTTCAGCCGGAGCTGATGCTTCTCTGCCACTCTTCAGATATGCCAATACGTCTTTCTTAGTTACACGGCCGCTACGCCCGCTTCCCGGGATTCCCGCCAGCTCCTCTTGAGAGATTCCCTCCTTTTCGGCAATAGATCTTACAAGAGGTGTGTAAAACGTCCGGCCGGCGGAAGACTTTTTCTCACTAATCTCAGGTTTGGGAATCTTCTTCGGCGGTTCTTCGACTTTTGACTCACCCTTCTCATCGGGAACATCAGCTTTGGCAGTTTCGGTATCCGGCTCTTCCGTTTTTTCCGGAGCGTCACCATCGGTCTCAATCCGGGCGATAACAGTCTCCACCGGAACCACATCTTTTTCCTGAACCAGCAGTTCAACCACCACTCCTCCCGCTGGCGAAGGAATCTCTGAGTCCACTTTATCGGTCCCGATTTCCAACAGGATTTCATCTCTAGCGATGGCATCGCCCGCCTTCTTCCGCCACTCGATTATAGTCCCTTCCGTAATGGACTCACCAAGCTTCGGCATTATGACATCAACAATCATCAGTACTCCAACAGTTCCTTACCTACCTCCACAATTTCATGTGTTTGAGGCAAAATTTGATCCTCAAGAATAGCACTGAAAGGAATAGGACAATCTTTCCCCGCCACTCGTCTTACGGGACCGTCCAGAAGCTCGAAGAAACGATCTGCGATGAGAGCAGAAATTTCCGCTCCGGGACCGTTCGTAAGATTATCTTCATACACCACCAAAACTTTGTTTGTCTTATTCAGAGACTTTTCGATTGTATCGAGATCCAGCGGATTCAACGTTCGTAAATCAATGATTTCGATGGATGCTTCTGTTTCATCCTGAATCTTTTTCGCTGCGTCCACGGACTTATGAACCATCATCCCCCAAGTGACAATGGTGAGATCATCGCCCTCCTGTACAATTCTGGCCACGCCAAACGGCAAGAGATAATTCTCGTCCGGTTCGGGAGTTACCGCCTGAGGATGGCGATACAGTCCCTTATGCTCCATGAACATGACCGGATCATCCATACGGCACGCCATTTTCAGGAGTCCTTTGGCATCAGCGGCGGTGGACGGATAGGCGATGCGAATTCCCGGTAAATGGATAAAATAGCCGTCAATGGATTGGCTGTGACAGAGTCCTCCGTGAATGTAGCCGCCCACCGGTACACGAATCACTACAGGGCAGCTCCAGTCATTGTTGGAGCGATAACGAATCGTCGCCAGTTCATTTCGAATTTGCATCATGGCGGTCCAGATGTAGTCGCCAAATTGTATTTCCACCACAGGCTTCCACCCGGCGCACGCCATACCGATGGCAGTCCCGATGATGGACGATTCGGCCAGCGGAGCGTTGTACACGCGATCTTTGCCGAACGCCTTCGTAAGCTCCTTGGTGGCTGTGAAAACTCCACCCTTATCTCCCGCCACATCCTGACCGTAAATGACCATCTTGTCGTTCTGCTTTAATTCTTCGGCCAGGGCGTGGTTGATTGCATCCACCATTACAATTTTGTCAGAAATATTGTTCATGGTCGGTTCACTGCCGCCAATACCATTTTTATCCTCGCTGAAAACGTGACGCGTTGCTGTCTCCGGATCCGGATCAGAATGAATTTCACACCTCTCAACAATTGCATCGCTTTCCGATTCCACTTCTTTGCGTATTTTGGCAAATTCCTTTTTGGAAGCGACCTTACCTTCCACGCACATGACTTCGAGACGCAAAATGGGATCACGCTGGCGATCTGCTTCCAAACTTTCTTCGCTTCGATATTTTCTCTGATCATCTGATGACGAATGAGGTAATAGTCTTACGACATCTGTGACTACCACGCTGGGACCTTTCCCTTTCCGGGCCCGGTCTATCGCTTTTCGAAAAGCAAGATGTGATTCAAAAAAGTCTGTTCCGTCGGCATGAAAACGAGCCAAATTCTTGTATCCAGCCACAATATCGTACACCGATGCTCCGGAAGTTTGATCTTCGATGGGGACAGAAATGGCGTACTTGTTATCCTGGATGTGGAAAATTACCGGTAGCTTTTTGCGGCTCGCCCAATTTAGCGCTTCGTGGAAATCACCCTGGCTAGTAGTACCCTCACCTGCGGAAACATAAGCGACTTCTTTACTACTCTCTTTCACTGAAACCATTGCGCTTCCAACAGCTTGAAGAAACTGAGTGCCGGTTGGGCTGGACTGCGTCACAATCCTAAGATCACGATGCCCATAGTGCTGCGACATTTGGCGACCACCAGAGTTGGGATCATCTGCCTTCATCAAAAAGCTCATTATCTGCTCTTCGGCAGTCATACCGATACCCATGCAGTAAGCTGAATCACGATAATACGGATAAGACCAATCCTCACCCGGGCGGATGCATTGGGCAGCAGCGAGCTGAGACGCTTCGTGACCAGATCCACCGATGTGAAAAAACCCTTTACCCTGCCTGAGGAGTATCAGCATTTTCTCGTCCATTTGCCGGGATAAGACCATTTTCTGATAAACGTCTAGAAGCTGTTTCTTAGTAAATCCGTGAAATCTTGGCATTACTTAAAATCCCGCCCTTTCCGAGACTTTCAAATCAAATACGTTCACGAACATTTGCTCAATTTTTTTCTGGACAACTTCTAGTACCAGTTCTTCTCCCAGAATGCTCTCCATGGAGGTTACACCACACTCGAAAATGCCACACGGGATTATACCATCGAAATAACTCAAATCTGTATTCACGTTTAAAGCAAACCCGTGCATGGTGACCCAGCGTGATACTCGAACACCCAGGGAAGCAATCTTCCGATCTTCTACCCAAACTCCTGTGAGTCCCTCCCGTCGTTCACTTTCAATGCAAAACTCAGCCAATGTTCGTATGAGTACCTCTTCCAACGACCGCATGTACCAGTTGATGCTCAGCTGATGATCGTGCAGATCAAGGATGGGATAACCCACAATCTGACCGGGACCGTGGAAAGTAACATCACCTCCCCGCTCAACAGTGAACGTGGGTACATCGTCGCGGCGAGACTGCAACAGATGATTCTCATCGGCATTCTTCCCCAATGTGTAGACAGGATCGTGCTCCACCATAATCACCGTATCCGGGACGAGTCCCTGCTGTCGTTTTAGGACCAACTCCTTTTGCATCTCCCAGATGGGCTCGTACGGCTCTCTTCCAAGCTGGAGAAAGTTAATCTCTGACATTTCTGACACTGTTTGGATTGACTGCATCTCAGACATGTACCGCTTCTCCATACGCATCCGCCGCTGCTTCCATGATGGCTTCCGCGATAGTGGGATGGGCATGGACGGTCTCAACTATTTCCTCATACGTCGCTTCCAGCATCTTGGCTGCTGCCACTTCAGCAATCAGCTCTGTCGCTTCCGGTCCAATGATATGACATCCCAGCAATTCACCATATTTGGCATCAAAGATAATCTTCACGAATCCTTCGGTTTCATCTTGAGCTAAAGCTTTACCGCTGGCTCTCATAGGAAACTTGCCCACTTTCAGCTCATGTCCCGCTTCCTGTGCCTCTTCTTCCGTCATACCAATGGATGCTACCTGAGGTCGAGAATAAGTACAGGCGGGAATGCTGTGATAATCTAGGGGTTTGGGATTGCGTCCACACAGATGAGCCGCGGCTATCCGACCCTCCGCGGAAGCGACATGAGCCAACCACGGTGGTCCAGTCACATCTCCAACAGCATAAATATTCTCTATAACTGTACGCTGAAATTCATCTGTCACAATCCAACCGTTCTCTATTTTTACTCCTACGGACTCCAGTCCAAGATTTTCCACATTCCCCTGAATACCAACAGCTACCAGAGCAATTTCTCCATCGATTATCTCGCTCTTTTTTCCACCAGAAAGATGCACTTTCACCTTTGTCTTCAAGGTTTCAATTTTTTCAACTTTAGACGAAACATAAATGTGGATTCCCCGCTTCTTCAGCGAAGATACCAATGCGTCGGAAACCTCATAATCTTCGAGAGGTAGGACTCGCGGCAACATTTCTACCAGGTGAACTTTTGTACCGTACTCGTGGTAAAGTGTAGCAAATTCCACACCGATGGCCCCGGCTCCGATGATAATCATCGTCTTCGGAGGCTTATCCAGCGTCATCGCCTCCTTGTAGGTGATGACACGCTTGCCGTCCGTCTTCAAGCCAGGAACCTCCCGATTCCTTCCGCCGGTAGCGATAATTACATTTGACGCTTTAAGGAGACTCTTGCCGTCTTTCGATTCTACTTCTACATCTGAAGCTGTACGCAGTTTTGCCACCCCTTTCAAGTGAGTGATATTATTCTTTTTCATCAGATACTCAATTCCTTTAGATAGTCGTTTAGAAACAGATCTGCTTCGCTTTACGACTTTCCCGAAATCGACAGAATAGTCCTTGATATTGATTCCGTGCTTACCGGCATTTTTCACAAGATGAAGTACCTCAGCATCATGTAAGAGAGATTTCGTCGGGATGCATCCCCAATTCAGGCAGATTCCACCCAGTGCATCCCTTTCCACAATAGCAACACTCTTCCCGGCTTGCGATGCATGAATGGCAGCTACATAACCACCGGGACCTCCACCGATCACAACTACATCATATTCGTTTTTCTTTGCCATGATAAATTCCTATTTTGGCTTCGGAGCACCAATCAAACTCCTCAGAATCTTCAGCTCATCAGCGTATTCCGATTCGTCATCAACTGGCGTCTCCAACACCATTGGGATTTCTCCAAATCGCTCATCATTCACGAGACACCAAAACGTCTCCATGGTCAAGTATCCCTTCCCGAGCTTTTCATGACGGTCCACACGTGTCCCCAAATCACGCTTGGAATCATTCACGTGGAATGCTTTAATCCGTTCTAATCCAACAATCTTGTCGAACTCATTGAATGTATCGTTCCAACTTTTCTCCGTTCGCAGATCGTAACCGGCTGCAAAACTATGTTGTGTGTCGATGCAGACTCCCATTCGTTCCGGCTTCTGTACTTGATCGATTATGGCTCGCAGATGCTCAAAACGATATCCCACATTGGAGCCCTGACCGGCAGTATTCTCTATTAGAAGATTCACTTTCGAGTTTGGACGTTCATGAAGGCAATAGTCGATGCTTTCGGCGATTCGCGTCAGACATTTATCCTCGCCGGTCTTAAGGTGTGAACCTGGGTGGAAGATGAGGTATGGAATTTCACAAGCGTCACAGCGGTCAATTTCCTCGAGAAACCCATTGCGGGATTTGCCCAGCTTTTCTGCGTCAGGCGAACCCAGATTTATCAAATAGGAATCGTGAGTAATGCAGATTATTGGGCGCTCAGTTTCCATATTCTTACGAAATGCTGTGGTATTATCATCTGTCGGCTGCTTTGGTGTCCACTGATTTTGATTGGCCGAAAAAATCTGGATGGCGTCGGCATTAATGGCACTCCCTCTTGCTGGAGCATTTTCCACCCCGCCGGCAGCACTTACATGTGCACCGAACAGTCCCACTATCTCTTATCCTGAGATATAATTGTCAAAAACTCATCCCTTGTTTTGTGATTTTCCTTGAAAGCTCCTCTCATTGCGGAGGTCACCATGAATGATGCCTTCTTCTCCACACCGCGCATCTGCATGCAAAGATGAGATGCCTCAGCCATCACCGCTACGCCTTTTGGCTGAAGAATATCTTCAATGGCATCGGCAACCTGCTTGGTCATTCTTTCCTGAACCTGCAACCGGCGGGCAAAAACATCTACAATTCGCGGGATTTTCGAGATTCCCATAATCTTATCTCCAGGAAGATATCCCACATGTACTACACCATAAAAAGGGAGCAAATGATGTTCACATAGCGAGAAAAAGTCAATGTCTTTCACTGCAATAATGTCGTTACATTTTTCGTTGAAGATGGCATCTCCCACAACCTCCTTTGGAGTCAAACGGTAGCCCTGACTAAAATACTCCCAAGCCTTTGCTACTCGGCTGGGCGTTTCGAGAAGTCCTTCTCTATTGGTATCTTCTCCAATCTCATCAAGTAGTGCGGAGGTAATTTCTTTAATATTACTTATGTTCTTCGTATTCACAGCGTTTCCTCCAAATATATTTGTATTATACAAATATTATTACTCTTTGAATTTACGGATAATAAAATGACCCTTGAAACAAGATTCTTATTCACAATTTAGACGATGGACATACCTCATGAAGAAGACAATCTTCACATCGAGGTCGACGAGCAATACATAGTTTCCTGCCGTGTTCGATGATAAGATGAGTTAGATCAATCCAATCATCTTTTTGCGCTATCAACATAATGTCTTGCTCTATTTTCTCGGGGGTTTGTGTTTCAGTAAATCCGAGGAGATTCATAATTCTGATCATATGAGTATCTATAACAACCGAAGGGATACCGAAAGCTGTACCGAGAACACAATTTGCAGTTTTTCTGCCCACGCCGGGGAGCTTCACCAGTTCTTCCAATGTTCTGGGCACCTTGCCACCAAATTCTTCACAGATAATTTGACTGCTCCCCTTGATAGCACGAGCTTTCTGATTGTGATATCCGCAGGAGTGGATATCTTGAGCCAATTTAGTCTCATTAGATTCAGCAAAATCTTTTACGGATCGATATTTATTGAACAAATCAGGAGTAACCTGATTCACCCGTTTATCTGTACACTGAGCTGAGAGAATAGTAGAGACAAGCAGTTGATGAGGAGTTTTAAAGGTTAGACTGCATGTCGCCTCAGGATAAGCAGTCCGCAAAAGACGAATGACTTCCGCCATTCGCTTTTTAAGTTCAGCTTCTATTTTCACTTTTACTCCTGCTCAGGAAGACCGTGTGATAATAGACTTTTCAGGTTTTGAACAAACGAGGATCTAGTAAAAATCCAATGACAGCCTGCCGCTTTTACTTTATCGTGATCTCCTTTGCGAATCTGAGCCATAAAGCCGGCGATTGGCAACTCTCTATTTTCTGATCGTATCTGAGCTACAAAATCAGTTGCTTCTACCTGTGGATCATCAAGGTCAAGTATAATTAATCGAGTTTTATCAGATATTGAGGAGATTAGAGTATCTGTTGTCTCCGGGAAATCCGCTGCATATTCGAATGCTGCAAGAACATCTGCAATCTGAGTCCCCAATCGAAAATAGTGGACAAATACTAAAACTTCAGCCATTGCTGCTCCTTGAAGTGAAGACAATTGAAGGAACCAGTTCTAAATTAAAATCACTGTTTTTAAAAATGACCATAAGTTTTTCAAGACACATGTGGAGTGCAAAGTTTAAGCTGTTCTTTACAGGTTGATAAATGCCGGAGCCCGTTTTCGATCATCCTTAGAGCAGTTTTCTTGACTTTTGAGTCCATGGTGAGGAAGCAAATTTATACTACCATCGATGTGAAAACAAGGTAACTGCTGAAGCGGGTGTAAAGTAGGGAAATAGAGATAATACTTACTTATTTATGGATTTGGTAGTTTCTCTTTATCTTCCTTTTTGGCACTCAAATTGAAGCTGACACGGACAGAGAGTCCTGTCAGACGGGAATGCTCTGTCGGGAGGCCTCCATCAGATACAGATGGATAATCGAGAAAACGTGTTCCCCATGTAGTGGTATCGGCATAATCAAAACTGCTGAATAATTTGGTGATAGGCATACTGGCAAAATCGTGAAAATAGCCAATCTCATAACCGAATTTATCTCCAGTGTATGAACCGAGCAGTACCCCGAGACGAGTGCTTTGACCACCGTTTAAACCTTTGGGAATAAACATGCCGCGCAGCCCCCAGAATGACGTAACTCCCTTCCGTTTTTTCTTTTGGGAAAACTTGTAGTATGTAATATCAAAACTTGAATTCGGTGTCATGGACCACCCGAGGTTAATCATATCTCTTTTGCCTTCTTCCTCAAAGAGCACTCTTGAATAGTCGAGACCACTCCCGTAGATAGGCAGTCCGAGTCGGACACCCACGTCACTTTGGTTAGAAACTCCATAACGGTAATACAACACTGGGAAGACGTTTTCCAACGAAAGTGAATAGCCGTAGTAACTTTCACCTTTTTGAAGAGTTTTGTGAGCTACAGTTGGATGAGCAGCACAACCCATAAAAAAGAGAGTAGTAAAAACAATAAAAGGAAGTAAAAACTGGCGATTAGAGAGATTAAAAAACCGGGAGATGAACATCAACATCAGCCACCTTCGGGCCGATCCTGCGCTCCACGTAAAGGAGACGGAGGTAAGTTCATTATTTCTTCTGAATAATAGGCGGCAAGATGTCTGACGATGTCCAAAATTCCTACGATGCCCAAAGGCTTGCCAACATCATTGACGATCGGTACGTGGCGATACCCACCTTCTGTCATTCTGTTTAGAGCAAAAGCTATAGGATCATCCAGCTGAAGCGCATCTGGTGCCTTCGTCATGAAATCATCAACGGCTTCACTGGAATAATCGAGACCTTTTCCGGCTAATTTCCAGATCACATCCCTTTCTGTGAAGATCCCTGATAGTTTCTCGTTTTCCTGGATCAAGACACATCCCACACCTTCTGATTGAAATAGATTCAAAGCATCAGCCACTTTTGTCCCACTCTCTATCACAACCATTTTTTGGCGCTCAAGAGTGCTTATGGGATCTTCGACAGAAACTGCCTTTTCGATCTGAGGATTTTCGGCAAATTCCCGTTCGTCCATCTGGTTCATCTCATCATCGAATAAATCAGTCATAGTATTAGAACCTCAACCTACTTTAGGAAGATCATCTTACGGGAATCTACAATGGGTAAATTAGAACCTACAACGGCTTTTAGAGTCGCAAAATAAATACCACTGCTCATCCCTTCAACACCTAAAGTATAATTATATTGCCCCTGATTCAGAGGGGTTTCACGAAGAAATTCAGCTACTTCACGTCCTGCAGCATCTATAACCACCAAGGTGACCACTGCAGATTCTAGTAAATCAAATTTGATTGTGGTAGAATAATTGAATGGATTGGGAAAGTTTTGGTATAGAGCAAAAACCTCTGGTATGCCTAAAGATTGTGATCCAACACTTTGCCTACCATTAGACTCTCCAAATGAATTTTGAGCATTCTGATCCCACACAGCACCATCAGGGATTCTCGACTTATGAACAAGCTCCGATGGTTTAAGGATAAGATGCTGTAGACCTATCCAACCCTCTTCAGAATCAAACAACTGAAGTGTAATAAATAGAGGATTCTCTGAATCAGGGCAATCCACCGTAAAAGTAGAAAATTGATCAAAGATATTCCAACTGATCAATTCAACCGGTTCAACATCTTCAGATCCGAAATCAATTCTCAACTTCGAAGAGAGATCAATTTCATTAGATTGGATTGATAGAATTTCTAGTGTCAGAAATGATCGAGTCATTGGTTCCATCAATAATTCAGATTGATCTGTTTCTTGCGTTACTGCATATTCATTAATCAGGATTGGTAAAGTACTATCTTGGGTAAGACGATTTGGAGAAGGTTCTATTTGTATCCAGATATCCCCGCGCAGATCCTTACTTATACTCCCCTCTTGTAATTGAGATGGTATAATGAAATAATCAACAACAGCTCCCTCGCTACTCAGCACAAGAATCTTCTCAATTTGAAATCCAATATTCTGCGGGGTGATAGGAAGGACATGAACTGTACCGGGCGTCCACATCTCATCCGGAAGTTCATAGAATTCTTCATCCGATATACTTATAGAATATTCATTTGCCAAGAAATTCTGGTCTCCCATGGCGAGAAATTCTATCCAGGATATATCTCCGGCAGCAGTCAGTCCAATCTCAGAAATTGAGGGATATTCATCTTCACCTAAAACATGCTTTATGTCGTATAACTGCTCCAGCCATTGATCTAATAGATCGTTGAAATTATTTCTATCTGGTGCCATCCATTGTTCATTCAATGAGACTGTACCAACAGGATTATTTCGGAAAATCTCCGAATATTTTTCATACTCATCAATCAATTGACCTGGATAGTCGCTATCCGCCAGTTCTTCCAATCTGAAAACAATTTCAAGCTGAATCGCCAAAGGTAGTTCAGATAACTCATCTTCTTCTATAAAGCTGGCAAAGTTGTCATATACCTTAAAGCGATGAGCATCTTCTACCCGAAGTTCAATATTTTCACGAACAGCTAAACCTGATTGGGTTTGACCATCAATCCAAATGAGACTGTTCCTTTTTTCTGTATCATTGCCAAATAGAATGGGATCCAAAACCATT
>DKQU01000026.1:276-3523 GCA_002471865.1 Fidelibacterota bacterium UBA7300 | reverse complement strand
AGCGGATGTTATTGCCTCCAATGTGTTGGAAGGAGCCCAGGCTGCAGTACATTACCTGTATTATCCTTTGGAAGATACAGAAGTAAGCTACTACTACGCCGTTACCTGCCAAGATGCATCTAATAATGTGGGTGACCCGGGCACATCTGATGGTTCGATTACGAACACAGCCTTGGGCATTCCCACAATTTCGTTGGACGTCCCGGCAGAATTTGCTGCAGATGGGGACCTTAGTGAGTGGTATGATAGTGGAATCACACCGTTTTTCCTTGGCACAGCGGATAACTCTTGGGGAACGCCCAGCATCGTCGGTTCTGTGACAGATGATAATGATCTGTTTGGAACGATCTTCCTGGCAGTAGATGATGATTACCTCTACGTCGCCGCAGATGTAATTGATGACGTCTATGACGGATATCAGCCCGGTGACGGCACAGGTGGTTGGTGGGAAAACGACGTATTAGAATTGTTCATCGGTTTGTACGACCAGCATGGACCAAAACACGGCGGTATGAATCGTGGAGATGAACCTGATTACAAATTCTTCTTCCTTGAAACCCATGTTGTAAATGACTTCAACGGAGCGGATACATTGGCTGTGAACGGCGATGGGAATTATTATCAAGAAGGATTTAATCCAGATTGGGTGGTAGAAGCAAAACTGGCCCTGGATGATATCGCCTTTGGTGACGACATCAGATTCAACGCGGTGAATGGCATGCGGATTCCAATAGAACCGACACTGCATGATAACGATGGAGCAGGATGGGAAGGAAACTTGGTTGGTTCACCTTTTAACACGGATAACGCCTGGCAAACACCGTCAGTATGGTCCAGTACTTGGATTGGTGATCAATTTACGGTTGGTATCGATGAGGAAACCACGGGGATAATTTTTCATTATTCCTTAGATAATAACTATCCTAATCCTTTCAACCCAACCACAACAATAAACTATTCCCTGGCCAGCAGTGGAAAGGTAAACATCTCTGTCTATAATATACTCGGCCAAGAAGTAGCCACGTTAGTAAACAAATATCAGCATGCAGGAGAGCACCGAGTAGCTTGGAATGGACATGGTCTTTCTTCGGGCGTTTATATCTATCGTCTGAGATCTAATGATTTTGTTCAAACCAAAAAGATGATGCTGATGAAATAGTTAAACAATGTCATCTATAAATATCATGGGGGGAGTGGGATATCACTGCTCCCCCTATGTAATTTTAGAAGATAAATTAGGTCTATCTATGAATATGAAATTTGGAATCTCAATTAAATTACGATACTCTCTTTGGATTATACTTGTATTAACCAATTTTCTGGTTGCTCAAACGACAGGGAAAATATCCGGAACTGTCACTGATTCAGAGACGGGAGACCCACTACCGGGAGCCAATGTTGTACTCGAAGGGGAATTAATCGGTGCGGCTGCTGATAATGATGGTCGGTTTCATGTAATCAATGTTAGTCCTGGGGTATATACTGTCAAAGTGAGTGTAATGGGGTATAATTCTGTTCGCTTTGAAAATGTCCGTGTGTCTGTTAACAGGACATTGGGTTTAGATGTGAAAATGACCCAAGATGTTTTAGAAGGTGAAGCCGTTATCGTAACCGCTGATCGTATTTCCTTTAAAAGAGACCAAACCAGTACAATCAAGAATGTATCATCCGACGAAATCCAAGAATTGGCCATCGAAAGCATGGGTGCCGTGGTAAACATGCAGGCAGGTGTTGTGGCAGGTCATTTCAGGGGAGGACGTTCTACTGAAGTAACCTATATGATTGATGGCATTCAAGTTGATGAAGCTTTTAGCGGACAAAATACTACAGTTGAAATAGAACCCGAAGCGGTTCAGGACCTTGAGATCATTACAGGTACCTTCAATGCGGAATACGGCCGAGCCATGAGTGGTGTTGTCAATATTGTCACCAAGGATGGAGGAAATAACTTCGAAGGATCTCTGAGCAGTGGGTACGGGAATTACTATACGAGGAATGACAATATCTTTATTGGCTTAACCCCTTCTGAGTTTAACCGAAACCAGGATTATAAAGTTCAATTAAGTGGGCCTATATTGAAAAACCGAATTACTTTTCTCACTAATTTCCGTTTTCGGGACAATAAAAATCATCTGAATGGAATTAACAGATTCAATGTAACTGATGAAAGTAATTACTACAGCAGTAGTCCTTCAGAGTGGATTGATGATTATTCAGGTGATAGCAGTTTTGTCGCTATGAACCGTTCTAATAATCAATCTTTACTGGGAAAACTCACCTTTACTCTTGGAAGCTTTAGGCTATCCACACTTTACTCTTTGAACGAGGATGAATGGCATGGATACGACCATATATTTAAGTACAATCCATACGGTATGGCTGCAACTCATAGAAGGACGGAATTTGCCTCAATTTTCATAAACCACATGTTAAGTCATTCACTGTTTTACGAGCTTAAGTTATCATACATGGATAACTACAATGGATGGTATATGTACGAAGATCCTTTGGATTCTAATTATGTTCATGACAGATATATGGATAGTTATGGACCTGGGTTCTTCACCGGAGGACAGCAAAAGGGGCATAGTGTCCGGACTATGGTAGATTGGGGAGCGAAATTTGACCTGACCTGGCAGGTTAATCATACCCACAGTCTAAAGTGGGGAGCTCAGTACATTCAACATCAATTGGACAACCAATGGCATGAAATTCGAAACAAATATCACGGTACAGTTGATGAAAACATATTGTATGAACCAGATACGTTAGCAGATAATACTTTGTATGCCGATGTGTATCTGGTGGAACCGATTGATGCGTCGGCCTATATTCAGGATAAAATGGAGTTTGATGAGATGGTAATCAACTTTGGAATCAGATATGATTATTTTGATCCCAATACAGTTTATCCATCTGATAGACGAAACCCAGCCAATCAGTTGTCTCTTCCAGATTCCATGATGTCTGTCTATCCAATGGCAGAACCTTTCTATCAAGTTAGTCCCCGATTTGGATTGGCTTATCAGTTGGGTGATGTTGCCGTGCTACATTTCAGTTATGGGCATTTCTTCCAACTTCCTCCATTGTATGCGCTTTATCAGAGTCATTCTTTTTTGATCTCGCCCAATGACTATGTAACCACCATAGGAAATTCACGCCTTAAACCAGAGAAAACCGTAACATATGAAATTGGACTTTGGCAGGCATTGACAAGTAATATGGGTCTTGAAGTCACCCTGTTTTA
>DKQU01000026.1:0-142 GCA_002471865.1 Fidelibacterota bacterium UBA7300 | reverse complement strand
TTATGGGCATTTCTTCCAACTTCCACCACTGTATGCGCTTTATCAAAATCATTCCTTTTTGATATCGCCCAGTGACTATGAAACCACCATAGGAAATTCACTCCTTAAACCAGAGAAGACCGTAACATATGAAATTGGACTT
>DKQU01000072.1 GCA_002471865.1 Fidelibacterota bacterium UBA7300 | reverse complement strand
AAACCGAACCCTAATCGGCAGATTCTCGGCAGTTGGCGCGGAGGACCGGAAGGGATAGAGGGGGCGGAGGCGACCTTTACCTTTGTCTTCAATGGTGCTCTATTCATTAATAATGATGAAAAAGCACAGTGGAAAATTTCCGGGGAAGCTGAGCCTCTCACTCTTACCATAAGGTACAAGGATTCCACATACGAAGATGAGGAGTGGGGATTGACGTTTGAAACTGATTCTACGCTTATGTTTTATCTTGGTGAGACAGTCGAGATACTGATGAAAAAAGTTGAGTAGACAAAATAAGTTTTGTTACTATGTCCTGGTTTTCAAAAATTGTAACACTTCCTCTTTTTACAAAGTTAGCCATCACAGCAGTTATTTTTCTCATCGGACTGAGATTCGGCGCAATAGTTCTAATATTCCTCCCGTTCGTATTTTTCCCTCTTAGAAAACACCATTAGATCTGTTTTTCAACTGGAATCGCCAAGGATTCTCGGCATCTTCTCCGGCATAACTGACGCCAACTCTTGGTCCTGCAATGATTTCATCTTCCGGGACTAAAAAACCACGATCTTCCAGCCAGATCTGTTCGTCGGTCAAATCTGTCTGGGTGTGGGTTGTTTTTATTCCCAGAGCTTGAGTCAAGGTTCCGGGTCCGCCAGAAAGTTTTGGAGAACCTTCCTTCATGTTCCGTCGACGGAGCATCAGTTCGGCACCATCTGTAGGTTCTATAGCCCGGATAAGTACAGCGTGGGGGATGCCTTCAACATTGGTAACAATATTGAACAGATGATGGATTCCGTAGCAGAGGTAAACATATGCAACGCCCCCTTCGTGAAACATGATCTCAGTCCGTGAAGTACGGCGACTGTTGTGTGCGTGGGAAGCTCGGTCCTCTGGACCGGCATACGCTTCGGTTTCTACAATCATTCCACCTGTGACTGTATCCTCCAAACGGGTCAGTAGATACTTGCCCAGAAGATCCTTTGCTATCTGCACTACATTAGGACGAACGTAGAATTCACGCAGAAGTTTAGACATGATATGCTAAAATGAACTGTTTGAGGAGAGAATTAGTGCCTGTAGACAATACGTCCTCGACTGAGGTCATAGGGGGAGAGTTCCAACGTAACCTGATCTCCCGGCAAGATCTTGATGAAGTGCTTTCTCATCTTGCCGCCTACATAGGCGAGTACTAGATGGGTTTTCCCACCGATTTCCAGCTCTACTCTGAACATTGAGCTTGGCAGTGCCTCGATGATTGTACCTTCGGCTGTGATAGGTTGTTCTTTTGCCATAATTCCGCCGCCAATTTAAACAAATCACGATCAAATGACAGTAAAAGAGTCTGATAAATTAAACGGACCGGAAGCTGAATAGCCACCGGCCCGCTCCACACCCAAGGCTTTGAGGAGGGTTAAGCCTCGGATACAATCAGCAGATCTTTACTTCCTACCGGCAGAAGAGCTGCTTGAGTTAGCACCGCCCGAGGTACTTAGGAGGATTTCTTCACGTACAGGTATGCTCACTTCCGGCCTGTCAGCTGGTTCTTCCGGCATATTCAACTCCTCTACCGATTCTTCACTTGCAGAATCTGCAGCAGCTAGAACTACTTTCTCTTCTGCGAGTAGTTCACTGGCGAGAGTAGTGGTGTACTCCATTCCGTTCCAGATGAAGATATTGCCGGAACCCAAATTTGCGCGGGCATCCCGAAATGCTTCAGAGAATGTATAACCTACACTCCCTTGACCATTATATTCCGGAACAGCAACTTCTGTTGAAATACTCGTTTCCACCTCTGCTTTCGGTTCTTCGGCGTTGGCAACATTTTGATCCGAAATTTCGGCTGTTGTGGAAAGAGTTATATCCTCAAGACCAGAGATAAGATCTATACGATTCTCTGGGGCAGAGGTACTTTTGGTGAGAGTCTTAATCTGTTTGGATTTCACTTCAGTTATCTTGCTGGATGCTCTACTGTAAAGGCCCAGTGTGATAGCCAGTGCAACAACAGCGCTCACCGAGATCAGTGCGATGGTCTGCTTTAGCTCTTTTTTCATTTTTCTTCTCCTTTTTTCGTTATGAAATAAAAAGGAGGGTCGCCTAAACGATCCCTCCTCGTTTTAGTTTCCGGGGTTTTTCAACCCGGCTTATCACATAAACGTGAATCATATGGATGAGTTCCCGAAAATTCGAATTTCGTTTGATTCTCCGCAGTCGTTCCTCTATATTTTCCCTAATTAGAAATAAGGAGTGGACTCATCAAGTATTTCAGGCTATACTTAAATAAAGTGACTCATAACAGGTAAATTAGAAAATGGCAAAGAAAAAAACAGAAAACTCTGCACAAACTGACATGGAAAGACTTAACCAGTTAGGGATCGCTCTCAGCAGTGAGAAAAATCTGGATAAACTGTTGGAAATGATCGTGACCGAAGCGAGATCATTTACACATTGCGATGCAGGCACACTTTATCGTGTATTAGATAAAAAGAAAGTACTGAAATTTGAAATCATGCAGACTGAGTCCACTGGTTACGCTGCAGGCGGCACCACCGGGAACAAGATTGATTTACCACCTGTTCCTCTGGTAGTGGATGGGAAAGAAAACCACACGAATGTTTCTGCTCATGTAGCCATTGCAGGTGAAATTGTAAATATCCCTGATGTTTATGAGGCGGAAGGTTTCGATTTTTCAGGGCCAAAAAAGTATGATGAGATCACCGGTTACCG
>DKQU01000074.1 GCA_002471865.1 Fidelibacterota bacterium UBA7300 | reverse complement strand
TCTTCATCCACACCATTTTTCTCTATAGTGATGAGTGATCTTTTATCAAACATCCACGCCACACAACCGGTTTCTCCGAGATTTCCGTTGTACTTAGTTAATAGATGCCTGAGCTCAGCTACAGTACGCTTGCGGTTATCCGTCATGACCTCCATCATGATAGCAACACCGCCGGGACCGTAACCTTCGAAAATAGCCTCTTCGTACGAAACACCTTCCAGTTCACCGGTCCCTTTCTGGATCGCCCGTTTGATATTATCCGCCGGCATGTTGGCATCTCTCGCTGATAGGATAGCCTGCCTTAGGCGGGGATTATTCTCCTCGTCACCACCACTTTGTCGAGCCGCAACGGTGATCTCTTTAATTACCTTCGTAAAGATTTTACCGCGCTTGGCATCCTCAGCGGCTTTCTTCCGCTTTATAGTGGACCATTTGGAGTGACCGGACATTAGCTGTCCCTATGTTACTGATTTATTATATAGAGTATGGTCAAAAGAATGTTTCACAAACTATCTCCGAGGTTTATTATGATAACCCTGTGGTATTATTCACCACATCTGAATCCGTAAAATTTAGCGATAATGCCTTACGGCATCAACAGTTTTCCCGACGAGAGTCACCGCTCCTCAATCTTCGGTGCCACCAGTACTTTCGTACGGATGACCCATGCTCTGCGGAATCCCATTCGCTTGAGGCGAACTTGTGATTCCTCTGCCAAAGGTCGATTGATATAATTACCGACGCGTACTTTGTAATTGGGGGGATCATAAGTCACATACACTTCACCGGGGAAACTGCCTTGGAGTTGAGCCTGCAGCGTATCCGCCTCTTCAGGATCCCTGGTGGTAAGAATCTGAATTCGATAGCCGTCGAGGGTAGAATCGGTGGGAATGTCCTCCTCCTTTTCCTCACCGGGGAGTTTATCATCCGGCATAATGATTAGCGGAAATTCGATCTTAGGCTCTTTCAGCTCTCTGGGATTAAAACTTTCGTCCGGCTTCGTTTTCTCATTTTGAGCGAATAGGACAAATGGGATAAATAATAAGATTGCAATTCTTACCACACCAAACTCCTCACATCTTCTGATTTAACCCACCCTTTACTTCCATCGATGGACTCTACCTCTCGCCATTCTGTTTGTTCGCCGGTGATATCTACTTTCGTCCCTTCCGGCAGTTGAAGAAGTGTCTTGGCTCCTTCATTTGGCGCTGATTTAGCTCCAACAGAAACGTGAGCAATAATAATACCACTCTTCATGGAAGATATATCATGTCGTACGTCAAGATAAATCAGACCGAACATTATAATAACAATAATCATCACCACAAATGGAGCTTTCATAACTTGAGTAATTCTAAGTCCACCTAAATGAGAAAATGTAAATATGAGGCCACTCATCAGAAATGCTGTGCTTGAAATTATCAGCCATTGATGAGGTAGAAGAATACTTTTCACAGAGTTATACAATCTGATCAAGTAGACCGGCTTCGGAAGTTCAGCAATACCTGCCTCACGCTTAACAAAGATCAGATTGTGGCGTAAGTCGTTATCATTTGGCTCAAGCTGCAATCCTTTCTCATATGCCCAGATTGCTTGACCTAGCATTTCAGATTTATAATACGCATTCCCCAGATTGTAATAGAGATCGCTGTGATGTAAACCATTGATCAAGATTGAATCGTATTTAGCAATTGCTTTACTCCAAGATGAATCAGCATAAGCATTATTACCATCATCAAAAAGCTGCTGAAAAGCATCCACTTGAGCTGAAGCGACTGATAGAAGAATGAACAGTGCTAAAATAGTTGATTTCACAGTTCTTCCTCTAGACTGGTCAGAATCTCTTTAATTGTACCCGCAAGTTCAACAGCGCTTTTTTGAGCCTTTCCGGGAGAAAATCGTCCTTCGTTAGATGCTGTCAAGATTTCCCCAAGCTCTTTTCGTTTTTCATCGCTTACAATGTCAGTTAATAAAGAGTTGATGGTATCAACGTCCAAGCCAGTCGACGGCAGACCAAACTTGTCCGCTATATAAACGGTTATAACTTTAGAAACAGTTGTGTAGTCATCAACAGAAGTAATACGCTTTAATTTCCGGCGACTTCGTCTTAAAGCAGTCCGGGATTTCCCTTCAAGTCGACGAGATTCGCTATCACCCTGTACAAGGAGAACGGCACCAGGAAGAATGAAGAGTAGAGCTCCTATCCCAGCCAGCCACCAGACAAGTGACGGGATCATTTCCTGGCGAATGAGACGGAACTGCATCGGAGATGTTCTAATGTATCGAATGTCTTGATCCAGTTGAAAGACATCTTGGGAACTACCGCTTCCAGATGAAGTTCCTCTGCCTGGTTCAACATTAAGCCGCAATGGTTTGGAGCGGATAACCTTCCATGAATTCTCTGCTGGATTGAAATAAACCAGTTCCATCTCGGGAACGATGAAAAGACCTGACCTGCGAGGCATGATGATGTATTCCCACAGTTTCACACCTGTAAAATCGTCCCTGAATACGTCACGGTCGAACACCGGTCTCTTACGGTCAAAAATCTCTACACCACCGGGAAAATCTGGTTCGTTGATTTCAACCAAATTCAGATTCCCGGTACCTTTCAGCTCTACCTTAAATGTGACAGCTCTATTCACTTCCACCTCAGAACTGTCTATGTATGTACTTAGAGAAAACTGACCCACAGCTTGACTGTAATTTTCCGGACGGCCTTCCTCAGGTAATGGATGAATTGTTAACTCTACAGGCTCTGATTCCAGTCTGAAACGTTCTGACTGAGGAAATATGGAAAACGGATCACCAAAGCGTAAATCGTCGAAAGTAGGAAATCGATTGACAGATCTGCTTGATGCCGTCACATCCAATATCATTGGATCGAGAATCAACTGACCTGTCTCGGTAGAAAACAGTGCTATTTTCCCAAGAGAAGCTACATTGTACCGAACTCCATCTAGCTCACGCAGTCGGAATTTGGGAGATCTTGGCGATTGAAGTTCTTCTTTCCAGAACCCAATACCTTGAGGTTTCTGAGAGATGGAAAGGTCGTTGATGTTCACCTGAGTATAAAGCATAAATTCAACCGTTATCTGTTCGCCAATATATGCTTCTCTTTTATCCGTATATGCCTCAAGGAATATGTATTGTGTCTCAGGCTCAGGCTGCTGCGTTCGCTTAGATCTAGATCTGGAGGACTTAGAAACTTGAATGGTAATAGGTTTTGTGATGTAACTCTTTCGATCTACAACAACTTTTAATGAGGGAATGGTGAGCTTTCCCTCTTTCTTAGGAAGAAGATTCCAGGATAAAGAGTAAGCAGTTGTTACCTTGTTATTGAACATCTGGTAGCTGCTGCTTTGCGAAGGACCGCTAGCGATAGTGAAGTCTTTGATTGGACTAAGATCTACTTGTGGGAACTCCTCACTCCCCTCTGCTTTTACTTCAAAACTGATGTGCTGATTCAAGTTAATCTTATTCTTATCCACTGAAGCAACAACTTTGACTTGTGCAGAAGCAACAGCCGAAAAAATAATGAAGAGTGTTAACACACGTTTCATCTTACCACTCTTTCTCTGGCTTATTGGATCTCATCTTCTCTTTGAATAGTTTCGGCTGGAGCTTTTCCTGGGCTCGGAGCGCATCCAGAATTGTTTCGGAATCAGGTTTTTTTTCAGTTTGGTTCATCGCTTGAGGATTACTTTGCCTCTCTTCCTCTGTTTCTTCACCTGACTTATTCTCCTGCTCTTGTGATTGCTGCTCTTGTTGTTCTTTTTGATCGTCCTGACCTTGTTGCTGATCCTGGTTTTCCTGATCCTCAGAATCATCCTCTGATTGATCCTGTTGTTGCTGCTGATCCTGCTGATTCTGCTGTTGGGGCGGCTCCTCCAGCATTCTCTTCAGAGCCAGTTCGTAATTATATTTGGCATTTTCATCTGTAGGATTAAGCGACAAGGCTTTTCGATAAGCTTCCACTGCTTCAGAAAACGAAGGTGGTTGAGATTGGGGATTTTCAGGGGTAACACTGGAAGCTTGATCAGCTTTTGAAAAAAGTGTATTTCCCAGATTATAAAGTGAAGGAAATTGTAGATTCTTATTACCAGATTCTAACGAAGACTTAAACTGACTTTGAGCATTTTCCAGTTCACCTTTTTGGAACGATTCAAATCCTGCATTGAATTTAATTTCTGGAACATTGGGGTGTTTCTCTAGAAAGAAACTGTACTTTGTTTGCCCTGAAGAATCGCTGTTCTGTGACATTAAACAAGAAATAAGAAGTAAAGCTGTTAAACTGATTTTATACATACCGGCCACGCCACTTCCTCTCCTCCCGCTTTCGAGTTGATATCAAAGGTTCTATTAAGAATAAAATCAGTGCAATGGCTGCAAAATATTGATATCTATCTTCGAAACCGGCATATTCATGTGTCTGCAAAGTCTTTTTCTCCATCCCGGCAATTGTATCAGTTATTAGTGCAATACCTACAGAGCCATCATCCATTCGAATATATTGGCCGTCTGTGTCAATTGCAATAGTTCGCAGGATTTCATCATTAAGTCCTGTCGTAATCAAATCCCCCGATGGACTCTTCATGTAATCAGTTACCATTCCCTTAGAATTGACAACAGGAATCGGGACATGATCTTGAGACCCTACACCTGCTACATGAATTATAATTCCTTCGCTCTTTGCTTTTTGAACTGCCGTCGAAATATCTCCTTCATGATCTTCTCCATCGGTTAACAATATGATAGTTCTGAATTTTGGATCATCATCCGGAAAGGACTCTGTTGCGAGATTGATTGCATCCGCCAATGCAGTTCCCTGAATTTCTATCATGGAAGTTTCTACGGCATCGAGAAATAATCTGGCTGCGTCATAATCTCCTGTAAATGGTAAATAAAGATGGCTGGTACCTGCGAACACAATCATCCCTACTCTATCTCCCCGAAGTCTTGAAAAAAATTGTCGGACTTCGAACTTAGCCCGATCAAGTCGGTTTGGACGAACATCTCTTGCTAACATGCTGTTGGATATATCCAGTGCTACAAGCACATCAACACCCTCCCGCTTAACTTCTCGGAGCTGAGTTCCTATCTGAGGGCCGGTTGAAGCAAGAATCAGCATGACAATACCTACCCAATGGAGAATGTGCCTCCATTTAGTGCCAATTTGGTTTATCCTGGCGAAAAGCCTTGCACGTACTTTCTGAGTTCCCCATTCGTTCTGTTCCCTTTCACGCCTGCCGCGCATGAACCAAAATGCCACTAATGCAACTGCCATCAGTCCAAAAAGAGAAAACATCAGAGGGTAGCGAAATGCGATCACCTAATTTCTCTTCCTAAACCAGAACTGTCGAATAAATCTGTCGCTTACCGCCAAAGCGACAGCAGGAAAAAGAAACCACGCAAAAATTTCTCTATAATCGGTGTAATCAGTCACAGAAACTTCAGTCCGTTCCAGCTTGTCCAACTCATCGAATATAACAGACAATCCTTCTCTATCATTAGCAAGGGAAAACTGTCCTGAGGTCTCTTTGGAAAGGGCTAAGAGTGTCTCTTCATCAATCTCCATCTCCTGATAAATAAGTCTCTTACGACCGGTGAAAGGATCTACAGTCGGGAAAGGTACTTTCCCATTCCTACCTATACCGATTGTGTGAATGGTGATATCGTAGTCTGTAGCCATTCTTGCTGCGGTAATTGGATCCAGTTCACCAGCATTGTTACTGCCATCGGAAAGGAGAACAATCACTTTATTCTTTACCTCGCTATCCCTCAATCGATTAATCCCCATAGCCAAAGCCATTCCTATGGCAGTACCGTCATGCTGTTCATCAATAATCGTAACTTGTTTCAGGATATTCGTTACTACGTCATTATCTACTGTCAAAGGGCACTGTAAGTAGCTTTCTCCGGCAAATACAACAAGCCCGATTCTGTCATGCTCTCTTGAAGAAACAAAGTCGAGTGCTTCTAATTTAGCAGCTTCCAGACGGTTCGGTTTAAAGTCCTCTGCCCTCATGCTGCCGCTTATATCGAGAACAAGCATGATGTCCACAACATCCCATGAAGATTCACTCTCCTTTGAAGTGATTCTCGGGCGTGCTAAAGCCAAGACTAGTAATAATATTATTGAAAGTGTAAGAAAATTGAGGAAATTTACTTTACGTTTTCCCGAAAGAGCTGAAACAGTCCGAATAAGACTAAGGGAAGAAAATCTGATCGAACCCTCTCTTTTATGGCTCCATCGTAAATACCAAACGATAAGTAAAGGAACAATAACCAATGAAAACAAAACCCAGGGATGTGTGAATTCAAACATGTATTATTGTAACAGCTTCATAATAGTCTCAACAGATAATGCATGGCGGAGATAGAAGTTTCCGTTTTATAATACAACATATCGCTTCAAGTACATTACCAGGGTCACAAACCTGAAAGGTACCCTTGAAAAATGCTTATCTTATTTACGGTATCTGAAGAGAGTAATCTTCATTCACCATCTGGCTTATCCAAGTCAGATGTATCGCCTACAGATTTTGCCGCATCATCCAATTCATCCTCAACATCTTTTACAGCACCTTTGAACTCGCGAATACCTTTCCCCAGACCTCTTGCTAGTTCAGGTAATCGCTTAGCGCCGAAAAGTAGAAGAAGCACTAAGAAAATAAGTACAATCTCCTGCCACCCAATGCCGATTAGAAAAGGAATACTCATAATATGACCCATAACAACCTCCTTATGAATGTTTAACGGAAATACCGCAATAAG
>DKQU01000105.1:3202-5631 GCA_002471865.1 Fidelibacterota bacterium UBA7300 | reverse complement strand
GTTAAGTTTTACTATGATCAGGGTATCCGTGTTACCTTAAATACTGACAACCGGCTCATGTCCAACACTACCCTCTCTGAGGAATTCTTACTTGCCAGAAAGTTATTCGGCTTCAATCTGTACGACTTTCGGGAGTTTACTATAACGGCTATGAAAAGTTCATTCCTGAGGTACAATCAACGGAAAGTAATGATCAGGACAATTGCTGAGGAACTGGAAGGCGAATTTGGATTGATGCCTGAGTACTTCCCACGGCAAGAGTAACAACTTTTAGGACAGCAAGTTACTCAGGGATTACTATTTCTCTACTACTCCCGGATTACAGCTATTTTAGTAACGAACGATTCTCCCCCCTGCTCATAGGCTGCCACCAGATAAACTCCCGTTCCCACCAATTCACCGGAGTCAGTCCGTCCATCCCAGAACGCCTGATACCCTGATACATCCCCGGAAGTTGACTTAATCGTTCGAAGCAGACGTCCGGACAGAGTGAATATCTTCAGTGAAGATTCGTCCATGAGCCCGTCAATCACCATAGGTCGACTGTTGGGAATCCGGTACGGGCTGGGGAATGCGCGGAGGGTGCTGTAGGATGTCCGTTCTTCCGCAAACGGAATCCGCAGGCTGTTGATTCCTTTAGAAGTCGCAATATAGGCAATACCTCGCTCTTCATCAAAAGCGACTGCAAACACTTCATCGGATAGTAGGTAGCTGTTATCAGGATGGAATCCGTTCCAATCAGGCCAAGCAGATGAATTAGCGAGCAGAACATACAATCCGTTTGAGGTCGAGTTCAGCCAAATATTGTCCCTGTTATCGCTGACGATCTTAGATCCCTCTCCAAATCCGACACCTTGAAAGTATGTGTAGAAATACTGAGATGCGGATGTGTACGTACTGTTGAAAGTCAGACGACGAAGTCCAAGTGGTGTCAGTACCCAAGCTGTGCTGGTTTCAGATGAAACTTGAGCCCAAACAGTATTATCCTCACTGCTCTCATTACTGTTAAACGAGTTCCAGTCTACAAGGACTGTATCTTCTCCGCTTATATTTTTTGTGATAACATATTCACATACGAAAAATTTTCCATCGTCATTATGATCCGCATTGCTTCCCACCATGAAAATGCCATCATCTTCTTTTACGAGAATATCTGTAGGATTATCGCATTTATTCGAACTGGAAAGATCGGTTTGCGGAATATGTATCCAATGACTATCGGGAGTAAAAACAGTGATTTTCTTATCATTATCAGCCGCACCGAAATTTGAGATCCACAGGTTGTCATCGCCATCCACAAAAAGACCACGCAGATTCAGATAGCCGTCACTGTTATGCGGATTGAGGTCACTATTGTCAGCATCGTAAATCTGAAAGTCAGCTGGATCTTCCAGATCGAATGACATTACACCTCCTCTGAGTGTATCTCCGCTGCCGGTTACAGTCGGCTGAGCGCCTTGGATTGTATAAAAAATCCTATCATTCCGCTCAACCACCGACCAGACACGATTGGTTCGGTACATGACGGTATCCGCCACTAACCCGGAATAGTCATCAGTAGTGAATTCGTGAAACAGTTCCGCCTTTGTCGAAGCGACCAGATTATACCAACCGTCTTCTGATAAGATAGTTACGCCGTCATTACCCGCTGCTACCAGTCGTCCGTCATCCAGAACAGTCAAAGCAGTGTAGACGTTGCTGGCCGGGGAATTTGGTGCAAACCACGAAGCTGTTTCATCTGTACTATTCCATAAAGCTAAACCCTGTACTGTAGATAACAACAGATTACCGTCGGATAAACTTATAACCCTCTGAATATTTTCCTTTGAACTCCATTGTGATTCAACATTCCCATCACTATCATAACGGTTGATGTGATTATTAGCAGCGGCGAAAATAGTCCCATCTGATGTTCTAACGACATCCAGCATATCAGTACCATGATTGCTCACCAACTGCAAGGAATCGCTATAGCTCCAGATATCTCCCCCTGCCAGTATAAGGAGTTCATTTCCTCCTTGCTGCATCCTGACAACATCTGTCAGACCGGGAAGAAGTGACCAATTCTGAGGATAATTCAGGATGTGATCGCGATAATTTCCCAAGAAGATTCCCAAGTCAGTCGCCGCAAAAAGAGAATCTCCCCTAATTGCCACACCGGAGATGGTCGAAAGTTGTTCCACTGACGGATTGAAAATCTGCCGATAGCTGTAGGCGTCGTCTTTCCAAATGAACTCCAAAATACCCCAGTCCTGATTCTGGAGATAGGCGACAAAAGCAACAGAGTCTGATACAGTAATTGCAGAAATTTCAGATAAATCGAAATCGAAGACCGAAATAGACTCATGCCGCTTAAGATCATATATTTGAACAACGCCAACCGGCGACGCTCCCCCAAGCCACAGATTCCCGTTTTTGTCAATGGCAAT
>DKQU01000105.1:1053-2773 GCA_002471865.1 Fidelibacterota bacterium UBA7300 | reverse complement strand
GTATCTCCAACCTCCACGCTCTGCGCCACATCCAGGTGGGATGTATAGGTTTCCCACTCTCCCACACGGCTTTGCGAGAAAGCGGCAGCAATGAAAATAGACCAGAAAAAGACGACAGACGACTTGTGCAACATCAGAAAACCTCTATTGGAACCGGAACAAAACAGAGTACCAATATCGCTAAGCAGATCCATCCGATGTTTCTCTCTCGATGTGAAATTGGCAGATTGATGCTCTGAAGAGGAGGATGTTTTACCGTTCTCATCAGAACAAGAATCAAGACCGCCCAGAACCACCAGTGGGGAGAGATAAATCCGAGCGGTACCAACGCCAGAAACGCCCACTTAGCGAAAACATTGTGCCTTTTCCCCAAAACAGCATAGGCGATATGTCCGCCATCGAGCTGTCCAATGGGAATGAGATTCAGCATTGTTACTAGAAATCCGATCCAGCCGGCGAAGATCAGCGGAAAGTGGTAAATCTCGTCCATGGGAATCGTAACCTGGAACAGTTTCGACAGCCCGGCAAATAAAATAGAGGAGCCCATGGTAAGCTGAATCGTCGCTGAATCCGCTGACTCCGTGTTCAACCCACCGTGGACAGTTTTGATATGCTCGGTGATAAATTCCTGACTGGGGATCAGTGCGTAACCGATTAAAATGGCAGCTACGCTCACCACGAAACCGGCGATGGGTCCTGCTGCACCAATTTCTAAAAGCGCCTGTCGAGTCCTGATTGGGCTCTTGATTTTGATGAAAGCGCCGAAGGTACCAAACATGATGAGGAAAGGCGGAGCTGGCAAAAAATAGGGGAGCGTGGCATCAACCCTATGTTTACGTGCATAAAAGTAGTGCCCGAATTCGTGCGAGCCGAGGATTAGCAGCAATGTAATTGAATAAGGAATTCCCAGAGTCAGATCAGAAAAATTCTGTAGTGGAGATCCACCTTGAAGTGCAGCACCGGCGAAAAGTGTGGTCACGATTGTCAGTCCGAAGAGTATCAAATTGAGAGGCGGGATTACAATAACCGACTCAGGCTTTTCCGATAAAGTTATAATAACAGAGTCATCATCTCCAGAAACAGTAAAATCTAAATCAAGCAAATTCAAACTAGAGGTAATCTGCTCAGAGGACTTCCCTTCCAACATTCGGCCTTGAGCGATCCAATTCCGACCTTCGCCACCTATTTTTTCAGCGACAAAAAGATCGTCCAGTCTTAAAATTATTTCTCTAAATTCACTCTCGGTCATGATGTTACAAATGTTAACGGTTAATCCACAATGCAGTTCCACAACGGTTGCTCTTGACAAGGGACGCTATCATGGATAAATTTCGATAATGAAACTGTTGATAAAATATCTTCTCATTCTACCCTTTTCGGGGCTTCTTGCCCAGTCGATTCCTCTATTTGAGACTGACTTACGCATGAGAGTGGTGGAGGATGATTTACTGTACGTTGTGGTACAAATTGAAAACAATGCCGGTAGGACTATTACTGAATTGGAAGGATACCTTACGGAGGTCGACCCTTCACTTAATATTGTGAGTGAGAGAAAAGTAGTGCATCTCCACCCCTACGAAGCACCTTTCGGTCCTAATCAGACAATCATCCGCGGACTGACCTACACTTTTGACCGCACGCTGGATTATCGCTATCGATATCATATCAGCAAGATTCGGTTCACAAATGATGAGAGAGTTTTCATGTATTCACCAACTGA
>DKQU01000105.1:0-668 GCA_002471865.1 Fidelibacterota bacterium UBA7300 | reverse complement strand
TTCTTCATTACATCGTAGAGATTTTCTTTCATCATCTCCAACATCAAAGTATTAATCCACTCTTTGCTTTTTTCTTTGTACGCTTCTAAAACGTCTATGGGCTGTTGCTGAGCCTGCATGTTAACATATATGATAGCCGACGAGATGGGAATGTACCGATTCAGACGATCACTGTAGAAATTATCCAGCGCTCTGACTATCTCTGAAGTTCGGAGATAATCTGAAAGTTCGTCACCAATGAGTGAGTCGGCTAATGCTTTATCTGCAGGCCATGTCTGAAGATAATCGTAAAGCCTTCCATCAAGGAGACCGTTCACGTACGCAGCCTTCGCCAGATAGACAAACTCCGGATATCCAGATCCTTCAGCAGTCAACTTTACCCAGTCCCTTCCATCCCAGAAGATTTTGTTCTCCTGAGCGTGAAGAGAAGTAGTAAGAATAATGCTGACTGCGAATACTTTGATCAGCAGTCTCATTTACTTGTCACTATTAAGGTCAACAGTCTCCATCGCTTTTAGCAGACGGCTAATAAAAAATGCAAAACCGAGTGATAAAGCTATTCCTGATATTAATCCTACAAAATTAATTACCATTTTATTCTCCTTTTAAATTAATTCAATCTCTAGGCTGCTTTTTGAATTCTGGCGGGAACGCCTGGGAATCGAACC
>DKQU01000056.1:1787-9151 GCA_002471865.1 Fidelibacterota bacterium UBA7300 | reverse complement strand
TGGAGAAAAAACAGCAGGAAGGAGGCCCGCCTAAATTCCGCCTTGGGCCCGTTCAGGAGATTCAGGCGCCTACTCAGGTGGCCGGTCCATACGAAGTGTCCTTGGAAGACTGGATCAGTCTGGTGGAAGGGATGCAGATCAACCTCCGGGCAGATGGAAAGTACCACATGTTTGAGTTCGATAAAGAAGCCGATGCTCAATCTGACTGGGTGAAGTGGAATGAAGAACTGGACGCTGAGTAATCTGGTTTATAATGGTGTTATTTTAACCTAATGTCTGATATTTTAAAGCGAGTGATCATCGGTGCCGGTATCGGTCTGGCAGTTGGATTGATCATGGGCTGGGGCTCATCACGTATTCCTGCTTTGAAATCACTCCTAGACGGTTACGAGTATCTTTCCTACGATGCAAGGATGAAATCGAAGGTGTCCGATGTGGAACCCGAGTCCATCGGTGACATAGTGATCATCGACATCGAGAACAACTCCATCGCTCCACCGGACAGCGGCGGGCTCGGGAGATATCAGGACTGGCCTCACGCTTATCACGGACAGCTTATCGATGCGGTGACGAATTCTGTTAAGCTATCTTGGACTCCAGATACGGTATCCTCTGCTATCGATTATTATCAACTGTACCGCTATAATTCTGAGGATCCCGAAGCTGAACTGGAATTGCTGGACCATATCGCTTACGACAGCACAACCACCATGACTGGGCGAAAAAACTGGAGCGGATACGATTTCTTTGTGCAGCATGTGGATCTTGACGGATCGGAAGGTCAAATATTCCCCATTGATACGCTGACGCTAATCGAACCGCGAAGCCTCTTGTTTGACATCATCTTCGATCCTCAGGATACCATCAAATGGCAATTGGTATACGATCTGGCCGTTTCAAACTGGCCGGCTGATGAGTGGCTCTCAGCTCGCACAGAGGACTATCTCCTCGGGTCGGACCCTTTACAATTTACAAAGGCGACCGGAGAGAGTGATAAAACTCACCACGCTCTTGTTTTTGAGAGTGATGATTCCGCCAGTTTCCTTTACAAAATGGAGACGGAACCTCAGGGGTACGACTCTTCCGCCTGGCAGCGGCATATCATTGATCTGCCGGATGAACAGGCGAAGCAGCTCCCTTCTGCCACACGGATCGGGAATACACATTTTCAGCTGCTGACGTCTTCTTATGGCGTGGGGACTGTCAATTTGCCGCAGGATGAAGATGGTATCATCCGTAGGGCGCCTACCGCGGTCTACTTTGAAGGACCTGGGCATGTCTATCCTTCCATAACGCTATCAGCGGTCATGGATAATCTCGACATTCCACAAGACGGCTTGAACTATGATTTTGATGCGGGAATTCTTCGGCTGAAAAACAGGGCAGGGGTGGTTGTACGCGAAATCCCCATCGATGAAAAAGGCCGGCTATACGTCAACTATTTCGGCAAGTATCGGACATTTCAATATATTGAGTATGTCTATTGTATGAATCCGCAATGGATCTCACCTGATTTCTGGGAGGATAAGTCTGCCATCGTGGGTGCGTCCCTTCCGGGATTGATGGATTTGCGGAACACTCCAGTACAGGAGACTTTCCCGGGTGTGGAGATTCACGCCAACGTGCTCCACAGTTTGCTGGAAGGGGAGTTCGTAGGAAAGACAAGCAGTACCACCAATTTTTGGATAATTGTCATTATGTCGGTTGTACTGGGAGCAGTGGTCGCTTTGCCTCCTAAGCCCCTCTGGTCACTCCCTTTGCCGTTGATCGCCATGGGAACTTGGATTTTCTTCAGCTACAGCCAGTTTCAGAATCATTTGCTCATGTGGGAGGTTGTCCGGCCGTCTATCAGTCTGGGAGTGACGTACCTGGGGTTCTTCCTCTACAATTTCTTGGTGGCAGAGAAGGACAAACGTTTTTTGAAAAACACTTTTGGTACTTATATCTCACCTGAGCTCATTGATCAGATGTACAAAGAGAAGCAGGAACCCCAACTGGGTGGGGAGGAAGGAAACCACACGGCGTTCTTCACAGATATCCAGAGTTTTTCCACGTTCTCCGAAAAGTTATCGGCGGCTGATCTGGTGGAGCTCTTGAACAGTTATCTGACCGAAATGACCGATATCCTGCTGGCGAATAAGGGGACGCTGGATAAGTACATCGGTGACGCCATTGTCGCTTTCTACGGAGCGCCGGCTCCGGTAGAGAATCATGAGTACTATGCTTGCCTGACAGCTGTGAAGATGCAGGAACGGCTGGCGGAACTCCGCAAGGAGTGGGAATCCCAGGGCGACCGATGGCCGGAGATTGTCCATCATATGCAAAACCGTATCGGCATCAATACCGGCTCTATGGTAACGGGGAATATGGGTTCATCCATGCGGATGAACTACACCATGATGGGTGATACGGTGAATCTGGCGGCCCGGCTGGAGGCATCTGCCAAGCAGTACGGAATATATATTCAGGTGGCTGCTGAGACACAGAAAGCGTGTAGCGACAAGTTCATCTGGCGGGACCTGGACTATGTGATTGTCATGGGGAAGACAGAGCCGGCGAAAGTGTATGAGCTTATCGCCGAAGTAGGAAACATGCCGGACGGATACGAAAAACTTCTTACAGCTTACGATGAAGCACTGTCGTTGTACCGTAATCAGAAGTGGGAAGAAGCTGTTGAAGCATTTCGGACATCAGATGAACTGGAGGATATGTTCCCCGGGCGCAAGACCAATCCCAGTCGGATTTATATTCCACGGTGTGAGCACTATCGAGATAATCCCCCCGGTGATGACTGGGACGGGAGTTGGGCACTGACAAAGAAGTAGAGTTTCCTCCGGCGTACAAAGTTTATTTCAACAGCACCATCTTCCTGGTCTGCACAAATTCACCCGCTTGTATCTGGTAAAGATAAACACCTGCACTCACGGGGTTACCGAAGTCATTGGTAGCGTTCCAGATAACTGACTTAAAGCCTGCTTCCTGGGTTGTATTTACCAGTGTTCTTACTTGTCTACCCAGCATGTCGTAAATGATGATGTTTACAGTAGCCTGCTCCGGCAAATCATAACGGAGTGTTGTGCTTGGGTTGAAGGGATTGGGATAGGGTGGATGTAATATGAACTTTTCTGGGATTTTAAAATCAGTTTCTACTGTAGTGGAATCACAGGCACTGGTATCCATCATTGTCCCTTCCGAAACAAAAGTTTGCCAAAGTTCCCCGACTTCTCTGGTGGGAAACCACGAAGAAGAATCAACCGCACCGTCATAGCATTCCCAATCACCAATGATCCAACTGGTTTGATCTCCCAGCCAGCCCATGGAATCAGGAAGTGAATTCAATATAACAGGCTGAAGTACATCCATGGAATCTGGTAATCGAAGATTAGCCACAGTATTAAAAAATGAATCGAGGAAAGGGTAGTCTGTGACTTGGGTGTGACCAGCACCCTGTTCCATGGCGAGTATCCATTTCGCTCCTAAAGGTCGGTGATCTAAAAAAATTCCTGTTAGATTTTCTATACGATAAGGGAGATCATTTTCAGCTACAAACATGAGTCCCGGCACCTCCATGGCACCTCCTGCATCGGTGCTGTCGTGATATCCTCCTTTCTGAGTAATGAAGCCCAGCACACGTTCAGGGATCCATTTGGTAAAGTGATAGCCAAATTGACCACCCCAGGAATAGCCGTTAATGAAAAAGGGAATAAAGGATATCTCATCGTGACTGGAAAGAACAGCGAATGAATCCATGGCAGCGATCACTGCATCACCGATCCCTGACTGCATCTGCATATTAAAAATGTGGGCACCCATCAGAGCAAAATCCTGGCTGCTGGCGAGAGTCTGGTAATTCGAGTCGTTCACGATGTTCCGAGAATCCCCATTGTCCGGGTGCATGAACCAGTAGATACCACGAAGTGTATCTGTTGAATCATTGATCCACATCCGAAAATCGGCATAATTGTAACTGGCTGTATCATTCTCCGGGATAGATACATCATAGATTTCAGCAAATGCAGGAGCTTGATCCAAATAATCTAATTCATATTTTTGAGCCCGCGGAATCCGATAATCGCCACTCGGATTGTATTCCCACTGAATATTACCACTGGAATTTATCTCAAAAATATGTGCATCATCACAGTCAGTAATTAGTGTATTTCCATTCGGCTGTCGGAAAGCGCCTCCCTGCATTTGAGTGAAAATATCATTATAGACCATGATAAATGATTCAGGTCCCCACGGTTCTCCATCCTCAATAAGATAACTGCCATTTTCATCTATTGGAGTTTCAATTTCAATTACAGCCCCAGAAGTATTACTATTATGATGGTTATTAAAAAGGATCAAATTGCCTGCTCCAGGAGAACCCTCATGAATCCAGTTGACTCCATGTTGGTGACCCAAAATATGGTCATTATTATTCCCTCTGTCATAATTTTGTGGATTGCCCCATCGATATAATAAATCGCCACCCTTTCCTGAGTTTCCCCCTGTATGTCCAGCAGCCTCCTCTGTGGTTGTACTATGGTCCATGATTAATATTTCACTCTGCTTAGCAGATGAAATGACAATTTGATCTAATTCAGCATTATAATTAATTGCATTCAGATGCATCCAATCTCCATTTGGACCCTGTCCACCGCCAGGATTGCCGCTACTTCCGGCTGTGCCATTATTAATATCAAATAATTCCGGGTGTTCAGATACTACCCCATAATTTGGCAAACTAGAATCCACATCCTGTATCAAATGATCCCATAAGTGCCATTCCCAATCTATATTACCTGTGATAGGATTTAATTCTAAGATTGCCTCGGACCAGATAACATTAAGGGGGTTATCTATTGTCTGTCTCCCCATATCATAAGCTTCTTGTGCAGTTTTTGCCTCCCACACAATAATTAAAACATTACCACTTGGAAGAGGTTCTATATCATGATGATGTTGATAAGTAGTATCTGAAAAGAAATAATTCCAAAGAATAGTCCCATCCCAAGTGATACGCTGAATTCCACCTCCAACTCCACCGGCATTCATGTATGGATTTGGCACGCGGTATGGATATATAATAGAACTGTCCGGAAGTAAGTAGGGCATGCTTGCGGCATTCCGCGTATGAGACCAGGATTTAACCACTGTGCTATTGTGATCCATGAGATATGTGTTCCCGCCTTCACCACCACCGCCGCCAGAAGAGGACCATTGCGTAAATATGGTATAGCCTTCAAATACTTCTGCCCCTATGAACTGAAATAAAAACCCAATAAATAGGATAACAATTTTAATATATTGTCCTGCCTTAATAAATAAATTATCACTTATTTTCACAAAGTGTATTCTCATAACAGTGGCATCCATCTAAGTATGACTAAGTGAATGTAACTAAGATTGTACGGAGGTACAACATAGAAGCCCCGTCGAGAAAAGAGCTTTCAAGACGGGGCTTTTGTTGTGTGTGCCCGGCAGGATTCGAACCTGCGGCCAATGGCTTAAAAGGCCACTGCTCTACCAGCTGAGCTACGGGCACATACCAAAAAATGTACAGTAACGTCTTTCTTCAGATAAGAATTTAGTCCTGCTATATCGTTCAGCCATGCTAAAATTTAGGCGATATATCACATTCAGTTAGGAGAGATTTTTTGGTATATACTCCTAAATAGTGTGCAAAAAACGGTTGATTGAAATTAATCAAATGCGCCGTGCCCGATAGAGAGGGGATCGAGCCCCATTTCGTCGAGAACGGTTTTCCACATGTTTTCGGGTTGATGAGTATAGATCATCTCTGGATTTATGGGATTTAGAAGCCATGAACCTTTCGCGATTTCAGCTTCCAGCTGTTTTGATGTCCACCCTGCGTATCCTAAAAAACAGCGGAAAGGGAGACTTTCACTCTCAGACATGACTTGCATACTCTCCAAGCTTGTACTCCAGGCCACTCCGTCGGTTATGGGTTTGGTATCAGGGCCCTGATATGTATCATCGTGTATAATAATTGCCGCAGACGGTTCAACCGGTCCCCCTATGAAGAGGCGATCCTTTTTTCTACGGCTTGACTTCAGGCTTTCATTGATTTCAGATAACGTGTGTTCTGTAGGGTGATTCAGGATGATCCCTGTGCTGCCTTGATTGCTATTGTCAATAATCAGAACCACGCTTTTAGTGAAGAACGGACCCACCAGCTGTGGTACCGCTACAAGGAATTGAGATTTAAGACCTGAGTTCATCGTACCAATAATCTAAAGGTAAAACAGTTAATTTTATGGTAAAAAATGTACGCCGGGGAGGAATCGAACCCCCAACCAATTGATTAAGAGTCAACTGCTCTACCTGGTTGAGCTACCGGCGCATGTGTGCCAGAAAATGGCTGCCGAAATTACCTTTTCGACTGTGTAATAACAAATGAATCCAGAAGTCAGCAAAGACATAAGGATTATAAGAGCTTATTTTCTCCTTGAAACAGTTAAGGGAAAGTGATAACTTTTCAAGGGATCACTTGCGGGACATGAATATCAGGGGATGAAACAGCCAGCCATAGACACTTCCTAACAAATAGTATGATCGTTGGTATATCAGCGTCTTCGTGGTATGCCGACAATTTCTACCCCAACCCAACCGCAGTGCATAAATAAACCCTCATTTTCAGACGGCTTCTTCACTCGTCCACCGCACGGTGAGATGTAAGTGACGGGGCGGAGCTATGTATAAATATATGATATTGGATTTTGATTGTATGATTTTACATAAAAAAATTAATTGGCGGCATGGGATCTCCAAGCCTTCCCATCCCCGGTAGGCCGTGACCGGTGTATCGCTATCCCGGCGAATCGGTCATTAAAGAGATCCTGCCGCCGATCCTTTCACTAATTAAACTTTTTGTTGCTATTAAATGAATATATTGTGTATTATCCTCTGAATAGCGGTAACATAGTGTGTATTCAATGTGAATAAAAAGAGAGTAAAACATACACTTTCTCTCGAGGTAAGGGACTGAAATCATGAAAAAATCGATACTATTGTTGTTGATGGCCACTGTGCTTCTTTTGGGTCAATCTACTGAGGAATTGAAGAAAGCGGCTAAAAAGGCCGGAATTACCACTGAAGCACAGGCAAGAGAACTTGCCAAGCAGCGCGGCATGACCGACGCACAGATTGAGGCTGAGATGAAGGAGCGTGGTCTGACCCCCGGAGAAGAAGCTGCTGCAGAAAAACCGCAAGTGGAGCCTGTAGAAGCGCCCCCAAGTGAGGCTGTAGTTGAAACGACAACTCCTGAAGATGAAGCGGTCGGTGAGGAGATTTCGCCTGTGGATGAAGAAATTCTACCTTTAGCAGGAGAAGAAGAAATACCTACTGTAGCGGAGGAT
>DKQU01000056.1:0-1459 GCA_002471865.1 Fidelibacterota bacterium UBA7300 | reverse complement strand
TACTGTAGCGGAGGATGAAATACCGACGATTGAGGAAGAAGAGTTGACTGTCCAGGGAGAGGAAGAGCTGGAAGATATTGAAGAGGTATCCATTGAGAGTCAGCTGCAGCCGGGTAGGAAAGGGCTGCCTTACTTTGGCTACGACGTATTTGAAGGAGACCCGGAACTGTTTCAGGCATCGACGCTTGGAGCAATTGACCCACACTACAGCATCGGTCCTGGTGATGAGATTATTATTATGCTGTGGGGAGAAACACAATTCCGCCAGGTGTTTACTGTAGGCCGGGAAGGGTTCATCTTTGTTCCAGATGTGGGTCAGGTATTTGTGAACGGCTTGACATTAGAGAACTTGGAGAAAAAACTGTTCCGCGTCCTGTCTCAGTCGTATGCCAGTCTTAACCCGTCACAAGGTAACGCTTCAACTTTCCTTGATGTAAGTCTGGGAAACCTGCGACCCCTGCGAATTATGGCGTTGGGGGAAGTGGGACAGCCGGGTGCCTATTCGGTTAATCCGTCGACAACACTTTTTACTTCTCTCTACTACTTTAAGGGTCTAACAACACTCGGTTCTCTTCGGGATATAAGACTAGTTAGAAATGGTAAGAAAATGGCGAGCATCGATTTATACGATTACCTTCTCACCGGAAAGCCGGCGAACGATGTCCGCCTGCAGCTTGATGATGTTATCTTCATCCCGCCCCGGGGCAAAACTGTCTCCATCCAGGGAGAGATAAAGCGTGAGGCGATTTATGAGTTAAAAAAAGGGGAGACGCTGGAAGAGCTAATCACTATTGCCGGCGGTCTGAAAACTACAGCTTATCTCGACCGGGCACAAGTGGATCGAATTGTACCGTTCGAAGAAAGAGCAGAAGTGGGGATGGACAGGATTCTGATGGATGTTGATCTCAATGACATTCTCTACAGTGACAGTGAATTTGCACTGAAGGATGGTGATCAGGTGCAGCTTTTCTCAGTCCTCGACATTCGCCAGAATGTGGTAGTCATTACCGGTGCCTCTGTTGGGCGTCCCGGTATTTATGATTTAGGAGACTCCCTACGCTTGAGTGAGCTGATCATGCAGGCTGACAGTCTGCTGGGGGACGCTTACGTGGATCGGGCCGATATTATTCGTTTTCGAGAAGATTTGCGGGAAGAACTTCTCAAGGTGAACCTAGGGAAAGCAATGGAGGGAGACCGGGAGCACGACATTTTCCTCCAGCCCATGGACCGGGTGCAGATCTACAGCTTGACAGAGATGATTCCTGGCCATCGAGTGGCACTATCCGGACATGTGAAACGGCCCGGAAGGTATCCTCTGCTGGAAGAGATGACACTCTATGATCTGATTTTCAAGGGCGGTGGATTTATTGACGAGGAATTTCGGGAATTGACCTATCTGCAGCGGGCCGAACTGGTGCGGGTGAAGGAAGACAGCGTAACGAAGGAGATCATCCCGTTC
>DKQU01000018.1 GCA_002471865.1 Fidelibacterota bacterium UBA7300 | reverse complement strand
AGAGATTCTTCCTCGAAGCAATCAGTGCGTTTTTTAATGTTTACAATGGTTACTTTCTTTGCACCTATTTTTTTGAATAGCTCAACATATTGTTCTCCAATTTCCTTTACTTTTGTTGCTGTGGCTATTATAGGAATAACTGCATTTTTCCCACCGCATTCATCAACAAAATTTTGAAGGATAATGGGATTTTTTCGTTTGCTGACTGCGCCGCCAATGGGGATGATCGATCCTCTTTCTATATTTTTTATTCCTCTTGATGGGGTCATGTTTAGTTCTTAAGACTGTATGTCGAAAATTTTATGATGTAAACAATTCTTATGTACTTGAAAAATGCCAGCAAATTTACGTTAAATCAATCAGCGTCAAACCGAGAATAATGAATATCATTCATCTGTTTTGTCGGAATAAAATCCGACACTCTAATACTCCATTCTCAGTGGAATGACAATTGCAAATTGGAGCCCTTGTTGTCCCAATGAAGTAGTCATATTCAAATTGTCTGCGGTTCGTTCCTCTTCATGAATATTCCCGTACCCCCGTCCAATTACAGTACCCAAAGCCGCACCGGTAATGACATCTGTCAGCCAGTGCTTATTGTCGTGGATTCGCTGGGCTGCTACAGCAGTAGCAATCAAATAAGCTGGTAGGCCTATCCTATGACCGTAAAGCCTATCCATCGATGCAGCCAGTGCAAAACTTGCAGAAGTGTGTCCTGACGGGAAAGACCTGCGATCATTCCCATTAGGCCGTTTTCGCCCGACAGTCCATTTCAACAGATAAGTCAATGCTGCAGTTGTCCCCAAAGATGTTGTAAGATACTTCAAGTCTCGTGTCATCTGACTCTTCCCACCTTCACGGTAAGAAAGGACACCCACACCTATAATCGCTGTACCGTAAGCCCAGCCATTACCGTATAAATCGAGGCCGTGAGAGAGCTGCTTAGACATAAATCCATCCGGTTGAATGGAATCTCGTAGAGGTACATCTTGTCCGCGGAGAAGTAGCCCACCCACAATTGCTGAGCCAAGAATAATCTGATTGGTTCTGTCGGAAACAGAGTGATTAATGCCGGAAGAAAGGTAGTTTAAGTAGGAATCTGAATCATCTGCAGCTAACGACGAAAAAACAACTAACGTCGAGATGAATAGTATGGGAAGAGGTCGCATCAGTTTCTGAAAATATTTAGGAAAGAACCAACAAATCTTTCGTGGATCGATTGAGAATCTCACAACCATCATTTTGAATGATGACATCATCTTCAATCCGCACGCCACCGAACTCCGGGATATAAATACCCGGCTCGATGGTTACTACATAATTTTCCAGTAATGTATCATCGCTGATCTGGGAAAGGCGAGGCATAGTATGTACTTCCAGCCCCAAGCCGTGGCCTGTCCCGTGGACGTAATAATCACCATAGCCCTTCTCCGTGATATGGTCCCTCGTAACTGCATCCAGCTCCCGGCAGGTCATGCCTGCTCGGGCAGCTTCGCATCCTCGCTTTTGTGCTTCCTGCACCACAGAATAGATTTCGCGATGCCGATCAGTTACGGAACCGATAGCGACGGTACGAGTCATATCGGCGTGGTAGCCCTGATAGAGCGCGCCAAAATCCATGACCACGAAATCGCCGTCCTGAAATTCTCTGTCAGATGGTACCGCATGAGGCAAAGCAGAATTGGGACCGGAGGCGACGATAGGATCGTAGGAGTCACCGTCAGCTCCCAGAATCTTGTAAGCGAATGAAATCTTTGCCGCCACCTCGCGTTCAACAGAACCAATACGCAATTCGGGAATGAGCTGATCGAACACTTCATCGGTGATCTCCACGGCTGAACGGATTGCTCGGAGTTCGCTCTTATCTTTCACAGCCGCTATCTCTTCCACAAATCGGGATGTGACCTCCCACTGTGTATCTGGGAAAAGTTCGCGCAGTTTGTTCATCTGGTTGACGGGCAGAAAATCAGCTTCAAAACCCAGTGTGGTACCGTTAGATATAAGATTGTTGTCTCTGATAATCTGAAGGTGCGAACCGGTATCAATAATGATCTCCATATCCTGTACCTGCTCTTTGGATTGAGTAAGGTAGCGACCATCGGAGATGAAATAGCTCTTTTGGTCAAGAATCAGGCACGAACCGGCAGAACCGGTAAATCCGGAGAGATATCGTACATTGGTGAGATTGGTCACCAGCATCCCGCCAAGCGATTCTTTCGCCAGACGCTCTTGCAGCTTCTCCACTCGTTTCGGGATAAGTGACATTTTACTTTTCCTTTTCTTTCTCTAATAAAGTCGAAAGTATCTCGCGTTCTTTCTTTATCCGATCCTTATCTGATCCTTTCTTCCTGGACATCACCTTAAGTACGTCCAGCGCTTCTGCATATAGATGCTGACTCTTTAGTACTGCTACCAAGGTGAAGGTGGCAATCTCCGGACTGATTTTAAGTTCAGGAACAATTTTCGACGAGGCTGTATGATTTTCTTTGGTTTTGGTTTTGGTTTTTGTTTTTGCATTTTGTTTCGCCGGTTTCTTCTTACTCCCTCCCTTGGTCTTGGTCCTTACCTTTGTTTTAGCCTTTACCTGTGGTGTTGCCTTTTTCTTTACCTTTGTTTTTCCCTTCGCTTTTGATTTTTTCTTTTTCTTACCAGAAGAAGCCAACCATTCCCCGGCTAGTTGATTTTTTTCATCCATCTCTAGTATACGGTTGAACAATTTCTTCACTGTACTATCTGCCCGGCTGAGGCGTATCTGGCACTCAGCTAGGAGTACATGCCCATTGAAGTGCTGTGGATCAAGGAAAATTACCTCTTTAAACTTCTGTTCGGCTTTCTCGAATTCACCTTCTGCCACAAAAATTCTGGCTTCAATGAACAATCCGGCTACAGACTCCGGGTGAAAAGACAAGCCACTAGAGCAGACCTCATGCGCTTTCTCAAAATCACCGCTTAAAAGGAATTGTTCTGCCAGCATGGGGAAAAGAACTGACTCCGGTTTGTCCTCAATATAGTTTTCTATCATCTGTTTGTCTAGTGCCTCCATAATTACAGCTGTCACACACTCCACCTGTTTTCGCTTACCCATTCCTTGATATAGTCAACAGTCTCTTGGATAGGCGTACCGGGGCCAAACAGCTTCCCTACTCCCTGCGATGCGAGAGTTTCCATGTCCTTCTCAGGAATTATACCGCCGCCAGTTACCAAAACATTCTCAACGCCTTGATCTTTCATCAACTCCATCACCTGCGGGAAGATGGTCATGTGTGCACCAGATAGTATACTCAAAGCGATGACGTCTGCGTCTTCCTGAACAGCTGCACTGACGATCATCTCAGACGTCTGTCGGAGGCCAAGATATATGACTTCCATACCTGCGTCCCTATAAGCGCGGGCCAGCACCTTTATTCCTCTATCGTGGCCATCCAAGCCGGGTTTGGCCATGAGAATTCGTATTTTCCGTTCCATTTTCTGCTCCATAAAATCTATTCTTAAGTTACTGACTGCATATCACAAAGACAAAGACGCACAAACAGTCCTAATCTGTCTTTGGTTCCAAGTCGTTAATGAATTAAAACACCTCGAATAATGAAATTTCGCACTGTTTGAGGGGAAAGAGAAGAGAAAACAGTCTCCTCATTGCCATTATCGACATCTCGACATATATTCCACCTATGCGCTATCTGACTGTTCTCCTTGTTTCTCTCAGCTCACTCTTCGCTGCCTTCGAAAGGATACCATCCTCACCCCTTCAGATAGGAATGGGCTTTTCGTCTTTGGGCTCCCAAAATACTCCATCAATCATGGTAACTCATCCCGCTTCCCTGAACTCAATCTATTCGCCGTCAACTGATATTTTTTACTCTGACAACTATCACCTTTCTGAACTCGATTTCTCAGGACTTAGCATTGCGGCTCCATTCTCTTTCGCCACGATGGGTGTTACTGCTGCCACTTTCGGATCTTCCCTTTATCGGGAAACTTCTCTTTCTTTGGCAGCTGCTCGAGATATTGGAAACAATTTATCTGTGGGTATGAGCGTCACTTCTCACGAATTGACCATCAAGAATTACGGTTCTACCCGAGTTTTAGCCTTATCAATCTCAGCTGACTATGAAATCGCTTCAGATTTACAATGGGCGCTTCTTTACCGAAATGTGAATAGCCCGCGAATCGGTACATCCGAAGAGCTGTTGCCTCAAGTAGTAACTAGCGGAATTATATTTTCTCCTTCTGAGCATTTAACAGCTGTTTTGGAGGTAGAAAAAGATCTGTTGTTCACGCCTCGATTCAAATACGGTGGGAGTTGGTCACCCATTCCAGAGTTGAGGCTTGCTGCAGGATTTGTCACAAATCCGTCCCAAGTCACATCCGCTATCCAAATCACAATGAAAGGACAAAAAATAAGCTATGCCGTTTCAACCCACCCAGCACTTCCCATTAGCCAGATGGTCGCTCTGCATTTTCAACTGCCTTGATGCTTTGCATGACATCTTTTGGAAAAGTGAGAAGTAACTCTTATTTTAGCTCCGTCAAGAAAACAGGCAGTGGCCAACAAACAAAGTATAACATCAAACCTTCAACACAAACCATAATATGAAATACTCCCCAGTAACAAATTTCATCAACGGCGAACAAGTCTCTGGCGACGGTCAAATACTGGAAGTTTTTTCTCCAGTGAATGGAGAGGTGATTTCTGAGGTTCCGCTCTCCTCTGCTGTTGTTGTGGATAAGGCGGTGGACGCAGCACGGGAGGCTTTCCCAGACTGGTCGACCCTTACACTTAAGGAGAGGGTGCAGATCTTCTTCCGCTACAGACAGCTCTTGGAAAAGTACCGGAATGAACTCACTGCGCTCGTCTCGGAAGAGAACGGCAAGACCTCTGCCGAAGCGGCAGCAGAAGTGGACAAGTCAATAGAATTGACAGAATTTGCTACCTCTCTACCTCAGCTTTGTGTGGGAGAAATAGAAGTAGTGAGCCGCGGGGTCGAGTGCCGCTCAGAAAGACATCCCCTGGGGGTGGTCGCCAGTATCTCACCCTTTAACTTCCCGAATATGGTACCCAACTGGACTATCCCCAACGCCCTGGCCCTGGGCAACACCATGATTTTGAAACCGTCTGAACAAGTACCATTGAGTGCCAACCGGATCACCGAAATTCTTGTAGAAGCCGGGCTGCCCAAAGGGGTATTAAATGTTGTCCACGGTGCTCAAACAGCAGTAGAGGCAATTTGTGACCATCCAGGCATCGACGCTGTCTCTTTTGTTGGATCTACGAAAGTAGCTAAGATTGTTTACAAGCGTGCTACCTCAAACTTGAAGCTGGCTCTCTGCCTGGGCGGTGCGAAAAATCACCTTATTGTCCTTCCCGACGCCAATGAGGAGATGACAGCTTCAGACGTAGCCGCTTCCATGACGGGATGCGCCGGACAGCGGTGCATGGCTGCTTCGGCCATGGTAGCCGTAGGAAAGGTAAACGCCATCATTGATCGGCTCTGCGAGGAGACCAAAAAGATTGTTCCCGGCAAGAACTTGGGTGCCATCATCTCCAAACAGGCAAAAGAACGAATTGAAGACTACATCACCGAAGCGGAAGCACAAGGTGCCAAAATACTCGTGGATGGCCGGGGCACAACGGTCGAAGGCAGGGAAAACGGTTTTTACGTAGGACCGACAGTGATTGACTTTGTCACACCGGATATGAAAATCGCCAAGGAAGAAGTGTTCGGCCCTGTTCTTGCTATTCTCAGAACCTCTACTCTAGATGAGGCCATCGAGATCGAGAACAATTCTGCTTACGGGAATGCGGCGTCAGTCTTCACCCAATCAGGGGGATTGGCCAAGTATGTAGTTGAACATGCCAGCGCCGGTATGATCGGTGTTAACATTGGCGTCCCGGTACCGAGAGAACCGTTTTCCTTCGGCGGCTGGAATGAATCCAAATTTGGCACCGGGGACATTACCGGGAAAAGTTCTATTGAGTTCTGGACAAAACCGAAGAAGACCACCACCAAGTGGAATCCTGAAGCAAAAACCAACTGGATGAGCTGATGGGTCATTCTATGACTATTTCTGACTTGAAATGGAGAGATTCTTAAATGTCTGATGGAAAAGTAAAAAATCATAATCTGCTGTATGGCATTGATGATAAACCTCCTTTGGTTGAAACTGGCGTTCTGGGATTGCAACACTATCTCACTATGTTTGGTTCCACACTGGCCATTCCCCTTCTTCTTGCCCCAGCATTCGGCATTTCCGACCCGGTGGAGTTGGGGTGGCTCATCGCCACCATGTTTTTCGTCAGTGGAATAACCACACTGCTCCAGACGACTTGGGGTAACCGCCTTCCCATTGTTCAAGGCGGAACGTTCTCTTTTCTGGCGCCCACATTCGCTATCTGCGGAATGGCAGCGCTGGCCCAAGCAGGATGGGAGGTGCGGATGCAGCATGTGCAGGGCGCAATTATCGCCGGTTCTATTGTGGAAATTGGCGTTGGTGCTACCGGACTTGTGGGCAGACTCCTCCGTTTTGTTGGACCCATCACCATTGCTCCCACTATTGCCCTCATTGGGTTGGCGCTCTTTAAATTTGGTGCTCCCAAAGCAGGTGAACATTGGCCCATTGGCGGGCTAACCATTATTCTGATTATTCTGTTCAGTCAGTATCTCAAATCCAAGAACAGATCGTTTGAACTCTACCCCATACTATTGGCTATTCTTACAGCCTGGGCGGCAGCAGCGATTTTAACAGTCACCGGAGTTTTTACTGCGAGTCACCCCTCATTCACCAGCATGGAAAACCTGAAGAATGCGCCCTGGTTCCGGGTGCCATATCCATTTCAATGGGGATTTCCCCAGTTTGGTATTGCCGCGTTTGTGGGGATGCTGGCCGGTTACATCGCTTCCATGGTAGAATCCATAGGAGACTATTACGCCTGCGCCCGCCTGAGCGGGGCGCCTACACCCGATAAACAAATCATCAACCGGGGAATTACGTTTGAGGGGATTGGATGCTTTGTGGCAGGGATCTTTGGCACGGGAAACGGCACCACCTCTTACAGCGAAAATATCGGCGCCATCGGACTCACACGCGTGGGATCGAGAAGAGTGGTTCAGGCTGGAGCCATCATAATGATTCTGCTGGGAACGGTTTCCAAGTTTGGTGCTCTTTTTACCACCATCCCAAGTCCAATTGTGGGGGGCATGTACTGCGCCATGTTCGGAATGATCGCCGCCGTAGGTTTGTCGAATCTTCAGTTTGTGGACCTGAATTCTGCCCGAAATCTATTTATTCTCGGTTTTGCCTTTTTCATGGGGTTGAGTGTACCAGAGTATTTCGCTGCTAACCCGGTAGCCTTCGAACCTGACTGGCTAGCAAACATTATCAATACCCTGGGCAATACCGGCATGGCAGTGGGAGCTTTTATTGCTCTCCTGTTAGATAACACTGTTCCGGGAACAGATGAGGAGCGGGGATTAACCGCTTGGGGAGACAGCAGTCAAAGCTGAACATGGAATAGGAGAACAACAATATGTCATTGCTTATAAAAAACGGTCGAGTTATCACAGCGGTGGATGATTACGCCGCCGATGTGTTTATCGAAAATGAGACGGTTACCCTGATTGGGAAAAGCCTGGATGTGGAGGCGGACACAGTACTTGATGCAATAGGAAAGTACGTCATTCCCGGCGGTATTGATCCCCAC
>DKQU01000081.1 GCA_002471865.1 Fidelibacterota bacterium UBA7300 | reverse complement strand
TGGGTTGGGTGTTTCAGGAGAATATAGTAAAGAAAAATCTGCAATCAGGTATCTTGATGAATTTTTAGATAGTCATTTTCCGAATTATTCCGTTGTGGCACAAGCTGCTGGTGGAGTACCATGTGCTCGAACACTAAAGACTATCGTTTCAAACGGTTTGATGTTAACCGGGGATGCTGCTAGAATGGTTAATCCTATGACAGGAGGTGGAATCGTTTCGGGAATGAGAGGAGGTTTGTTAGCGGCTCAGACTGCTGTTAAAGCTATCAATAATGGTGATGTTAGTGCAAAATCACTTAAACCGTTTCAGAAGGAATGGCATAAAGTGGGTGGAAAAAACCACGATCGTTTTTATCGAATCAAAGAAACAATTTACAAGCTTAGTGATGACGATATTGACTCTATTGCTGATGCTGTTTCAGAAATTCCAGAGGGAGAAAGAACAATTACAAAAGTTTTCTCTAAAGCTGTCTTCAAGAAACCGTCACTTGTGGTGGATGTAGTTAGGGTGTTTGCCGGTGTGTGATGGAGTTTTCTGATATTCTTAAAGTCCTCAATCTAGATTCATTTATAGCATTTGATTTTGAGACAACAGGCCTCAATCCTTCTGTTGATCAAATTACTGAGTTTGCAGGTGCACGGTTTGTTCATGGCGAGATAGAAGAAACTTACTCAACTCTAGTTAATCCGGGTTTTCCTATTCCAGAAGAAATAACGCGTATCACCGGAATTACTGATGAAATGGTAGCTGATGCACCTTCGCCATCTGAAGTAACTCCCAAGATAGCTGAGTTCATGGGGAACGATCCTATTGTGGCACATAATACTCCATTCGATCTCTCTTTTCTTGAAACTTTGTATAAGATTCATCTTGGTGAAGAAAATGAAGTAGAAAATACACTTTATGATACATTACCGTTATCTCGATCCTTTTTATTCTTTTTACCAAATCATCAACTTGGTACTGTATCGGAATATTTTGGTTATTCCCGTAGTGGAGAACATAGAGCTGAAGCGGATACCATAAATGTCGGTAGTATATTTTTGAAATTAATTGAGGAAATCTGTTCCTACCCGTTACCTGTAATACAGAAAATAATTAGTTCACTAAAAAGAGTGGACATCCCGAATAAGCAGTTGTATGTGGATGTAGCCAATCTCCTCGTAGCTGAGAATCTTTTGGACGAAGGATTGTTGTCGTCTAAAGTCGATAAGGAGATGCCATCGAATATTTTCAAATTTAAAGGTTCTCAGAATGAACTTCCAAAAGAAGCAGAAATGGTTTTTGGAGAAGGTGGACTTTTGCAAAAAACTATTTCAGGTGAGAACGATGGAGTATTTGAAGTAAGAGATGATCAGATTAGCTACGCCGACAAAGCGTGGGAAGTTTTGGGTTCGGAGGGGATTGGTGTTATAGAAGCTGGAACTGGTTTGGGTAAATCTCTCGCATATCTATACCCATCTATCACTTACGCTTTAACAAATAACGACGGGCCCACAGTTATTGCCAGTTATACCAAGAATCTCCAGGATCAGCTATTTTATCGTGAAGTACCTAGGATTGCCGAAACACTGGATGTCTCTTTTTCAGCCACCATGATGAAGGGACGGAATAATTATATCTGTAGGACACGACTCGATTGGCTACTTGCTGATAATTCAGGTCGTATCTCTCCTCGGGAAGCCGAGAGCCTTGGGCCTGTAATTGTCTGGCTCCATTGGACTAAAACCGGAGATCTTACTGAATGTGCCGGATTCAGAAATAACAAGGGATCTGGCAGAGTTGGTAGTTTAATTCGAAGTGATCAGGGATTTTGTAATCGAAAAGTTTGTAGAAATCATAACGGATGTTTTATAACTCCTCTTCGAGAAGCCAGCCAGGAGGCTGATTTGATAGTTGTAAACCATTCACTTTTACTGTCCGATTTAACCATGCCGGGTATCTTACCCAAATTCCCACGAGTTATTATTGACGAAGGACACAACCTGGTGAATGCTGCTTACAGCCAATTTGAAGTAAGATTTACACGCGAGCGAGTCCGAGATAATGTTAGTATGGTAGATCCCAAATCCGCTCGTTCTCTCCGTTTGAAGAACCAGATCGATGTACTTGGACAAGTGAATAGTGATTTGATAAATCTTTTTAAATCTATTCAATCATCAGCTAAAAACATTCGGAAGGAGACGAATACCCTTTTTGACTCTTTAACTGAAGAAGCTGAAAGTATGCTTAATAAATCAGTTTCTTATGCTCAAAAGATTCGCTATTTCCAATTTTCTGAACTGCTTTCTGATGTAAGTAACAATTTACAGACTTTATTATCATCAGTTGATGAAGCGATTGTAAATATTGTTGAGATAAAAAAGTTGCTTGCTGATATAAAAGGTAGTGATGAGGCGATACTCATTTTTGAACGGTTGGAAGATAATCTTAAAGAGATAAAATTATCATGTCAAATCACTGTTATGGAACCTAATGAAGATTGGGTTTACTGGATTGAAGGACGTTACTTTAATGAAGACTTTTATCTTGCTCTTGTAGCTGTTCCTATAGATCCTGGAGTTCAGCTGCAAACGTTTCTATTTGAGGCAGTAGATTCGATTCTAATCACATCTGCAACATTGAGGGTTGGTGATGGATTCGACTATTTTCTCCATAGAACAGGTTTACATCTCGAAAGTGACAAAACTGTCAACACCTTTGTATTTTCCAGTCCATTTTTCTACGACGATCAATGTATTTATTATCAATGGGTTGGAGAAGAACTGCCAAATTCCATGGAATTTCCAAAGGTAGTGTCTGATCTATTAGAATATTTGCAAATACATTTCAAAAAACGTATTATGATTTTATTTACATCGAGGAAATCACTCGTTACCTGTTATGAAGAAATTAGAAGAGGTGGCCGGATAGATACATATAGAGTTTTTGCTCAACATCAATCATCATCGAGATCGTCTCTGCTGCGCGGATTTAAAGACAAATCTGATGGAATTCTTATGGGTACAACTGCATTCTGGGAAGGGGTAGATTTACCTAGAAGTTTACTTGAGATACTGATCATTGCAAAACTTCCTTTTGAAGTTCATACAGATCCACTTGTAGCATCTTTTAATGAGAGGATAAGTGAAGCCGGCAGAAATGCATTTATGGAAAGAACTGTCCCTGAAGCAGCGATTAGATTTAGGCAAGGATTTGGAAGATTAATTCGAACGTCTCACGATGAAGGTTTGTTTATAAATCTTGATAATCGAGTTGCGAAAAAACAATACGGGTCATATTTTCAAAAAACAATTCCAGTGACCATGCGACCTTTTTCAAACGTAAATGAAATCAAATTCTTTTAAGCGAGATGTTTAGAGTTAACGGAAAATCTTACTCAATACCTGATTTTATTCCTTTCTTATCTGGACGAACAAAGATTCAAGTGTCACGCCAGGTTATCAGTAATATTAAATCGAATAGGAAATGTTTAGAGGAGTCGCTTGCCAAAGGTCATACAATTTACGGTGTCAATACCGGTTTTGGAGCTCTTAGTCAGGTCGAAATTTCTGATGATGATCAGAAATTGCTCCAATTGAATCTTGTTCGAAGTCACGCAGCTGGAACAGGTACACCATTTCCTTCGGAAGTGGTGAGGTTGACACTTGTGCTAAAATTATTGGATATCTCTTTCGGATACAGTGGCGTCAGATGGAAAGTGTCAGAACAGTTGATGGATTTCCTAAATAACGATATTCTCCCCATAGTTCCATCTAAAGGTTCAGTTGGTGCCAGTGGGGATCTTGCTCCACTTTCTCACATTGCATTGGCACTTATCGGCGAGGGGAATGTACAGTATGAAGGTCGTATATTATCTAGCATTGAAGCAATGAAGAAATCTGGACTGACTCCACTAACACTTCAGACAAAAGAAGGTCTAACCTTGGTGAATGGTACCCAAGTTTCCACAGCTCTTGGTGTTCTTGCATCATGCCGGTTGACTAATCTTCTAAAGACTGCGGATATAATTGGGGCTCTTTCAGTTGAAGCCTCTTTAGCTTCTAGAAATATGTTTCGTCCAGCTATTCATCGTCTAAAGAAACATCCTGGGCAGCAACTGGTTTCCAGAAACGTTTGGAATCTCTTGAAGAAAAGTGAAATTGTTGCATCTCATCAGGAATGTGGATTGGTACAAGATCCGTATAGCTTTAGGTGCATTCCCCATATTCATGGGGCTATCCGAGATGTAATATCGGCCATGAATAAGATTATTGAGAACGAGATCAATAGCGTAAGCGATAATCCACTCGTATTTTCTGAAAGTGGCAAAGTGGAATCTTCAGGTCATTTTCATGCTGAACCTGTCGCTCAGGCAATGGATGCTATGGCAATTTCAACTGCAGAGATTGGAGCTATTTCCGAAAGGCGTACTGCCCATATGATGGAAGGTAACGTGGATCACCTTCCAAATTGTTTGGCTTCAGTTCCAGGGCTGGAATCTGGATATATGATGCTGCAGGTAACTGCAGGAGCTTTGGCTTCTGAAAATAAGACACTGGCAACTCCTGCATCTGTCGATTCAATTCCCACAGCAGGAGGGCAAGAAGATTTGGTTTCCATGGCTCCTTGGGCTGGCCAAAAACTGTTGAATATAATAGGAAATGTTGAAAATATTCTCGCCATTGAGTTATTAACTGCTTGCAGAGCTATAGATTTTCATAGGCCATTAAAACCTGCACCAGTTACAAATTCTGTCTGGAAAATGCTGCGTAGATATGTTAAAATAAGAAGTAAGGATCATCCGTTATCAGGAGATATTGAGACTGCAAAAGAATTAATAAGTACTGGAAAAATCATCTCAATAGTCGAATCAAAGATGACGATACAATGACAAAAATAGATATGAAATTAGCATTGACATTCGATGATGTATTGTTGGTGCCAAGCGAGTCGAATGTACTTCCAAGAGATGTGGATGTTTCTTCAAGACTTACTGATGATATCGTCCTCCAAACTCCAATTCTGAGTGCCGCAATGGATACTGTTACTGAAAGTGCCATGGCGATAGCCATGGCTCGAGAAGGGGGGCTAGGTGTACTTCATAAAAACATGTCCATAGAACGGCAATGTAGAGAAGTAGAAAAGGTAAAACGGTCCGAGAGCGGAGTAATTATTGATCCTGTTACTATTGCACCTGATAAGAGCGTCAGAGATGCAGTCTCCATTATGAGACACCGCGGAATTTCAGGCTTACCGGTGATTACCGTGGAAAATCAATTAGTTGGTATTCTGACGGAACGTGATATCCGTTTTGAAGAAAATCTGGATCAGCCTGTTTCAGCCATAATGACTTCGAAAAAACTCGTAACAGCTCCCAAAGGGACAACGTTAGAAGATGCTCGTAAAATTCTTCAGAAAAAGCGGATAGAAAAATTATTAATTGTAGAGGAAGAGGGTACTTTATGTGGATTGGTTACTGTTAAAGATTTACTGATGAAGCAGCGATTTCCTTTTGCAACTCTTGATATACACGGTAGGCTCAGGGTCGCAGCAGCTATTGGTGCTACTGATGATGTATTGGACCGTGTAGCTGGGCTCGTGGACGCAGGAATAGATCTACTTGTACTCGATTCAGCACACGGTCATTCAGCAGGTGTTTTAGATGCAGTAATGAAAGTTAAGAAAGGATATAGCTCAATTCCGCTAGTTGCCGGTAATGTAGCGACCGCTAAAGGGACAAAAGATCTGATTGACCGAGGAGCTGACATAGTAAAAATAGGAATTGGGGCTGGTGCAAGTTGTACAACTCGTATCATAGCTGGAATAGGTGTTCCTCAACTTTCCGCAATAATGGATTCTATCGATGTGGCGAAGAAATCGGGTGTTACTGTTATATCCGATGGTGGTGTACGCTATTCAGGAGACATTGCTAAAGCTATTGCTGCAGGAGCAGGAAGTGTCATGCTCGGAAGTCTACTCGCAGGACTTGATGAAAGCCCCGGAGAGACAATTCTTAGAGAAGGGAGACAGTACAAAAGTTTTCGAGGTATGGGATCAATGGGGACAATGGCAGAAGGAAGTGCAGATCGATATTTTCAAGAAGGTGAAAAATCCATCAAACTTGTGCCTGAAGGAGTGGAAGGAATGGTTCCTTATCGTGGAAGCGTTAGATCAAATCTTTATCAATTAATTGGTGGATTGAGAGCCAGCATGGGATATTGCGGAGCACATACTATTGATGAAATGCAGAGTAAAACCGAATTTATTCGCATTACACCCTCTGCTTCAGTAGAGAGCCATCCTCATGATGTGCAAATCCTCAAAGAATCTCCTAATTATCAAGTGATGAATCGCATTAAAGACTAATCTGTAGGACAATCTTTCCAGATTGGTCATTATAAGAAAATCATACTTTACGATAAAAAATATGAAAAAGGGAGTTTTGATTAAACTCCCTAAAAAATTGAGAAAATAAATTCTAGTTAAGAGAGTTCAAATGTCGTGTAATTTGAGACTTTCTTCTGGCGGCACTGTTTTTGTGGATTATTCCTTTATTAGACAATTTATCAATTATTGAGACAGCATTATTGTAAGATGCTTCAGCATCTACTTTTGTTTTTGATTCAAGAACCTTTTTAACGGCATTTTTCATCTGAGTTTTACGTTTACTGTTTCTCAGGTAATTCTGATTTTCTTGCCTCTGGCGTTTCAGAACTGATTTTGTTCGTTCCATAGAGTTTGTTTATCCTTTCTTCTTATTTCAAATTATCTAACTTGTAATTGGCTGAGAATTTATTTGGTAGAATCCAAAATTCCAATCATTCTGGATGTCAAAATGTTTTGAAAAGTAATTACTCTGATTTAGCTTCACGCTGTGAATGACAGCGACCTTCTAGCAACAGTCCCCATATTCTCTGACCTTAGCGCTAAGGTTCTTGATGAATTACTCTCGCGCATGACTAAGCGCTCTTATCAGAAAAACAACATGATTTTGATGGAGGACGAGTTCGGAGATACATTTTTTATTATAGCAAGTGGAAGTATTAAAATCACCAGAGTAAGTGAGGATGGTAGAGAGGTAATATTAGCAATGTTGGGTGAAGGTGAATTTTTTGGTGAAATGTCACTGCTTGATGGTGAAACTCGATCTGCTAACGCCATAGCTATTGAAGAATCTAATGTACTAATTTTGAAGCGTCATGATTTTCTTCTCTTTCTTGAACGCTTTCCCAGAATTGCCATTTCATTGTTAACGGAAATGGCAGGTCGTATACGTAAGAGTGACCAACAGATTGAAAGTTTATCACTTAGTGATGCTGAGCACCGCATTGGCATTACACTTATTCGAATGGCAGAAGAACTTGGCACTATTCGACAGGGAAAAGTGGAGATCAGCAATTTACCTTATCAGCAGGATATCGCTAATATGGCTGGGACTTCTCGTGAAACAGTCTCAAGAATGATGAAAATTCTTGAAGATAAAGGATTTATTAAACGAAGTGGTCACAGTTTATCAATACTTGATTACTCCCAGTTTAAAAGAACATTCAGCTGAATTAAATAGTTCTCCACTTTCTTATTTAGTAAATCAACCATGATGGGGTAAATGTGAAAAAGGATTTAATCGCAAAACTCCAAGATGGTAATTCCAATATTCTTTCCAATCTCATATCAGCTGTAGAAAATGGGCATGCAGGTAAACAATACTGTGAACTCTATCCGTATTCTCATGATACAGTACGTGTTGGAATAACCGGTCCTCCAGGAGCCGGAAAAAGTACTCTTATTAATCAACTTATTACATTAATCAGGAATGAAAATAAGAGTGTTGGAATAATATCTGTAGATCCTACCAGTCCGTTTTCCGGGGGTGCTATATTAGGTGATCGCGTCAGAATGAACCAGCATGCTCTTGATCCGGATGTCTTTATCAGAAGTATGGGTAGCCGTGGAGAAATGGGCGGATTGGCCCGGATGACCCATCAGGTTGCAGACATTATCGCAAGTTCCGGTAAGGATATTATCCTAGTGGAAACTATTGGAGTAGGACAGGCGGAAGCGGAGATTATTCAAAATGTTGATATGACAGTAGTAGTTCTTGTACCCGAATCAGGTGATGATATTCAGTTCATGAAGTCGGGACCTGTGGAATACGGTGATCTTTTCGTCGTAAATAAAGCAGACCGCGAAGGGTCTAGTCGAGTGGCGGCAATCCTTCGAGATTATGTTTCAGACGCTTTTGAAGGACAAGGCTATACTCCAGAAATATTGTTGTCGACTGCAACAGAGGGAGAAGGTACATCCGAGATTTATAAACAATGTTTGGGCTTCATTAATTACTTAAAAGAAAGTGGAAACTTGAAATTACGTAGGCGGAATCAATATCTCTCTCGAGTCAGGAACAATGTTCGAGATGAACTTGAGCGGCGTTTTTGGACTGAAAATATAACCGGTGACATCGCAGAACTTATTTCAGATGATGATCTACGTACCTATTCACCATCTGAAACTGCCCAACGGCTTATTCCAAAAGAAAAGTAATCGCGTGAGGAGTAAGGAAATGCCGTTTCTTGATCATTTAGAAGAACTCCGCTGGCGGATTATAAAATCAATTCTTGGAATTATTGTGGGTGCAATCATCACTTTTGTGTTCATAAATCAAATATTTGAACTTTTGATGCTGCCAACTTCCAAAATTGAAAATTTGAGCTTTCAGGCACTTACACCATATGCAATGTTTATGCTTAAGTGGGGGATTGCTTTAGTTGGAGGACTGGTGATTGCTTTTCCAGTCATGACGTATCAGATTTGGAAATTTGTAACACCTGGATTATTAGAGAACGAACGAAAGTATGTTTACCCGGTAATTATATTCACCTTCATTACTTTTTTTAGTGGTGTTTTATTTGCATATTTTGTAATAATTCCTTTTTCTCTCCAATTTTTTGCATCAATCACAGTTCCGGATGTGCAAAATAATTTTTCCATAAATTCTTATGTCAGCTACGTTCTTTGGATTCTTTTGGCAGCAGGAATACTTTTTGAACTTCCAGTTCTTGTTTTGATATTATCAGCAATTGGACTGGTAACACCCCCATTCATGAGACATTATCGTCGTCACTCCATACTATTTTTTGTAATACTTTCAGCATTCATAACTCCCCCAGATCCCATTAGCTTACTTTTAATGACTGTACCGCTGATTCTACTTTATGAAATCAGCATTTTTATTTCTAAAATATTCTCAAGAAAAATTTGATTACGGTCATTGGATTAATGCACCTAAATTAACATCTGTTATGACAGACTCAAGGGAACTTAAAAAGATATTGGCACCAATCTGGGACGACCTGAAGTTGTTTCAGAAAGAATTTGAAGATGCTCTCCGTTCTGAAGTTCGTCTTATAAACATTATTGCCAAATACCTGATTCGTCATAAAGGGAAAGGTATAAGACCGGTTTTAACAATTTTATCAGCTCGCATGACTGGCACTCCAACATTGAACAGCTACAAAGCTGCAGCCATGGTAGAATTTCTTCATGTAGCAACTCTCATGCATGATGATGTAGTGGATGATGCAAAACTGCGAAGAGGTTTTCCAACGATCAACCGTGTTTGGAAGAATAAAGCATCCATTATTATGGGTGATTTTCTTTTGAGCAAAGTTCTTACAAATCTGATTGGACTAAGAAATTTTGATGCTTTGGACCTCATCTCAGTAACCGCTGGACGGCTTAGTACCGGTGAAATGCTCCAGATCGAGAAAAGTTATAGAAAAAACATGAAGGAAAAAGTTTACTATAAGATGATTAAAGACAAGACTGCTTCCTTGATTGGCACAAGTTGTGAGTTAGGTGCAATCACGTCTTCAGGAAAAGGTAATCATAAAGAAAAACTAAGAAACTATGGAGAAAATTTCGGGATTGCCTTTCAGATTAAAGACGATCTATTTGATATTCTTGGATCGTCAAAAGACACTGGTAAAGATGTCAACTCAGATGTGAGTAGAAATATGATGACTCTTCCTGTTATTTACACCTTAGAAAGAAACATTACTTCTGTAGAACGAAAACATATTCGTAAAACAATGAAGAACGGAGCCAGTAAAAAAGATATTCGTATCATGACGGAAATTGTTGATTCTCATGGTGGATTCGATTATGCACGAGATCAAATTAATAATTACTCAGATTGCGCCATTGATGCTTTGGCGGAGTTTCCGGATAGTCCTTATAAGCAATCTTTAGTAGATCTGACAGCCTATAACGCGAACCGAAATCGCTAGTTTGCTGAGGGATGAGGTTGGGAACGTAGGCGATGCCCACGTACGATACAATTTCAAACTCTTTTACTAAACCGAACAAAATACTCCTCGTACGATTTAGTTCTATTGGAGATATAGTTTTTGCTACCGCGGCCATTGAAGCAATATCAAAAAAGTACCCTAAGTGTCAAGTTCATTTCTTGACATTAGATAAATTTTCATCACTTTTAAAAGGTCACCCCAGTTTATTTAGAGTAATTCCTCATAGAACTGGGAGTTTTGAAAGGGAGCGTCTGAAATCGCTTGCATTATCTCTTGAACTCGAGGGTTATGACTTGGTCCTTGATCTTCATGACTCCTTAAGGACGAAATATCTACATTATTTAATGAAATCTGTCAATTGGAAAACCTTGAGAAAACCACGTATGAAAAGATTATTGCAGTTTTATTTTCATATAAATCTATTTAATCCAGATTATGATTCTATTCTTACTTTTCTCAGAGATGAAAATATTTCTGATGTAAAAACACTTCCATCGCTTAATGTTACAACAGAAGAGAAGCTACGGATGAGGGAAGAATTAGATAGAAGAGGTGTTAGTGAGAAGTATACTGTATTAATTCCATCAGCTGCTTGGGAAAGCAAGATTTGGCCTGCCAAAAACTATCAAAAACTATCTGAATTGATGACATGCAATAGTGGCAATTCTGTTGTAGTTCTAGGTGGATCTAAAGATACAATCTGCAGTGAGATCTCTAAAGGAATAGAAGGTGTAATAAGTCTACAAGGTGATACTAATTTGAGAGAAGCAATGGCTATATTATCTTTAGCCGAAAAAGCTATAGGTAGTGATACAGGTCTTCTACATGCTGCAGAGGCTCTTGATACACCTGTTGTATTAATCTCCGGTCCAACTGGTAACTCAACAGGATGTAAAGTAAGAAAAAGTGGATCACAATTAGTAAGGAAAGATTTGTGGTGTCAACCGTGTTCAAAAAGCGGAAGCAGACCTTGCTTCAGAAGCGATCGGTATTGTCTGAAAGAGATAAGTGTTGAGAACATTTGGCAATTGGTAAAGTAAATGTCAGCAAAAAATTAAATACATTAATGAAGTACTTCTGGAAACTTATATACAATATTATCCTTTTTCCTGCTGCATATTTTATTGCGGTTATACTTGCGTTGTTTAATAAGAAAATCAGATTAGGATTGATAGGGAGGTTTAGAACGTATTCTAAACTGAAAAACGAATTTCCTCACCGGAATAGAGATAGATTGGTATATTGGTTTCATGCAGCTTCACATGGAGAATTTGAACAAGTAAAACCGATACTAGCTGGATTAAAAGAAATTGAGCCTGATTGTTATTGTATTGTCAGTTTCTTTTCTCCTTCAGGGTATAACAATGTTGAAGATGAACATATTGATTGTAAAATCTATCTGCCAGCAGATTTTCCATGGAACTGCCGAAGAGCGCTCAGAAGGACCCGTCCTCACAAACTAATTTTTGCAGAGTATGATGTATGGCCCAATCTGGTCTGGTCTGCTAAAAAACTCAATATTCCTTCGACTCTGTTTGCTGCTCGACTTCAGAAGAAAAGTCCGAAGGGTTGGTACATACTGCGAAGTTTCTATCGCCAGGTTTATGGCTCTATCAATTCTGTTTATACAGTAGGAGAAAAAGATCACATTGCTGTTAAAAGGATCTTGCCTCGAGGCAACAAGAGTGTTATCCGCGTTCTTGGAAATCCACGATATGATCGTGTTAAGGATTTGGCAGATCAATCCACCCTTGACCGGACTAAGTCCGTTTTAAATCGTCAAAATGGTATTATAGCTGGCAGTGTCTGGCCGGAAGATGAAATGGTTATACTCAAACCTCTGACTGATTTAGTGAAAAATGGTAGTGAGGCATTTCTATACTGGGTACCTCATGAGCCTAAAGGGAAATTTATAGATAATTCTGTCCGACAGTTTCAACAGTTAAATTTAGAACCGGTACTAATGTCGGAATGTGGTTTAACTCCCCAAAATGGTGAGCAAGTACTGATAATTGACCATATTGGGTTGTTGGCAGAATTGTACTGGAAAGGAAGGATCGCTTATGTGGGGGGAGGATTTTCTACTGGAGTTCATAATGTTATGGAACCTGCAATAGCCAGACTTCCAGTTATTTTCGGTCCCAAATATCATAATTCTGATGCAGCTGAAGCACTGATCGAGGCTGGTGGAGGTTTCACCACATCTAATTCGGAACAGTTTAGTCAAACTTTACATGAACTTATGACTAATGATGAGAAGTTTTTGCAAGCTAGTTTAGCAGCAACGGGAGTTATTCACGAAAATATTGGATCTGCGACAAGAGTCGTTAGAGGAATTAT
>DKQU01000050.1:23438-23559 GCA_002471865.1 Fidelibacterota bacterium UBA7300 | reverse complement strand
CTCTGACGCGCCCCCCGCCTCCACTTTTTACGGTGAATATATCTTTACATCCGCTCCGGCCGAGAAATACCAAGAATTTTCAACCCGTTCGCCAGCACCACTCGTGTAGCAGAGACCAGCG
>DKQU01000050.1:22166-23069 GCA_002471865.1 Fidelibacterota bacterium UBA7300 | reverse complement strand
ATAAAACCTATGGAAGTTAGTGGCCACCTCTTGCATATAGTTGGCAATCACTTGAGGCTCCAAAGTTTCCAATGCTGTCTGTGCCGTTTCAGGGAAGCGGATGATCTCTTTTAATAGTTTTTGTTCGGAAGGGGTGGAAAGGAGAGAGAGATCGGGATTATCAGTTGAGACTGTTCCGGTCTCTTCTCCAAATTTGATGATGTTGCAGATGCGGGCATGACCGTATTGAAGGTAATAGACAGGATTTTCATCCGACTCCTTCATCGCCAGTTCCAGATCAAAGTTCAAATGACTCTGCATCCCGCGCATGATAAAAAAGTATCTCACCACATCGGCTCCCACCGAATCTAACAATTCTTGTAGAGTTACGTATTCTGCTTTCCGGGTTGACATCTTCACCTTTTCACCAGCTGACTTTAATGTGACAAACTGATGAATCAGTACACGAATGTGATCAATTTTGTTCCCCAGTTTTTCCACTCCTGCAAGAACGTCGGGATATGTGTCCTGATGATCAGCTCCGAAAATATCCACAATGAGATCGTATCCCCGCTCGACTTTCCGGCAGTGGTAAGCCATGTCCGGTAGGCGGTAAGTCGGTTCACCACTGGACTTGATGAGTACGGTATCCTGATCCTTCCCCAACTCACTGGTCTTAAACCAGACGGCACCGTCTGCATCGTATGCGAGTCCCTGCGCACGGAGGGCTGTTACCACGGATTCAGTTGAGCCGTCATCATAAAAGCTCTTTTCGTTGACGTAGCTCTTCATCTCTATCCCCGTGCTTCTGAGGGTTTCACGAATGTGAGCAAAAATGGTCTCTTCCGCTAACTCCTTGAAGATGGGATCTTCGCTACTCTTTTTCAAACTGTCGCCGTGCATGGAAAAAATATCTTGAGCTAT
>DKQU01000050.1:5062-21786 GCA_002471865.1 Fidelibacterota bacterium UBA7300 | reverse complement strand
AATCTCTAAGTAGCGGGCGAAAACCGATTCGCCTAACAGCCGCATCTGCCTCCCGGCGTCGTTGAAATAGTATTCTCGCGTAACGTCGTATCCATGCCACTCAAGTATAGATGAGACTGTGTCTCCAAGTACGGCTTGCCGTCCGTGTCCCACTGTAAGAGGTCCTGTCGGATTCGCGCTGACAAACTCCACCAATGCAGTTTGACCTGTACCTCTGTCCGATCGGCCGTAGTCATCCCCCGCGGAAAGAATACCTGGAATCTGGTTCTGCAGATATGCGGGGGCAATGGAGAAATTGACAAATCCCGGCGGTGAGACAACAATATCAGCACAAATCATCTCATCCGGCATCATGGCAGATTTGATCTCTTCCGCTAATTCCATAGGTGGTTTCCCGGCGGATTTGGATGTCGCCAAAGCGGCATTTGTGGAATAGTCTCCCAGTTCTGGTGATTTACACCGCTCTATACGAAATGTGTCACTGGGAAACTCCAGCTTTTTCAAAGCCTGTGATGTGAGGGAGTGCAAATAGTCTATTAGATCAAGTGAAGACATGGAAGAATTTAACGACTCAGAAGCAGACTTAGACACCCTTATTCTAGATTATATTTTAGTTACAGATGATCAATGGTTGTCAACAAAGAATTGTCAATTAATTAATTTTCTTACTCCTCTGTCTTCGCCTCTGCCTTTACCATTTCTGTCTCTGCATCTGCCCAAAGCCTCTCCAGCTGGTAGTAATCTCTCACTTCTTCCAGGAAGATATGTACCACCACATCCACATAGTCAAGGAGTACCCACCGTCGATTATCAACTCCTTCAGTATGCCACGGTTTGGTCGGCGGTTTCAGCTCTTTTTGAATCGAGTCGCAAATGGCTTTGACATGGACGTCAGAGTTGCCGGAGCAGATGATGAAGAAATCGGTGATGGAGGTCTGTTTCCTAACGTCCAGAATGGAAACGCCGGAAGCTTTCTTTTCGATAGCCAGCTCAGCAATGGCATGAGCCAGATGATCCGAAGAGTCAAATGGAGGTGTGAACTCGCCGGAGGTCAATTCAGGCGCCGGGACTCCAAGTATGTATCAAACGGTTTAATAGATTTAAAATCGCTTCCGATCACAACCGTAATATCCAAATCCATATTCAGATCGAAATCGTCAATAATGTCATCTTCGTCAATTCCCAGCAGGCTCGCCACCTGATATCCCCGGTCCAGGAATTCACTCCGTTGAATTATCTGTGTAGCGCTAAAATCGAAATGATCAGCATTCTCAGTAGATATTACGTCCACGTGGTGATTTCTCAAAAAATCAGTAAACTGTCCTCCCAACCCTTTCTCACCACATCCGTTCAGCACTTCCACTTTTATCAAGGTAAAGGTTGAGTTATTGTAATTTTCGTATATTTCTGCCGGCTTGGATAGAGTTGGTTCAGGCATGGTGTTTTTTTCTTTGTTCATCCAACTGTTCTGAATGAACGATGCTAAAAAAGCAAAAACGATAAACGCTAGAAAGATGATGGTCGCATTTAGAGCAGGGGACTGAAACATCCGCCCGATGATGCTGGACGGTTTTCGTTTGACGGTCCTTCTCCGCCGTTTCATAGGTTTTGAGATCCGGATAAGAGTCCGGCTCCGGAATCACTGTACCTATATGTGAGATTAATTAATCCCGGAGCCATCTTCCCGCGTTGAGGTAGGGGTAGTAAGAGTTGGAGTACCGATATCTAGTCGTCGGATAGTTATCGAAGATCAATTCAAACCGACTGTTTTCCGAGGGTTGGTACTGTAGTTTTGCTTGATAGAAAGTTTGACCATTGAAGCTGTTTACGCCTCCCGGTAAGGAGGAAAATGTGGGTTGTACAAATGCGAGATTAGCTGAAAGAGACAACTTGTCCGTCAGCAGGTAGTGCATCTGGTTGGAATAGACTCCGTAACCAAAGGACATCCCGCCCATGGAAGACATGCTGTAGCCAAAGCTGTGATTCATAGAAAAGCGTTCTGGGTTGAGAAGAGACAGTTCACTCTCTTCCGAATCAGAAGGGATCGGTTTTACAGGAGTGCCGTTTACAATTTGAGATTTATACTGACCGAATGAAATGGAGGTGAGGGTAAATAAAAGGAGAAAGATGCTAACGGTTAATTTTGTTCGTTTTTTCGAAAACAATATTGGGTTCCTCTAACTGTTCAGGACTATTCAGACCCGTTCCACTGCCACGGTTCTATCTTTCTCAATGATCCGTCCGTAACCTGTGGGATTATCAATAATCGTTGACAGCACGGTTCCTGTCGCACATAAAACATAATGTCTGCGGAGAATTTTATCAAGAGACATTTCACTTAAAAGCGGGATATTTCCTGAAAGTATCATCACATCTCCCCGGAAACTGGAAAACGTATCTTTTGCCTGAAGGACAGCGTGCCCGGTTCCAAGCTGTTTATCCTGTTTCACTCAGTTCACTCATTTATTTCTCCTTGACCAATAGTAGTTTCTTCATTTAGAAACCCCTCTGTTATGATTCCGCCACCTAGAAGACGATCTCCATCATAGAACACAGCTGATTGACCCGGCGCCACCGCAAACTGAGCTTCATCAAACCTCACTTCAGCAGTTCCGTCTCTATTCCGCTCGATCTTGCATGAGACACCCTCATGATTGTAGCGGATCAGGACTGTTAACTCATTTACAATATCCAGATCAGTTTCATCGATATGCCAATTGAGATCCTTTAAGCTGCAGCCGGAGAAAAACATGGATTGGCGAGGTGCCACCGTAATGTCTCCACTGTCCGGCTCGATAACTTGCACATAAACAGGCTCAGCGCCTGATATGCCCAACCCTCGACGCTGACCAACTGTGTAATGGGAAATTCCTCGGTGCTCTGCCACAGTTTTCCCTTCCGGAGTGACGAATTTCCCGCTCCCATTGAGTCCATTTTCAGCAGCTGATTCACTCTCTATGAATGTTCGATAATTATCATTTGGCACAAAGCAGATTTCCTGGCTCTCGGCAACGTCAGCAGTGGTGAGGTTCGCTTCTCGAGCGATCTTCCGTACTTTAGGCTTGGTCAGATTTCCAAGAGGGAAAAGGGTGCGGGACAACTCCTCCCGCTTCACACGCCAAAGAACGTATGATTGATCCTTATGAGAGTCTAAACCCTTTTGGATGGTAGGACGGTCAGGTTGAGATATATCAATACGGGCGTAGTGACCGGTGGCGATCCATTCAATACCAAGATCATCAGCGTACTCCAGAAGGGCATTCCACCGCACATCGGAATTGCAACGAATACATGGGTTAGGAGTCCGTCCACGGAGGTATTCTGTGGTGAAGTTGTTCACTACTTTTTCCCGAAAATCTCCCCGAAAGTCCAATGTATAGTGGGGAACGTCAGCTGCTTCACAGACGAGTTTGGCGTTGTTCACTGCTTCCAATGAACAGCAGTAAGAGTCGTTGACGAGGTTACCGTTTTCATCTCGACTATTCCACAGTTTCATGGTGACACCCACCGCATCGTAACCGTGTTCCACTAGCAGATGAAGAGCGACGGAACTGTCTACACCTCCGGACATGGCGACGAGAACTTTCTCTCTCTTGCTCATGTTGCTGTCTCTGCTTCGGCTATAGGGATATGCTTTAAAAGTGCATTCAGTAAAGAATCGACTTCCTCAGCGGTAGTGAATCGTCCGAATGAGATACGGATGGTCTGGCGATTTAACTCATCAGAGAGCCCAATCGCTTTCAGTACACGTGAAGGTTTCGGTGATCCGGAAGCGCAGGCAGCCCCGGCAGATAAAGCAAAACCGTCCATGTCGAGTTTCATGACTAATTTTTCAGCAGAGACTCCGGGGATGGACAGACTCACAACACCGGGCACTGTTTCTGAGGAGTGGCCGTTTATCATTACCTCCGGTCGGTTCTCCTTCAAATTGGATACAAATATATTACGCAAGTGTGAGAGCCGCTCCATTTCATCGTGAACTTCAACTGCTGCCAATTCCGCCGCCAAACCAAAACCGGAGATGCCTGCTACATTTTCTGTCCCAGCTCGTCGACCGTTTTCCTGGCTCCCGCCGGCAATGAGCGGATGGAGTTCTTCACCTCCGGCAAGGTAAAGCACTCCCACACCTTTTGGTCCGTACAGTTTGTGAGCGGCAAAGCTCATGGAAGTAACGCCCAGATTCTTCACATCTACGGGAATTTTCCCCAGCGCCTGTACACCGTCGGAGTGAAATGCAATTTTTTGCTCCTTGCATATGTTAGCAATCTGTGCCATAGGTTCAACAGTGCCCAGTTCGTTATTAACCATCATGATTGAGACAAGACCGGTATCGTCACGGATGGCAGCAGACACTTCATCGGGATCCACTCTACCGGTATCATCCACATCCACAATTGTGTGTGAGATACCCAGCGGTTCCAGTTCTTTGACGGCGTTATAAATTGATGGATGCTCAATGGCTGATAGAACCACATGCCTCTTTTCTCCGTAGAGAAGAGTGTGCAGGATGATATTGTTTGCTTCAGACCCGCTCCCATTAAAAATTATTTCTGTTGGGTCACAACCCACAGCAGTACATAACTGCTGGCGAGCTCGCTCAACATACCCACGAGCTTTTTGACCAAAGAGATGAACACTGGACGGATTACCAAAAACCTCCTCATTTATCTCTGTCATCAGTTCCGATACACGGCGATCTACAGGGGTAGTTGCGCTGTAATCAAAGTAAATCATGAGAGAAAGTTACAGAAGAATTTAGAAAATTTTAAAATTCGTTGCGGATCTCAGCGTGTTTTAATGTGTTTTGGAGATTGCGGTAGAAGGGAGGTTTCCGCTCGTTGAGTCTATTGATGGTAATGGAATTATCATATTCAAACCGCTCAATTTCCCACTCAAAATCTTCATCTACAGTTAGGAATGCTACTGACCCTTTTGGGATCTTATCGAATGGGAGACCTGTGGCTCCTTGGCAAAGCAGCTTGATATTGCCGTTTTGTTCGATTCTGGGCAAATGGGTATGACCATGTATGAAAAGGAACATCTTCACCTCTGGGTATCTGAGCTTTACATGATTCCGCCATGTGATGGCTTCATCCAGAGAAGGCGGCTGATCGTCTCGTTCGTACCAGGCGTGTGTAAACTCGATCAGGAAGGTACCGATTTTTTCCCTGTGAGCAATATGCATCTTGCGGATGAAATCCATACCGTCACTACCCAGCTGTTCATAAGTCCACCGTTCGTTTTGCACGATACCTTGGCAGATGGGATCGTCAGGACTCATTCCCTCCAAAGATGGAGCTTCATGCTCCCAGATTTTTTCTAAAAGATATCTGTCGTGGTTCCCGCGGATAAAAATACAGTTTTCCAGAGATTGAAGAACGTTCAGTGTCTCTGCAGGAGAAGGTCCCAAGGCGAAGCAGTCACCAAGGCAGATCAGTTGATCAATCTCCCGATTGTTGATGACATCCATAGCTCCCTCTAAAGCAGCTAGATTACTGTGGATATCAGTGAGGATGGCAAATCGTTTTACACTCATTTGAGGACGTCCATTATACCCATAATCGTTGTTCACAGAATATACAGTGCATTTAACAAAAATGTATAAGTTCTTTTTTTCTGTACTGCCGTCGGTAAAAAATGGCAACAATTCCTTGCATTACGTATTGGAGAGATTCAAATTCCTGTCGTCATATTATGAATTCTGATTCCATACTGACGGTAGGTTCCATCGCCATTGATTGGCTCGAGATGCCCGACGGTACTGAGGGAGAGGTACTGGGTGGATCTGCGACCTATTTTGTTCTTGCAGCTTCACAATTTGCTCCCGTACACATAGTTGGTGTGGTTGGGTCAGATTTTCCTCAGGAAGGACACGATCTCTTCAAAACTCATGCTGCTAACTTAGATGATCTTCAAGTGGTAGAAGGTAAAACCTTTCGCTGGGGTGGACGCTATCACGAAAATTGGGAGAACAGAACAACACTCTTCACTGAGCTCGGGGTCTTCGGTGATTTCAAACCGACGATATCTCAGGGGAATCGAAGCTGTCCACTGGTTTTCCTCGCCAATATTCAGCCGTCCCTCCAGCTGGATGTGCTGAGCCAAATAGAGTCACCACGTCTCGTTATAACCGATACCATGAATCTGTGGATCGATACCGCCTTGGATGATCTCAAGGAAGTAATTGCCAAAACGGATATTCTCCTGCTCAACGACAACGAAGCTGAGATGCTCACAGGGTTGACCGATTCTGAAGGGGCAGGCCGGGAGCTTTGCCGACAGGGGCCAAAGAGTGTGATAGTGAAGCTCGGCAGTAGCGGTGCTCTGCTGGTGGAAGAGGAGCGTACCGTTCCGGTTGCCGCTTACAAGATAGAAGATATAGTGGATCCCACCGGTGCCGGGGATTCTTTTGCCGGCGGTTTGGTTGGAGCTCTGGCAGCAGGAGAGTCGTTGATAGATTCATTGATAACGGGCTCAGCAATAGCGTCGTTCTCTGTAGAAGGATTTGGACCTTCTGGCCTATATAATTCGGATAAAGATGAACTGGCACAAAGGATTTCATGTATACGCAATCTGTCATAATTGGCTTGAATCACCGTCGAGAACTTGTTAAACTTAAAACCTATATAAACTGAATAAACTGAATTTTCAGGAGGTTAATAATGCAAAGAAGAAGTTGGATAATCTTAATATGCAGTGTTCTGATCACAACATTTTATTGGAGCTGTACCAGTGCCGAACTTACATCTGCCAGAATATATGCTCGTGACAAAGAATATGATAAAGAGAAGGAGCAGCTGCTTCTCGCCATGAAAGGGGCCGATTCTGAAAATCCTGAAGTCTATTTTAGAATGGGATCGGATATCTATGCCAATCGAGGTGAGTGGGAGAAAATGAATGAAATGCTCGATAAAGCTATTTCCCTCGGAGAAGATATCATGATTCCTGTTGGGGCTGAGAATCTAACGGTCAAAGAAGGGGTAGAACTTATCCGCGGTAAGTACTGGGCAGGATTTTACAATAAAGGAGCAAATGCCTATAACGATGCTCTTTCAGGTGATTTAGAGTTGAAAAACAGTAATCTGGATAAGGCAATAGATCTTTTCTCCACAGCTATTCAAATCTTTCCAACTGAAGGAAAAACGTACAAAAATCTTCTTTTCTGTTATGTACAGAAAGAAGATCAAGAGGGTATAGATGCCACTTTGACCGAAGCTCTAAAGATTAATCCTGAAGATGCCGATTTACTGCTGACAGCCGGTCAACTTCGCCAGCGTGAAGATGACTACGAAGGAGCAAATGAATACCTTGAGCAAGCACTCAAATTGGCTCCTCATAATGTAGAAATAGTGAAGACGTTAGCGAATAACTACTTTTTCCTGGAAAATTATGAGAATGCTGTAGATGCTTATAATCGAGCTCTTTATCAGGAACCGAATAACAGCGATCTTCATTACAACCTTGGGCTTCTCTATCTTCGCCTCGAAGATTTTGATTTTGCCGAAGAAGAATTTCAGTTTGTCATCGATGCAAATCCTGACGATTGGGAAGCTATTTTGCTGATTGCCGAGGCATTCCGTGGCAATGAGCGGTGGGAGGATGCCGAGTACTACTACAGGCGAGTGATTGAGATTGTACCAGAGCACACTTCTGCAATGAGAAACCTGGCAGTAGTGATCTTTCAACAAGGTAGAGTTGAGGAAGGTCAGGAACTGTTGGAACAGGCTAAAGCTTTAGAGTAATTTACCCTAAGAAACTTTTTTTCTCTTTTTTAAATAACCGGTAAGAGCCAGATCAAGAGTCTGATTTGTAACCACCGGCACGTAGTCTATATTTCTTTTGCGGCACTCAGTTTTATACAGTTTCTGGAAATCTGCCATCACTTGCTGGTAGGCTGACTGAATCTGCCACGGTTCTGTTGTAATGACACGGCCGCTTTCCAGATCCCGAAAGCGGGTCCGAACAGAGAAATCAAAAAGTTTTTCTTGAGGATCTATGAGATGAAATACGATAACCTCGTGTTTCTTATGACGGAAATGTTTCAGGCCGGTTAAAACTTCCTGCGGATCATCCAATAGATCCGAGATCAAAATGATAAGTCCCCGTTTTCTTATCTTTTCCGCCAATTGATGAAGAGTGGGAGCGATGGCTGTTTCCGGTCCCGAAGAGATCTGCTCCAGCTGACTCAAAATAGTGTTTAGATGTCCCGGTGTTGACAAAGGCGGAACATAGCTTCGAATCTCCTTATCAAATAATGTAAGTGAAACAGCATCCCGCTGTTGGAGCATGAGGTAAGTTAGCGCGGCTGAAAAGTAACCGGCATATTCCAGTTTGGTGACGTCTCCACTGGCGAAGTCCATAGATTTACTGGAATCAACAATTAGATAAGATCTGAGATTAGTTTCTTCCTCATACTGTTTGATGTAAAAGCGGTCAGTCTTGCCGTAGATCTTCCAATCTACATGGCGGATTTCATCGCCGGGTCCATACGCCCGGTGCTCGGCAAATTCTACACTAAATCCATGGTAAGGGCTCTTGTGAAGACCAACAAGATATCCCTCTACTACCAGTCGTGCCCTAAGCGACATGTTGTCAAGCTTGGCAACCACCTCAGGACGGAGGAATCGTTTTTTATCTACAGCGGAAGTCAATGTTATTGAGAACTGTTTTCCACGAGTCGCTCCAAAATATCATCCGTAGAGATACCGTCCGCTTCGGCGTTGAAGTTGGTAATGACGCGATGCCTCAGGACCGGTAAGACCATGCTGGTGACATCTGAAATATCTGGTGTAGGCCGGTTTTCCAATACCGCTTTGGCTTTAGCTCCCAAGATAAGGTACTGAGAAGCCCTGGGCCCGGCGCCCCATTCTACCCAATCGTTGATAAAATCAGGACAGCCATCGGTGGGACGCGTCTGTGAAACGAGATTCACGGCGAATTCTACCACATTATCTGCTACGGGTACTCGCCGGACGAGATCCTGGTAGGAGAGAATTTGGTCTCTTGAAATAATCACTTGGGGGGTCTCTTCCTTGGCGCTGGTGGTGGATTTAACAATCTCGTTCTCTTCCTCAGTTGAGGGATAGGTGATGTTTACGGAAAACATGAAGCGATCTAGCTGAGCTTCAGGCAGGGGGTAAGTACCTTCCTGTTCGATAGGGTTTTGCGTGGCGAGGACCAGGAAGGGCGCCTCCAATTCGTAGGAAGTACCGGCAGCAGTCACCTTTTGTTCCTGCATCGCTTCCAGGAGAGCAGCCTGAGTTTTGGGCGGCGTCCGGTTGATCTCATCAGCGAGGATGATATTGCCGAAAACAGGCCCCTTTACGAACTTAAACAGTCGCTTTCCGGTGGTGTGATCTTCTTCGATGATCTCTGTCCCCGTAATGTCACTCGGCATGAGATCCGGAGTGAACTGGATTCGGCTGAAATCGAGATCGAGGATCTGTGCTACAGATTTAATGAGAAGTGTCTTAGCTAGTCCCGGAACACCGATAACCAGAGCGTGACCCCGGCAGAGGAGTGTAATCAGAAGATGTTCGATAATGTCTTGTTGTCCAATGATAACCTTGGACAACTCTGTGTAAATTCTATCACGGGAGTTGTGGAGTTCCTTAACAAGTTTCAGATCTTGCGTCTTAGTCATAATGTCCTCATTCAAAACGATGATGAAAGAAAAGTTCCTTGAACGGCGGGAAACTTACCATTTGCTCTAGGACAAATCAACCGAATTGTCTTGAATTGCCTGCAGGGAAAAAGTAATTTGACGAAGTTATGATGATGGTAAAGACCATAACGCCGGATATTTCCCAAATGGTTGAGGCTGTCCGCCGGAAAATGTCTATTGTTCCCCGGACGGCTGTGGTACTTGGTTCGGGGCTGGGACAATTTGCCGAATCTATAAAGGATGCAGTGCGGATTCCCTACAGTGAAATTCCCGGATATCCTCAAATCGGAGTGGAAGGTCACGCCGGTGAACTTGTGGCCGGGAAGGTTGAGCATGAACCGGTGCTCCTAGCCAGCGGACGTTTCCATCTGTACGAAGGTTACGATGTAGATACGATTACGCTTCCAGTCCGACTATTCGACGGCCTCGGAATTGAAAATCTGATCATCACCAATGCCGCCGGCTCAGCCAATCGTGATTTTCCTCCCGGTACCCTTATGGCATCTGAAGGTCATCTAGACTGTACCTTCCGGGAAAGTGCTGACATGCCAAAAGTGGAGCGGGGGAGTGACTATCACTCACAGGAACTCTTAAAGCTGGCGATGGAAGTGGCTAAATCTGAAGAGGTGATACTCGAGAGAGGGGTCTATGCTTGGGCTTTGGGACCGTCATATGAGACACCGGCGGAAGTGAAAATGATCCAGGAACTTGGTGGTGATGCCGTGGGGATGTCCACAGTCCCGGAGATTCAATTGGCCGGCGAATTGGGGATGAGTGTGCTTACCATCTCATGTCTAACAAATTTCGCAGCGGGTATTATCAAGCAGCCGCTGACACATGATGAAGTTATGGAGACGGCTGACCGTATCAGCGGCGATTTCTCCCGGCTGGTACGGGGTATAATTTTAGGGATTGGCAGATGAAAGATGGGAGCAAAGAGATGAGTGAACCCAAGATTCATCCGGAAGTTGCTGCCATAGAAGAGGATATTATTGCCACTCGCCGGCATATCCATCAACGACCAGAGTTAGCCTTTGTAGAGCACGAGACTGCCAAGATGATTGCTGAGCGACTGACTGCCATGGGCATGGAAGTTACCACGGGTGTGGGAAAAACGGGCGTAGTTGGTCTGTTCCACGGAGCTGGTGATGGGCCATGCATCGCACTTCGGGCAGATATGGACGGTCTCCCAATCCAGGAAACGGGCGACTCGCCGTTCAAATCGCAGAACGATGGCGTCATGCATGCTTGCGGCCACGACGGACACATGGCTATGCTTTTGGGAGCGGCTAAGGTTTTGTCAGGAATGCGTGACCGGTTGCGCGGCTCGGTGAAGTTTATCTTTCAGCCGGCAGAAGAAGGTGGCGGAGGGGCACGCTTCATGATTGAAGAAGGGGTATTGGAGAACCCCAAAGTGGATGAAATCTATGGGCTTCATCTCTGGAACTATCAACCGTACGGTACTGTGGGAGCGAAGGAGGGTCCTATTTTAGCAGCGGCAGATGTCTTTACCATTACTGTTAGAGGAAAAGGCGGCCACGGAGCGGTGCCGCATACAACAGTGGATGCTATTGTTATCGCCTCACATTTGGTGACTGTCCTCCAGACCATCGTCAGCCGGAACATCAATCCGCTGGAGTCAGCCGTGGTGACGGTGGGGAAGATCACTGGTGGACACAATTTCAATGTGATTGCTGATGAAGTCATCCTTGATGGCACAGTAAGAGCTTATAAGGAAGAGAATCGCCAGACTATTATCAATCGGCTGAAAGAAATTACGGCAGGAGTTGCAGCGACGTTTGGAGCAGAGATTGAGTTGGACTATAGGGAAGGGTATCCGCTTACGGTGAATCATGCTGAACAAACAGAAAAGGTGAAAAGAGCCGCTGGACAGGTGGTTGGAGACGGAGTACAATTTCCGTATCTCTCCATGGGCGGAGAAGATTTCAGCTACTATCTGAAGGAAATCCCGGGTTGCTTCTTCTTTGTTGGGTCGGCGCCCCAAGACCGGGAACCTCTCACCGTTCCGCACCACTGCTCACACTTCGATTTTGACGAGCAGGCACTACTGGTAGGGAGTTCTATTTGGATAGAGCTTGTGATAGGCCTGCTACAGTAGAAATGTAAATCTTCACTCCTAATCCGCATTCCCCCCGCTTACAATAATTCCCACTTTCTTTCCTAACGAATCGACTTTGCCTTCCAGAATTGCCGCAATGGGTACTGCTGCCGACGGTTCGATTGACATCCCGGTTTTCTCACGCACTGTCTTCATGGCACTCTTGATAGCTTCTTCGCTAACGGTGACAATATCGTCCACATGGTGCTGAATGGCGGCAAAGGTGAATTCGCCCAGCGAGGTGAGCAGTCCGTCGCAGATAGTCTTGGGATTCACTGATGGGATGATCTTTCCCTTTCGAAAGGAGCGATAAGCATCGTCAGCTCCTGTCGGCTCTGTGCCAATGACCTTAATGGTAGAGTTAGTTTCCTTAGTAGCAATGGCAGTTCCGCTAAGGAGTCCACCACCACCCACGGGAGTGAGTAAAATGTCCAGATCAGGGATCTCATCGAGAAACTCAAGAGCCGCAGTACCCTGACCGGCTATAATGCGCGGATTGTTGTACGGATGTATTTCTACTGCGCCGGTGTCAATCAGCACCTTTTGCAATGTCTCTTCCCGGGCGGTTAGTGTGGGCTCACAAAAGGTGATAGAAGGGGAGTACCGCTGAACATTGTTCTTCTTCATTTCTGTGGTTGTTTTTGGCATTACTACGTGAGCAAGGATACCACGGAGTTCGGCCGCACACGCCAGAGCGGCGGCGTGGTTCCCGGAAGAATGGGTTGCTACACCCTGAGTAGCTTCTTCATCTGTAAGAGCAAAGACAGCGTTACAAGCCCCGCGGAACTTGAAGGCGCCTGTCCGCTGGAGGTTCTCGCATTTCAGCCACAGCTGTATCCCATTATCTAAGTAGAGAGTACGGACGGGCGTCCGTTTAACGTATGGCGCGATGGTGGCTGCGGCTTCCTTAACGTTAACAAGTGTGGGAATTTGAGTCATTCTTCTGTCGAATACTGTCTAGTTATAGCTAAATTGTAGCTCACTTCACACAGGTATGCAACCAATTCTGGAGATATTATGAAATCGTATCACGAAGAGCTGTGGATGGAAGTACCGATCCGCATGGACTTTGTCAATATAACGCAACAGGTAGAGGAAATCGTCAGGGAAAGCGGCATACGAAATGGGCTCTGTCTTGTAAACGCTATGCACATTACAGCTTCAGTCTTCATCAACGATGATGAATCTGGACTGCATCGTGACTACAAGCGGTGGCTGGAAGAGCTGGCACCTCATGAACCCATATCTCACTATGATCACAACCGGACCGGTGAGGACAACGGCGATGCGCACCACAAGCGGCAAATCATGGGGAGGGAAGTAGTTGTTGCTGTTACCGATGGGCAACTCCATTTTGGCACATGGGAGCAGATATTCTACGGTGAGTTTGACGGCCGCAGGCGGAAGCGGGTACTGGTGAAAATTATTGGGGAGTAGCACCTTCCTGGGTAAAAGCTTATTATCAAAGTTGAGAATCCGACGAAGGAATTCCGCCTAACAAAACTCTTTTCCGGAGTTAATTATATAGCTTAGCGAATTTTGTCGGAAATATAGTCGTGGAGTTGACTCATGGGCACCCGCTCCTGCTTCATGCTGTCCCGCTCACGGATGGTGACAGTCTCATCTTCCAGTGTGTCTGAGTCTACGGTAATTCCGAACGGTGTCCCGGCTTCATCCTGCCGGCGATAACGGCGGCCGATAGAGCCTCCGGCGTCGTAGAAGGCTGCAAAATCACCTTTCAGATCATCGAATATGTTGGCAGCTATTTCCGGCAGTCCGTCACGATTTACGAGCGGGTAGATGGCCGCGGTAGTGGGTGCCAGTTTTGGATGCAGTCGCAAAACAGTCCGTTGTTCACCTTTTACTTCCTCTTCGTGGTAGGCGTCGGCTAAGATCGTCAGTACAGTGCGGTCTACTCCGGCGGATGACTCCACCACGGCAGGCGTAATGTGTTCGTTGTTTTGAGGATCAAACCAGGTGAGCTTCTTTCCGGAATGTTCCGCGTGCTGGTCAAGATCATAAGTTCCGCGATCGGCGATACCTTCAAGCTCCGACCAGCCGAAAGGAAACTCGTATTCCACATCGTAACAGTCAGCAGCGTAGTGAGCCAGTTCATCGCCTTCATGCTGACGGAGGCGGAGCTTGCTTTCCGTAACGCCGAGACTTTTGTACCAGTCGAAGCGGGATTGAACCCATCTGTCCAGCCACTCAGCGGACTCATCCGGCTTGACGAAAAACTCCAGCTCCATCTGCTCGAACTCACGGGAGCGGAAGAGGAAGTTGCCGGTGGTGATCTCGTTTCGGAACGCCTTGCCGATTTGAGCGATACCGAAGGGGAGTTTCATCCTGGCAGTTCCCTGAGCATTAAGAAAGTTGACGAAAATTCCCTGAGCCGTCTCAGGTCGTAGATAGATAATGGATGCTGAATCTTCCGAGGGTCCGTAATGTGTTTTGAGCATCAGATTGAACTGCCTTGGCTCTGTCCAATCTTTGATACCACACGCTGGGCACGGCTTATCCATATCCATGTGATCTTCCCGGTAGCGGGCTTTACAGTTCTTGCAATCCACTAGTGGATCGTGAAACTCCTGAACGTGCCCGGAAGCCTCCCACACTTTGGAATTCATGAATATAGCGGCATCCATCCCCACTACATCAGCCCGGGAGGTGACCACATCCCGCCACCACTGCTGCTTTACATTGTTTTTCAGCTCCACGCCCAGCGGACCGTAGTCGTAGGTAGCTTCCAAACCGCCGTAGATGTCCGAGTTTCTGAAAACAAATCCGCGCCGTTTGCAAAGCGATACTAGCTTATCCATAGTATTATCTCCGCCGCGAGCCATTAATCCATCTCCATTAACTCTTGTTCAATCTGATCGCTATGCCGGATATTCTGTTTCAGTTGTGTTGGAACCACTTTTGCAGGACGGTTCGTAAAGTATAATATCATGATGAGAACACCCAGCACAAATACAACCGCCGGCATGATCCACGCCGTCAGATTGAATCCCTCCGCCTTGGGTATGGCCAAGATCTTTTCACCGTATGTCGCTACAAATTTGTCTAACACCTGCTGTCTGGTTAAACCTTGAGATACCATTTCCCGTATGGAAGATTCCATTTCGCTGTGACCGTGATCAGCAACAGTTCCACTCCAACAGCAGGGTGCCATTAAGTTTTGTTCAAGATCTTCAATAAGTGCTTCATCCGCACCGTTCAGTGAAATGAACGTAAGTAAAAAGAAGATCGCTATTACTCTAGTTGTTTTCACGTTTCTTCACCTTCTTCAATGGAGTCGTAACTGTTTTTGCATTCAGGACATGAGTAGTAACGCCCCCTCGTTTTATTTGACCGTTGTTCCACGAAATGGTGTCCGCATTCACAACTGTACAACACCGGTCTATTCCACGTAGCGTAGTCACAATCAGGGTATCGGCCGCAGCCAAAAAATAGTTTTCCTTTCCGGCTTGTTTTTTCTACGATTTCGCCTTCACATCCTGTTTTAGGACAAGCGATGTCAGTGCCCAGCGATTCGGTATGGCGACAGTCTGGATAGTTACTGCATCCCACATAGCGACCATAGCGTCCACGTTTAATCACCAGCGGATTGTTACAATCCGGGCAACTTTTTCCGGTGGGTTCATCGGTCTCTTCCTTTGATCCGGGCAGCGGTTTGGCGTTTTTACATTTTGGGAATCCCGAACAACCCATGAATTTCTCTCCACTCCGGTTAAACCGGATAACCATGGGGCTGTCGCACTTTTCGCATTTTTCGTCAGTCTCTTCCAGGAACTGAGCCTTAATGTCGCTCTTTTTTTCATCCGCACTGTCCATGGAGGTTCGGAACGGCTTGTAGAAATCGTTCAATACAGTTAGGTAATTCTCCGCACCGGTTTCGATTTCATCCAGCTCCTCTTCCATCTTGGCAGTAAATTTTACGTCAAAAATGTTCGGAAGATTTTCCACCAATATTTTATTCACGAGCAAACCAGTTTCTGTGGGTACAAGTTTTCTATTGCCTGTTTCAACGTACTTTCTGTCGTAGAGTTTTGCAATGATGTCACTGAAAGTACTGGGCCTGCCTATTCCTTGAGCATCAAGCTCCTTGATGAGTGAGCTTTGAGAATAGTAAGCCGGCGGTTCTGTAAAGTGCTGTTCCGGAAGAAAATCTTTAGCTGTTACTTTGTCACCATTGGCGATCTCCTTCGGGATTACCACTTCCTCTCTCTCCCGGATGGGGGGATAGATTTTTCGGAACCCGGCAAACTTCTCGATTGAGCCTGCTATCCTGAAAAGGTGTTCTTCTCCGGCATTTATATCAATGGTTGTTTGCGCCAGGATGGAAGGTGTCATTTGGCTAGCCATGAATCTTTGCCAAATGAGTCGGTAAAGTTTTAGTTCAGCATCATCAATTTTCCCTTTAAGGGAATCAGGTATGAGCGTAGGATCTGTCGGTCGGATAGCTTCATGAGCATCCTGAACCTGCTTCTTCTTCTGTCTGAAAATGTTGGGTTTACTCGGAATAAACTCGTTGCCGTACTCAGATGAAAGAAAATTGCGAGCACTTTTTACAGCCGAGGCTGACACTCGTGTAGAATCTGTCCGCATGTAAGTGATGAGACCGGTGGGTTCTCCACCACCGATGTCCACACCCTCATACAGCCGTTGAGCGATGCTCATGGATCTGCGTGGTGTCAATCGGAGTCGGCTGGCGGCATCCTGCTGAAGAGTGCTGGTGGTGAAGGGTGGAGGCGGCGATTTTCGGACGTCCTTTTTCTTCNNTCGCTAACCACGAAATCTTGATTATGAACAGCATCAACAATCTTTTGCATGTCAGCTTCAGAAGATATCTCAGGTTTCTTCCCGGCAATATGATGAAGTCGAGCAGTGAACGCTTCCTGTTTCTCTGTAATGAGCTCTACGTCCAGTGTCCAGTATTCC
>DKQU01000050.1:0-4913 GCA_002471865.1 Fidelibacterota bacterium UBA7300 | reverse complement strand
GATTTTCGGACGTCCTTTTTCTTCACCTCGCTAACCACGAAATCTTGATTACGGACCGCATCAACAATCTTCTGCATGTCAGCTTCAGATGATATCTCAGGTTTCTTTCCGGCTACATGATGCAGTCGAGCAGTGAACGTTTCCTGTTTCTCTGTAATTAGTTCTACGTCCAGTGTCCAGTATTCCTGAGGTTTGAAGTTAATAATCTCTTCATGCCGTTCGCATACAATCCGAAGTGCCACGGACTGAACTCGTCCTGCGCTTAAGCCGCGATAAAGCACGGAACCGAGGAACGGCGATACTGTGTAACCTACGATGCGGTCGATGATCCGGCGAGTGATCTGGGCGTTTACCAGATTCATGTTTACATCGTGCGGATTTGCCATCCCTTCTTTGAGACCTTCCGGAGTAATCTCGTTAAAGAGAACTCGACGGGTATTCTTGCTGGAACCGTTCACTTCTGTGGCAATGTGCCAGGCGATGGCCTCACCCTCTCGATCGGGGTCGGTGGCCAGATAGATATTTTCAACTTTTTCCGCACGCTCTTTCAGCTTTTTGATAATCTTAGCCTTCCCGGGCATAACTACATATTCTGCTTTGAAGTTGTCGGTTACATCTACCCCGAACTTTTTCGCAGGAAGGTCCTTGATGTGTCCATTGGACGCTTCCACACGATATTCCTTACCTAAATACCGCTCAATGGTTCGAGCTTTAGAGGGTGATTCTACAATTATGAGTGATCGTTTTGTCATATTCTCTCTTTCACGCGCGGAAAATATACGACGGCTCTAAGGAAATTCAAGAGGCAAATAAAGGATTTATCGTCGGATAATCAGACTGAAGTAAGATGTTTGAATAATTCTTTAAAGGGAACGGACTGTTGTTTGCCTGTAGCGAGATCCTTCACCTGGCATGTTCCGCTAGCCAATTCTTCTTCACCTATCACGACGATGTGTGTTGCATCTTGGCGATTGGCTTCCCGCATCTGAGCTTTCACGCTTCGGTTGAGTGTATCGAAGTCGGCGGGAATACCGTTGGCTCGGAGATTCATGGTAGTCTTCATAACTGCTGTTCCGGCTTTTTCACCCGCAGTAATGACAAACACCTTTAAAGTTTCTACACTGTCTGCCGCTGACTCTTCCGGAATCGCCAAAAGAATTCTCTCCATCCCAGCCGCGAATCCCACCGCCGGAGTGGGTTTCCCGCCCAGCTCTTCCAAAAGATCGTCATACCGCCCGCCTCCGCAGAGAGCGTTTTGCGCTCCCAACGCATCGGATGTAATCTCAAAAGTCGTCTGGCTGTAGTAGTCCAAGCCGCGTACTAAAAGGTCGTTCTGTTCATATGAAATCCCCAAAGTATCCAGCCCAACTTTCACGGCTTCGTAATGTTCCCGGTCAGTATCATCAAGGAAGTCGAGTATGCGGGGAGCATCCTTCAAGATGGCTCGCTCACCTTCATCCTTAGTGTCGAGGATGCGCAGGGGATTGGTTTCAAGTCTCTGCCGGCTAGTCTCTGATAGATCGCCGCTGTGAGGGGCAAGGAATTCTACCAGAGCATTTCGAAAACGCTGTCGGCATTCTCTGGAGCCGATGCTGTTTAACTGTAGCAGAGGATTCGCAACTCCCATCGCCTCCATCAAACTGAAGGCGAGAGCTATGATTTCCACATCCTGCTCCGGATAAGGCGAGCCCACAGCTTCCGCTCCGAACTGGTGGAACTGGCGCAGGCGACCTTTTTGGGGCCGCTCCTGCCGAAAGAGGGCATCTATATAGTAGAGTTTAGTGAGTGCGCCGCCGCGATCTAAATTGTGTTCCAGATAAGCCCTCATGACCGGCGCCGTCAGTTCCGGCTTAAGGGTGATGCTCGTCTCACTCTGATCAAGAAATGTGTACATCTGTTTAGAGACAATGTCGCTCTCTTCACCCACGCTCCGAGTGAAAAGCTCTGTTCGCTCGAAAGCCGGCGTCCGTATCTCGCCATATCCCCAGCGGTTCATGAATTCGTGTGTGGTCTGCTCTAACGTCTGCCACCGAGAAGAATCATCCGGGAGGATGTCTTTGGTCCCTTTGACTGCATTGAACTTCTCAGCCATAGATTCAGTCCATCATCTCGCTTAGAATCTCTGCAGCTTCATCGTAATTATCAGAGGGGACGAAAATAGTACATTTGGTTCCGGGGATTCCGGCTCCTTTTATCCCGAAAGCTGAGACCATGAATGCGGTTTTGATATAGCACGGAATATCGTTGTTGTCTAATACTTCTTTTACCATTTCTGCGTAGATGTCACCTCGGATATTGTCTAGCGACACCCATTCCACTTCCTCCAGCGGTAGAGGATCTTCCAAGGATAAGACAAGACTGGCGCTGCAGTCTTCGCAGAAAAGGATATCTTCTTTGTACTCAGATTTACATTCAGGACAGTACATCACGTCTCCTCAAGGTTGAGATGAAGTTTTCGATCTATTTCAAAATAGGAACAGACTAACATGAATTTGCCTTGTTCAAGAGGGAAAAACAACAGGTTTGTAGTGCGTGGCTTCTTAACCTGAATAATAATTATTTGCACATGTACTAACTATAATAAGTGTGGACATAAAGTTTTACAAAAAACAAAACAACAGGTGTCCAATTTGAGATTTCTTGGATTCGTTACATGCAAAACAGACTAAAAAGGTTTCTTGGGTATTAAGATTAATTTTAGAGACACCTGAGAATAAAACAGATCCCCCTCTCCTTTTTTCCTCTCCCGCCTGGGGGAGAGGAGTTCTTTTTTCATCGCTTTATGAGTTTTAACCAAAGTGTATTCTGCTAAGTCTGGAGTACGAATACCAGTCCTTCTCCCCCTAGTAATGGGAGAGAAATCAAGAGGGGGTGGCTTTGAGAAAACCACAGTTGTAAAGAATATTCAATTCAATCTCACGTATAGAAAACCATGCTGAAGATATTCGGCTCTCTACTTTGGAGAAGATAGCAGATGAGTTGGGTACATTGAAAATTGTATAAAAACTTAACTGAAACAGACAGTACAGTTTAAACTACTACACCTTCAATACTGTTACTAAAAATTGATGTTATTTTCTAAGTACACTTTCGACAGATAGTGAAATTGAAGCCACAATACTAATACCAACAAGTGCTTTTGAAGTGTTAGATAATTGCCACTCAGGTTGAGTTAATACATCCTGCAATATGATAGGTGTAAGTATAACATAGGGTAATAAAGCAGTGATAAAACCTTTTAGCCTTTTCTTTGGATTTAAAGCAATTGTAGTGCCAGTAGCAGCACCGATTGTTGCACCACTGTAAATACCAAAAAAGACAATTCCTACATTTCCAAGGCCTGCGTCTGGGTTGTTCGTACTTGATGTTCTAAATATGCCTGCTGCAGTATAGCCACCTATTATTGTTCCAGAAGCTACTCCTAAAGCAGTACCTAATGATGCTCGCAAGTATAAATTGGGTCTGTTAAGCTTTTCATTAGATTGGTTGAACTCTTGTGGAAAAACTATATTATTTGTAATAAATACCCAGAATAGAAAGAAATATTTAACTTTGTGAAAAGTCATTCTATTGAATCCCGGGTTTTTGAAAACATGTATCATACAGCTCATATGCTCCATTATCACTTCCCACACAATCCCAACCATCTCTATAAACAAGACTTGGAGTAGGTAGATTACCTACACTTTCGTCGAAAATCCCGATAAACATATTGACCCAATCCCCCCAACTATCGGGATATAGATAACCCCAAGGAATCTCAGCCTTAATCCAGCTTAGTTCTGGATTTTCAGTATAATCAATATCATTTACATCCGGTATGATAAATAGACCGAATTCATCAGTTGGATCATTATCAATAAATGTTGACCAATGAATCTCAGGACCTTCTGCATTTACATTTTCATCAATACAAAATGCAGCCGCATCCTGCCATAACCCAGCTTCAGGGAAATTACCACCAGATTGTTCTCCTTGAGCTATAGAGCTTTCACCACCCACATAGACCTTAATATGAGTATCATTCATGACTTCAAGTTCGCTGGCAGACCGGACAAGATATTTCCTGTGGAAGTAGTACTCAGCTTTTTCAATTTGTGCATATTGAGGATTTTGTGCAGAGACCCACACATTTACATGTTCCCAATCACCTTCATGATTATTTACAAAGTCATTATAAGGATAAAAAGTCCAGTATTGAATTACAATTGAATTGTCTTCAACAAACATATGAGAATAAATAGTGTTTGAAAAGTTATTTTGATTTCGTTCACTCTCATAGCATGAGGACCAACAGTTTTCACTATTGCAGTTGCCGCAATATTCCCACCTGAACCTTATTAAATATCTCCCATATGTCTCACCCGGGGGTGTACCAGTATAGACATAAGAAGGATCATAGTGTATGAATGAAAATTGACCAGGGCCATCTATCCACGCATAATATGTACTTATGGGTGGGACAAAATCTGACTGATCTTCAATATTATACAGACCTTCCCAACTACCACTAACGTTGTACAGGTCAAACACTAGATCTTCTCTGTTCACCCCCAAATATTGTACTGGTTCCGGCCTTATATATTCTGTTGCTGAGTTCAACACATAGGTTGGACAAAATTTTTCTGCAAGTGGCATCTCATATACATCTAGGATACCATTGTTATCTTTGTCAGGGTTAGGTGGGGGGTCACCAGATGATTCGGTATCCCAAACATACCAGTTTGTACTGGTCCAGTTGGGATGTGGAGGGCTGGGAACAATATCGGAGTTATAGTAATACCTTATTTCGTTAGCCTCAGAACCAGATAAATCCAGAAGAACATTATCCGGAACTGAAGTGATTTCTACCTGCATAAATCCCCAGTCATATTCACCGTCTATATCAAAGTGTGCATCATACCATCCATTTG
>DKQU01000015.1:15680-16602 GCA_002471865.1 Fidelibacterota bacterium UBA7300 | reverse complement strand
TCTGTTTAGGTTAAAGGCAATAGTGAATGGGAAGAATTATGTCAAAAGAACGAGAAACTGTTTACTGGGAGGAGACGATATACAGCAACTAACTCTCCTTGGAGGCGTATACCAGCGGGATTTTACCTGATAAGAATTAGAATAAGTTTTATAGGATTGAGAACTGAGTACTAAAAATTAAAGGAGATCCCAAGATTGTAAAGGATAAGGTCTGTCCTGGAAAAATCAGGATTAAGTGTAGTTGTGACGGGTCCGTCATCGGGATCTGATATAACAATAGCACCTTCCTTGTCGGCGTCCAGATATTCTGCCTCTCCCCCGAACCGGTGTTGTATGTCGAAGAATAATCCAATAACTGTTTCTTCATTGTCAGAGGAAATACTTGTCATCCACCGTATTCCAGCACCATAACCGTAGCTGAAAGCCCAATCGAATAGATTTGTGGAACTGGCAATTTCATTATCCTCGTCATCACCATAATAATCCTCGTCCCTAATCGATGTTGACGTGGAGAGCATGTTTAATCCCACAATCCCTTTCAGATAGGGAACCCAGACTTTTGTAGGAGGATGAAGTTCCAAGAAAAGATCTGTCATGAGGATGTCACTGGATGTTTCTTCCTCCAATGTAATCAGATCAGAATAATAGCTGTAGGGGATTTCACGTTCATTCTTACCATAGATCAGGAATCCAAGATTGCCTCCGATATTGGAATATTTTGTGATTGATCGTTTATAAGTGAAGTTTATTCCCCATCCATAGCCAGTGATGTTCTCCCCGAATTCTCCCTGAGGTACTCCCATGAGAAGAATAATTTCTACCTCACCAGTGGGATTTTCCATCTCTGTTTGAGAAATGAGGGTTTGAAACGGAATGAAAGCAAGTGTAATGATTAGTAGTGTATGTTTCATTTTATTCTCCT
>DKQU01000015.1:14274-15322 GCA_002471865.1 Fidelibacterota bacterium UBA7300 | reverse complement strand
ACAGTAAATGGAATGTATACAGAGAGTCGTTAAATTGCAATAACTACTGGGAGATAAACATCTTATCTCCAATCATACCTCCTGATTATATGTCCATCCGATTTTAACCAGATGGCACCTTCGAAGTCTGTCCGGAGGATTTCGGCATCACTCCTTTCAAGCCGTTCCATTACTACTTCCGACGGATGACGGAACTTGTTCCTCTTCCCTACAGAGACGATAGCAATATCGGGATCGACAACATCCAGAAACGGCTGAGTTGAGCTCGTAATGGAGCCGTGATGCCCCACCTTCAGCACTTCCGATTGCAGGAGTTCTCCGAAAGATGTTACCACTTCGTCTCCTTCTTCCTCGAGATCGCCTACAAACAAAAAATCACTTTTGCCATAGCTCATCTTTACCACGAGACTGCTGTTGTTCACATTCGTCTCATTAACGGAATATGCGCTGTCTGGATGGAATAAAATCAGTCGAAGAGGTGCAAATGTAGTATCTATGTAACCGGTCTGAAGGCGACTGTACTTTACTTCTTTTTCTTCTGCTGACTTCAGAATCCGTCCGTAAAGATGTGATCCATAGCTGCCGTGAGAATCCCATATTTCATTGACCTCAAACTGTTCCAAGAGTATTTCAACTCCTCCGATATGATCACTATGAGGATGTGACATGATGAGCAAATCAATTTCATTCACTCCTAAATTCTTCAGCACCGGAACAACCACTTCTTCTCCCATATCGCGGGTCCAATCCTTGAAGCCGGCATCCACCAAAATTGTCTTGATACCTGACTCTGTGGGCACACGGACAATTGCCCCATCTCCCTGACCTACATCGAGGAAAATGACATCAAGCTCATTCTTTTCCACCGCCCACGGCCAGATGATTAGACAGGCTCCGGCGAGGACCGGAAATATCGCCTTCCGTCGAGTTGCTTTACGAAATAGAATGAACAGAGTAGTGATAAGAGAAACGTAGAGCAGAATTGACATCGCTGAAGGGGCAGATGTCTCGATGTAGGAAAATGTCTGACCACCTAAATGATGCGTCA
>DKQU01000015.1:0-13898 GCA_002471865.1 Fidelibacterota bacterium UBA7300 | reverse complement strand
ATAAGGAATCCAACTGCCTAGAAGCATAATGGCAAATCCTAGAGAGACAATTAATCCAATCACAGGGACAATGATGATATTCGCTGCCAGAGAAATGATGGGGATCCGGTGGAAAAAGCTCCATGTAAACGGCAGTGTCCCAATTTGAGCAGATACCGATACAAGAAAGAGTGCCCAGACACCTTTGACCAGAGGATTTCGGATTTTGTACACACGAATCCTTTCCGGTAGAATCTGTTCGAACTGGTTGTAGAAAAAGACGATAGAGATGACAGCGGAAAATGACATGAGGAATCCCAAGTCGGTGAGATAGTTCGGATTGTAAACGAGAAGGATAAGAGCAGCAGCTGAGATGATGTTCCATAAATTGGCTTTACGGTAGACAAGTGGTGCTGCTACGTACATACCGGCCATGAATGTTGCTCGCCAGACACTCGCTTTTCCGCCGGATAGAATAGCATAAAAAACCAGCAGTAGGATGATCACGATCTTCTCCCACCTCCACGAAACCGGCAGCAGCTTCACCAGTGCCATGACGATGACAAGAACATATCCAACGTGAAGCCCTGATACAGCCAAAACGTGAATCACACCGGTATCCACGAAGTCCTGTTTGATCTCTCCAGGTACCTCTTCACGAAGACCGAGAATGAGTGCAGACATGAGCTTTCCGGCATCGCCGCCTACTTTTTCATTAAACAGATCACGAATACTCATTCTTAGATCGTGAATGGCAGTCGAAAATGAAAACCCCTCTTGAACGGTAATTGATGAAGGTTTTTCTTCTTCCATGAATGCTTTCGCCCAGATGTTCTGCTGCTTGTAATAGTTCTGAAAATCGAATTCTCCCGGATTTCTAGGTGACAATATTTCGCGCCACAACGCAGCTACATCTACTTTATCTCCCATAGATCCAATAAAATCATTTTCAGTATAAAGATTAACTTTAATGTTTTCTCTTATTATCACGATATTAGTCATGATACTGTCTACTGATACAGTGTATCTGAATCCCTTTTCAGTTTCTCTGATATCAGTAATATCGCCTGATATTCTTACTGTTTCGCCATTTAACTGAGTCAAATTATTTTCTATCTTAGCCGTATGCCACTGGCTGCTTCCCATCCTTAGAATTCCACCGGACAGTACTAAGAGAAATATGACTGCTTCAGTTTTTCTGATTTTTGGAAGAAATGATAGAAGGATAATTATGAATGTAATTGAAAGAGCCATCCATAGCGGCAGATGAATTACTTTCTCAAAGAAAATTCCTGCTGAGAACAGTAAAGCAAAAGGCGCCAAAGGCGCCTTTTTAAAAAATTGTTTAGAATTCAAACATTACCTGCCTTCGAATCGCTCTCTCTGTTTTCTTAACAACAGTTCGTTTGCTCTTATCTGTTCACCACTCTCATGAAGCATTATGATATGAAGAGCATCCATTACCGGGATATGAGTATTGTCAGGATTGGAGTAAAAAGCGTCCATTGAAGATATTAATAGTTTATAATCACTCTCTGCCTCATGAGAATAAAATTCATTCAATCTCTTAATACTGTTTTCGAGGACGAACGGCTGTGCCCAATAAGGATCGCGTTTTTCTTGACGATTAGTCTCTTCACTCATGATCTGCAGGCTTCTCGCTACTCCAGTATAAATTCCCTGTAGTAATACCACTTTTTGATCTTCACTTAGATTGATCCAATAGTCGCTATCGCTTCCAGGTTGTGCCTGCATCAGCGAGACGAATAGTGTCATTGCTATTGTCAGTTTCCGCATGCTAATCCTCTCTAAAATGATTCACAATGGGAATGCGCCGCCCCATTCCAAAGGCTTTTCGAGTTATTCTAATTCCGGGAGCTGCCTGTCGTCGCTTAAATTCGGCTCGTCGTACAAGACTGGTTATCTCCTCCACCAATTCTGCATCGTATCCCTGCTCTATCAATTCTCGACGGGAAGCAGTCGTCTCTACAATCGCATCAACAAGCGGACTTACCTTCTCGTAGTCAAACGGGTCAACCTGTTCCGGCGAAAGCTCCGCAGACGGAGCTTTATTAAGAATTCTTGTAGGAATGATCTCTTTACCTCTACTTTTGTTTATCCAGTGCGCTAACGCATAGACATCACTCTTATTCAGATCGCTGATGACTGCCAGTCCCCCGCTCATATCGCCATAAAGTGTGCAATATCCAAGCGCCAGCTCAGTCTTGTTTCCCGTAGAGAGAACGAGACAGCCGAATTTGTTGGAGAACGCCATTAAAATGTTTCCTCTAATTCTCGCTTGAATATTTTCTTCGGTAATGTCACGTTCACAACCTGAAAAACTCTCTTGTAAAATAGTGTCGTATTCTTCCATGACATTATCAATTGAAATGGTAATAAGCTCAATATCCAGGTTTGCTGCAAGCTGAATGGAGTCATCTCTGCTGTGATCTGAGCTGAAAGGCGACGGCATGAAGACAGTCGTTACATTTTCCTTTCCCAGCGCTTCTGATGCGATACAAGAGGTAAGAGCGGAATCAATCCCGCCGCTTAAACCAATAACACACTTCTTGTGATTAGTTTTACTAAAGTAATCCCGAACACCTAAAATCAATCCGTCAAACAGTGCCTTTTCGCGTACGTATGGTGATTGTTTAATAGTTTCAGACGCAAAAGGATCAAGAAATATGATTCCTTCTTCAAACTGCGGTCCTTCCCCAATGAGTTTACCAGAGGAATTGTAGGCTAGTGAATGGCCATCAAAAACTAATTCATCTTGTGCTCCGACTAAATTGCAGTAGATAAACGGAACCCCCAAACTATTGACATTTTTTTGAATAAGTTTCTCTCGCTCAAAACGTTTTCCTACGCTGAACGGAGATGCAGATACATTTATGATGACTTCAGCTCCTTCGGAAACAGACTCATCAGTCACTTTCTGATCATAATCGGCATCCCATAAATCTTCACAAATCTGAAATCCCACTTTAACAGTTCTATCATGGAATTGTAGTTCGATAGGTGATGCAGATTTACCGGGACGAAAGTAACGATGTTCGTCAAATACATCATACGTGGGAAGGAGAATCTTATCATAAAAAGCTATCTCCTTTCCGTTTCTCGAAATCATGACTGAATTATGAAGCGCCCGCTCATTTGTACGAACATAGCCAAATACTAGATACGCCTTTCCGCTTCTCGATACTAAGTCAGCTGTGATTTCATCATTTTTACGTATGAAAGAGCGATTGTTCAGCAAATCCTGAGGAGGATAGCCAGTCACCGCCATTTCCGGAAAGACTACCAGTTCAACTCCTCGCTGAACTGCCTTCTCATAATAATCTAGAATCTTCTGACGGTTATTCTCAAAATCACCGACAGTAGTATTAATCTGGCAAAGAGCTATATCCATAAATAACTCATACTAGTTAGTGGCGAATATCGAATTCTCGAAATTGATTCATGAAACTACCCCATTTGACATCCACATTTTCCACTCTTGCATTGGCTGGACCACTTTTGAGCTCTTCCGCAAGTTGCTCAATACGACCTTTATTCCCTTCCACATGTGCTGATACCGAGCCGTCACGCTCATTCTTTACCCAGCCGTAAAGTCCCAGGTCATCTGCCCACTGGCGTGTGAAATATCTAAATCCAACCATCTGTACTCGACCAGTTACTCGTATCTTAGCACTAACATTATCACTCATATTAACTCCAAAATTTTCTTTACTGCAGCTTCCGGACTCTTGACACTCACTACTCCTTCGATATCCCAAGTTCCTAAGCCGATAACCGGTTTTTCCATCCTGAGAGTATGTCCAATTTCTGAGAGAGTTCCGTACGAACCATCAATGGCAATTGCACCGTGAACTGAATTGGCAATCATGACATTCCGTGCGCTGCCGGCACCCGTGGCAACCGGAATGGTGAGATATTCGTTACCCGAATCACCATCTGCTTCTGGTAAAATTCCAACAACAGTTCCACTCTCTTCAGAAACACCTCGGCTCACTGCCTCCATGACACCGCCCATACCACCGCAATAGACAATCACTCCCTTCAGTGCCAACAATCGTCCAACCTCACGTGCCTGCTCATATACTTCTGAGGAACAATCAGCGCCACCATAGATTGCGATTCGAACAGCTTTTATCAAGGTTCCAAACGGGTCAATGTCCTCGGAAACGGAATGGTCTCTCTTATGTGTGATAAGCCGCAAATCCACGAAACCAGACGCTCAAGACCGAGTCCAAAACCGGAATGTGGTACAGATCCATACTTTCGAAGATCGAGATACCACTGAAAATCCTTTGTGTTAAGTCCTTCTTCCTCCATTCTCTCGAGGAGTATTGCAGGATCTTCTTCTCTTTGACTACCACCCACAATTTCGCCATAACCTTCCGGCGCAAGAATATCCATCCCAAGAACTACCTTATCATCCTCAGGCGCCCGCTTCATATAAAACGCCTTGATCGCCGATGGGAAACGATGGACAATAACTGGACGATCGAACTGATCGGATATGACCGTTTCATGCCCACCGCCGAAGTCGTCTCCCCACTCGAATTCTTCACCGTTCTTATGTAGAATATCTACAGCTTCCGTATAACTGATTCTGGGGAATGGTCCCTTCACATTGCTCAATTTAGATATGTCCCTTTCCAATATTTCCAAAAGGTCACCACATCTGTCCAAAATGCGTTCCACCACAGAGATAAGGAGCCCTTCTGCCCAGATCATATCTTCCTCCAGATCACAATAGGCCATCTCCGGCTCCAACATCCAAAATTCGGTCAGATGCCTACGAGTCTTGGACTTCTCTGCTCGGAATGTCGGACCAAAACAATACGTCTTCCCTACGGACATGGCAGCAGCTTCGTTGTAAAGTTGCCCGCTCTGCGTCAAATATGCACTCCTGCCGAAGTATTCGGTCTCAAAGAGGGTTGTGGTACCTTCACACGCATTGGCAGTAAATATTGGCGTATCTACTTGGATAAAACCATTATCGTCGAGGTAATCACGGCAGGCACGTAGAATTTCATGCCGAATTCGCAAAATAGCATTCTGGCGTTTTGATCTAAGCCAGAGATGGCGATTATCCATGAGAAACGCAGTGCCGTGATCTTTCTTCGATATGGGATAGTCGTCAGCTATCTGATGCACTTCCAGAGACGAAACTTCCAATTCGTATCCACCCACAGAACGATCATCCTTTTTGCACAATCCCGTGACTGAAATAGATGATTCCTGAGTCAATTCTGGCTCGATGACGAAAATTTCATCGGAGACATTCCCTTTTGCCACTACACATTGGCAATAACCGGTACCATCACGTAGGATAAGAAACCATATTTTACCGCTTGAGCGCTTGTTATACATCCACCCGTGAAGGGTAACCTCTTCTCCTACTAGATCAGGCAAATCTGCTATGTATTTATGATCCACGTTCTCCTCCTACCACATTGAAACTATGTCGTTGATTACATCAGTCGTTATCTTGTCTACTGCAACTTTCACAGCAAGGTCCCTTGGATCGCCTATCTCATCGGAATCCTCTGCATCTATAAGTCCGTCGCCGTCGTTATCAATTCCGTCAGACGAAATATCCTCGGTCAAACTATATACTCCCCAACCGCTGTACGATTTGGATAGTCGAACCTTCTCCTCGACAGTATCATACCACTCCACTGCAACGGTAATATTAAGCCTATACTCCTGAACCTCTTCAATCTCGGAGTAAGTATAAGGCTGATCGTTTACCTTTTTTATGATACCGCGAAGTATCGAATGGGCGTTTTCGTCGCCAACTATTTTTAAAATATTTTCTTCTATAAAAACAGCAATTACTCCATCTGTAATAGCTTCTGCAACGCCGAACTCAGCCGTCTCATTTACAAATATCGGAATACTGATAGTTTTGATGTGTGGAGGTAAAGATCCTGTAAAGGAGTAGAATCCACAGTTAGACAACAGTAGAAGACTAATTATTGCGCTTATGTTTTTTTTCAATTCCATATTCATTGATTTTTCGATAAAGCGTTCTTTCACTTATTCCCAATAGTTCAGCTGTCTTACGGCGATTATTGTTGTATTTTTTCAAAGTTCGAACAATCATTTCTTTCTCAAGTTCTTTCATAGACACATCACCGATGGAAGAAGATTTTATCGCCTCTATTTGAATCTCACCTGTAGGTGACACAACCATACTATCAAGTGCCGGTCGTGATTTCAAAATTCCTACTTCTCCGCTCCTATCTAATGATTCATTGCCGAGTGTTGCTTTAAGATCTCGCATGTCCTGCCTTAAAAAGAGAAGTTGTTGTAAAATCAGCTCACGTTCAGCTTGTGAAGCAGATTTATCTACAAGAACAGGAAGATTATGTGAGCTCTCATCAGGTGACACAGCCAAATGTTTTAGTACAATATCACTCGAAATCCTATTTCCTCTTTCTAGGAGAATGATACTCTCTACAAAATTCCTCAATTCGCGAATATTACCCTGCCAATCGTACTGTTTCATTACCTGATAAGCGTCGGAAGTGAAACCACGAAAAATTATATCATTGCTGCGTGAAAATTGAAGAGCAAATCGCTCTGCAAGCTCTTCAAGATCTTCTATTCTCTGACGTAATGGTGGAAGGTTTATGGTTACAGTTCTGAGTCTATAGTATAAATCCCTACGAAAATTTCCCTTATCAGCTTCTTGTCGAAGATTCTTATTGGTAGCAGCAATTATTCTTACATCGGTCTTTCTCGATTTGGAATCTCCAACTCTCATAAATTCCCCGGTTTCCAGAACACGCAGGAGTTTTACCTGAGTTTCAATGGGTGTTTCTCCAATCTCATCCAGGAAAATTGTACCCTTATCAGCTTCCTCAAAATACCCTTTTCTATCTTCTGAAGCGCCAGTAAATGCACCTTTCTTGTGTCCAAAAAGTTCGCTTTCAATTATACCAGCAGGGATGGCACCGCAATTCACAATCACCAGCGGATTGTTCGCCCGTCGGCTCAGCTTGTGTACAGCTCGGGCCACGACTTCTTTTCCGGTACCCGATTCACCGGTAATAAGAACTGAAATATCAACCGGCGCAACCTGCCCGATCATTTCCAGCACTTGTTCGATTCCTGAGGATGTACCAGTTATTCCAGAAATCTGCCTAATTCTGTCAAGTTCACTCATAATTCTACCTTTAATTAATCTCCTTATTTGCTGAATAAACTCGCCACGTAGAATTCAATAGTGACTCTAAATCTGAAAATTTTGTTTCCCAACCTAAAAGTTCTCCTGCTGACTTTGAAGTGGCAATCAGTTTTGCAGGATCGCCTTCTCTGCGAGCTGTAATTTCGTATGGAATGGGATGCCCAGTGATCTCTCGAGCTTTCTCAATCACCTCGATCACGGAGTAACCCTCTCCTGTCGCCAGATTGATCATTATTGAATCGCCGGATTGGAGATAATCTAAAGCTTTTACATGGGCAGATGCGAGATCGGAAACATGAATATAGTCGCGAACACCGGTTCCGTCCGGAGTATCATAGTCATCGCCAAAAACTTCCATCTTGTCTCGCATTCCTGAAGCGACTTCCATTACGATGGGCAATAAGTTAGCCGGATTCTGCTCCAATCCAATGATTCTTCCCTTTGGATCGTATCCGGCAGCGTTGAAGTAACGGAGAGATGCATATTTAAGACCTCGAAGTTTACCGTACCATTCGAGAAAGCTTTCGATAACCAGTTTAGTGAACCCGTAATAGTTAATAGGTTTTGTGGTATGATCTTCATCAATGGGAAGATATTCCGGATAGCCGTACACTGCCGCTGTAGATGAGAAGACGAAAGTATCGACTCCGTGATCGGTCATGGCATTAAGAAGATTAATCGTACCTGAGATATTATTCTTTGAGTATTTTTCCGGATCGGTCATGGACTCTCCCGCCGCCTTGAAGGCCGCCAGATGTATGACTGCATCTACCTGATCTCGAAAACAAACCTTTAGCGCCTCATTGTCTAAAGTCGAACCAAAAATAAACTGTGCGTCTGGATGAATATTCTGTTCCCTTCCAAGTGACAGATCATCGAGAATAATAACATCATGATCAGCTTCCAAAAGATCCAATACAACATGGCTTCCGATATAACCTGCACCGCCTGTTACAAAAATTCTCATTTTTCAGCTTTCAATTTTTTCTCTTAATATTTCAATCTCATCTCTCAACTTAGCTGCCTTTTCGAATTCCAGATTCTCAGCCGCTCGCAGCATCTCCTTCTTGAGCATGTCCAGTGCAGTCGCTTTATCAAGATTATCCAGAAAATCACCTTTACGTCTATATCCTTCTTTTCTTATCTCTTTAAAAGCATCCGCTACAGATGTAGAAGTTAATACATCTTCCATACTTTTATAGATGGTCTTAGGCGTAATCTCGTGTTTTTTGTTATACTCTTCTTGAAACTTTCGTCGCCGGTGTGATTCCTCTATAACCGCTTTCATTGATTTCGTCATCCGATCGGCATAAAACAGCACTTTCCCATTAACATTTCGAGATGCTCGTCCTGAGACTTGCATAAGTGCCGACTCAGATCTAAGGAAGCCCTCCTTGTCAGCATCGAGCACTGCAACCAGCGATACTTCCGGCAAGTCCAAACCTTCCCGTAAAAGATTGATCCCCACAAGTACATCGAACTCACCTAGTCGTAAATCGCGGAGTATCTTCACTCGTTCAATTGTAATAACCTCAGAATGGAGATAGCGGACGTTCAAATTCATGCCTCTCAAATATTCTGTCAGTTCCTCAGACATCCTCTTGGTAAGAGTTGTAACCAGCACTCTCTCCTTCCGTTTAGTGCGTAACCTTATTTCGCCTATAAGGTCATCAATCTGTCCTTTTGTAGGTCGTACTTCAATCCTTGGGTCGATAAGGCCTGTGGGACGTATAAGCTGCTCAACGATAACTCCATTAGTTCGTTCAAGCTCGCGGTATCCCGGTGTAGCCGATACGAAAACTGCTTGATTAACCTTCTCCTCGAATTCATCTAATTTCATGGGACGATTATCTAAGGCAGATGGCAAGCGAAATCCGTACTCCACGAGCACTTCTTTACGACTACGGTCACCGGCATACATTCCCTGAACTTGAGGTAAGGAAACATGTGATTCATCAATAAACATCAGATAGTCGTCTGGAAAGAAATCAAGAAGTGTCCACGGTCGCTGACCAGGCTTCCGACCGGAAAAATGACGAGAGTAGTTTTCGATTCCAGAACAATAACCGACTTCCAGCAGCATCTCCATATCAAAGTTAGTCCGCTGTTCAAGGCGTTGAGCTTCCAGTAGAAGTCCTTCTGATTTCAGGTAATCCAATCGTTCAGACAACTCAGTACGAATGGCATCGATTATTGAATCGAGTTGAGTTTCGTCTGTAACAAAGTGTTTGGCTGGATAAATGTAGAGGGATTCCAGTTCTCGAATAACCTCCCCTGTGAGTGGATCAAAAGAAGACAAAGTTTCAATTTCATTACCGTACATTTCCACTCGGATACAGACATCCTCATATGCAGGGAAGATTTCGATACTATCACCACGTACCCGGAAACGTCCTCGCTCAAGAACAGCATCATTCCGGGAATAGTAGATTTTCACCAAAGCGCCGAACAGTTCCTTTCTGTTGAGTATCTGACCATTAGCCAGATGAACAATCTGCTCTCTGTACTCCTCAGGCGAACCGATTCCGTAGATACATGATACACTGCTCACCACAATAACATCCCGACGCTCCAAGAGCGAACTGGTGGTCTTCAGCCTAAGCTTGTCAATCTCTTCATTCACTGAAGCATCCTTCTCAATGAAAGTGTCGGTTACTGGTAGGTAAGCTTCTGGCTGATAATAGTCGTAGTAGCTGATAAAGTATTCAACCGCATTTTCAGGAAAGAGTGATCGAAATTCTCCATAGAGCTGAGCTGCCAACGTTTTGTTATGCGACATAATGATGGTCGGTCGCTGCATCTCCTGGATAACATTAGCCATAGTAAATGTCTTACCGCTGCCTGTAACACCCAGGAGTGTCTGGTATTTATCACCGCGGTTCACACCTGCTACAAGCTGCTCTATTGCTTGAGGCTGATCACCAGTAGGCTGAAAATCCGAATGTATTCTGAATTCTGCCATATTGACTTAGAATTTACTCCTCTTCGACGGTACTGTCAAGAAATAGAGTGCGCATATCTTTCATGTTGTCGATTTTATATTGACAATTGTCCTAAAGGACTCTATGAGATAATTAGATAATATGACAATACTATTTTACTACAGAACAAATTGAATCATTTTAAGCACTTCCATCCAATCTGCTGTTTTAAATCGGACAATCTGTTCATCCTCAAGGGACATATCTTGATAAAATGAAGCTTTATAAGCATCTTTAGCTTTATTAAAACGAATCATCAGATCAAAATGTTCAGGTAGATCAATCAGGCAGTCGTTCGAATTTCTGGCTACAGCTTCGGCTACTTTTAATCTAATATCTTCAACCGCTTTTTCCGGTTGCATAGTGATCACGGAGTCTCCCACTCCTTTCTTTACTCCCACAGTATGAATTCCTGAAATCAACTTTTCGGCATGCTTACATAGCGCTTCATCGCCTGATAGGAAAACCACCGGAACCTTATGTATGGCAGCAGTGTAGGTATTCAGCAAAAACTCTGAAGCTTTGATACCATTAACAGTGATTTCAGCTGCCTTGCCAGTCATGGTGTGTGATAAGGGGTTATCTCCAGAACCTGCCCATGAATGATAGCCAATCATGAGAACGTAGTCGAAGGATTCATCCAACTCCTGCATCATAGAATACGGATGACCACTCCATCCGCGGATGAGTTTAGCTTCCTTAGGAAGTTCTCCTGCGGTGATGTTTCTACCGGAAGCGTGGGCATCTTTCACTAATATTTCTGTAGCTCCACCGGCCAGAGCACCCTCACAAGCGGCAGCCACTTCCGATGTCATCTGTTTGCTAAAAGCGGGATAATCCTTGTGCTTGCGGTCCACTTCATCCCAAACAGCTGTTGCCGCAATACCTTCCATGTCAGCGCTGATATAGACTTTCATATTGACTTATTCCCTCGGTATAATTATCGTTTCAACCGTGTCTGAAGCAACGGCGCAGAAAGTGCCGAGACCTTCTTCCATACCGAAGGCAGGGCCACTGCCGCCGGCTCCCATAAGGATATTCACAAACTCGTCATCGAATCCGTGCTTGATAAAATAGTCATAGTAATATTTATTCATTGAATAGAGCTTAATGGTAAATAAACTTACTCTTCACTCTTTATTTTCCCCATCATATAATAGTGAGTTTACGTAATCTTCCGCATTGTACTTTACTAGGTCATCCAAAGTTTCACCTATTCCAATAAATTTTACCGGTATTCCCAATTCCTTGTAAATGGGAAAGACAATTCCACCTTTCGCTGTACCATCCATTTTGGTAAGGATAATACCGTCCACTGGAACTTGCTCATGAAACTTTCTCGCTTGTATCAGAGAATTCTGTCCAAGATTGGCATCCAATGTCAGCAAGGTTTCCAGTTGGAAATCAGGAAACTTTCTAGAAACTACTCTATGCATTTTCTCAATCTCGGCCATAAGATTTTTATAAGTATGTAGGCGACCAGCAGTATCAATTAGACTTATATCAATCTCTTTTGCCTGCGCCGATTTCAATCCATCAAAAAGTACCGCCGAAGGATCCCCTGAAGATTCATTGGATACAAACTGTATATTCGCTGTGACGCTCCATTGACGAAGTTGCTCTGCAGCGGCAGCCCGATAAGTATCAGCCCCTATTAGCATCACACTCTTTCCCAGGTTGGAATAGTAAGCTGCCAGTTTAGCCACTGATGTAGTCTTGCCGGTTCCATTAACTCCAACTATCATAATTGCTCGAGCTTTACGATTAGTTTGAAGCGAATTTTCTTCATCCATAACTGTTATCATCTCTAGTAACTCGTTACGGAGCATCTCTAGAAGATTTGATTTATTACTGTATTTTTTTAGTTTATTAATTATTTCATCTGTGCAATAAACACCCAAATCAGAAATAAGAAGAACAGTTTCAAGTTCTTCTATCGACTCAGCTGAAATCTTTTTACCCTTCAGGTTTTTTAAGCCAGATGAGAGGGTTTCTCTGGTTCTTTTAAGTGAACCAAAAAGTTTATCAAGGGAACTAAACACCATGTTTTCTATTTCTTATGCATTAATTGCCAATGAGTCATGAAATATTGTATTCCGCTAATAACCAATAAAACAGTTGTTATCCATAATACATAAGTGTCATAAGGATCATTATTTTTCAATACAAAAAGGAGAATTGTCAGAGCGGCGAAATTTATCGCCCATTTCCCCAAACGGTTAGAACTAAGTGAAACTTTAATATGATTGACTACATAAATAGAGCTTAGAACTATTGCCAAATATCGTATAAGATAAAAAACAACAAACCAAAAAGGAAATTCCCAATAAGGATCAATTGCAAGAAAAGTCATCACAGACATGATCACTATTGCATCTGCTAATGGATCGAGCCATTTGCCAAGTTCAGTTACCTCATTTGCTTTTCTGGCGAAATAGCCGTCTAGGTAATCAGTTGCTACAGCAATTGCAACCAAAACCAAAAATATATTTATCTCCTTCAAGTACATAGCATATAATATGGGAACCGTGAGAAAAGCTCTAAGTGCGCTTAGGAGATTTGCCAGGGTAATAATCCGAGTTGGATCTGTAATCCTTATTTTACTGTTCTGATCAGGCATGGATTACATCTTCTTGTAAAGGCAAAAGTTTACCATTTTCAATAACTAAAGCTGCATCACATATCCTTCTTACGAAATAATCTGAGTGAGAAATAATTACAAAATGTTTTCGGTTCATACTATCTGTCAACTGCTCCATTACTTTCATACGCTGAGAATATCCCAGTGAAAACATGGGTTCATCCAAAACCAAAATATCATAGCGAGCATGGAGCAGCATAAGAAGCAAACAAATACGAGTTACCGATAACTTTAGATCATTCATTGGATACTCTTTTATAAGATCCCACGATATAGTGAATTGTTTTAAAGAACTTTTCATGAAGAGTTCCGCAGATTCTGAGAGCAAATTATTTTTTCTCATTCGAATCATTAATTCATTTAGACTATATCCGCCAAACATTCTTTCCGGAAATTGAGGTAAATAACCGATGCGTAATTGTTCTCGATTGCCTAATAATAATTTTACAGAACCAAATGAAGGTTTTAACACGTTTGATATGAGACGGCATAAAGTGGTTTTACCACTCCCATTTTCACCTACAAGTGCAATAGATCTAAACGGACCATATTTACAGGTAAATTGAAAAATCAGATCCTCTGCTTTCTCATCATACCCAAAAGTAAGTTTCTCGCATTGTAGAAACATTTTTCCATTTGGAATATCTGTGGAAATCGTATCAGTTTCTTTCAGGTAAGATTTTTCGAATCCGTTAAGTTTTAACTCCCATTTAGTTTTTCCATAGCTTAGATCTTCCTGAGTTGCCGTAGTCCAGATAATAATCGCTTTTTGATTATCCGCATACTCCTTTAATTGATTTAGCAGTTCGATTTTTCTTTTCCTACTTAAAAAGGCAAATCCGTCATCAATAATCAATAATTTGGGACTAGTGGAAAGAGCCGTAGCAAGATTTACTAATTCCTTTTCTCCTCCCGATAGAGTGGCTGGATGTCTGTCAAGATCAATTTGTAAATCTGAACGAGCGACAGTCCTAAATATAGCTTGATTGATTTCTTTACTCTCCATACCTAGATTTTCAAAATTAAAGGCTAGCTCTCGAAAAAGAGTTGGTGCCACAAACTGATCGTCAGGATCCTGCAATACAAATCCAAC
>DKQU01000078.1 GCA_002471865.1 Fidelibacterota bacterium UBA7300 | reverse complement strand
GGGCAGGGGAAAGAGTTCCCAGTCCAGGAAGTATATCGTGGTATTTCTCATGAAATCACCCTGTTGAAAAAGGTCAGATTGGAAATTGCGGTAAACGATGAATTTGTAGAGCCAACTGTCGAGGCAATAACAAAAGTAGCTAAAAAGGACGGCGATAAAGGTCGGGGGAAAATCTTTATTCTGCCCATTGAAGAGTGTATCCGCTTACGGACAGGTGAAACGGGTTCAGTAGCAATTGGCTGATCAGCCGAATTCACACATTCTATTAATTATATTAAGATGATCTAATATATTTCTGAAATATGTTTTATATAATTAGGTGTCACCTTAAACTTACCACATTAAACTTAACTGTTTTGACTTGTGCATTGGATGTATGTTTCTGATGTTCTTGTCAAAGAGATCTATCGGATTCCGTAAACTTGATCTACTAGTGTCATGGAAGCATGGATAAAATAAAGTTAAACAGGAGGGAAAAAGGACATGGGAAATATCAAAGCTGAATATATATGGATGGACGGACATGAACCGACGCAGAAGCTGCGTTCTAAGACCAAGATCATTGACGGTCCTATTTCTAGTGTGGATGATATCCCTAATTGGGGATTTGACGGTTCCAGCACCATGCAGGCTAAAGGAACTGACAGTGACTGTATGCTCAAGCCCGTCTACTTCGTTGCTGATCCCATCCGGGTGGAAGATAATATCCTTGTAATGTGTGAGGTGTTTAATGCTGATGTCACTCCCCACAAAAGCAATTCTCGTGCTCCTCTACGGGAGATAGCGGAAAAATATGCTGACCAAGATGCATGGTTCGGGATTGAACAAGAATACACCTTTTTTATAGGCCGAGAACCTCTCGGTTGGCCGGATGGTGGTTATCCAGCTCCACAGGGTCCGTTCTACTGTGGCGTTGGAGCAGACGAGGTATTCGGTCGTGATATCGTGGAAGAGCACATGGACAAGTGCCTGAAAGCCGGGATCAGCTTATCCGGGATCAATGCTGAGGTCATGCCGGGGCAGTGGGAGTTTCAGGTAGGCCCGCTGGGTCCGCTAGCGGTTTCTGATGAATTGTGGATCGCCCGTTGGCTCCTATATCGTATTGCTGAGGATTATGGGGTAAATGCCACATTGCATCCCAAACCAGTTAAGGGAGATTGGAACGGAGCCGGTGCCCATACAAACTTCAGCACAAAAGCTATGCGGGAAAAGGGCGGGCTAGAAATTATAAACGCAGCCTGCGAAAAATTGGGGGCAAATCATGAGAAACATATTGCTGTTTACGGTGCCCACAATGAAGAACGCCTAACGGGACTACACGAAACCTGTGCCATTCATGATTTCAGGTACGCTGTAAGCGACCGCGGTGCCTCCATCCGGATTCCCATGGCTACTGCCAACGACGGTTTCGGTTATCTTGAGGATCGCCGTCCGTCCGCCAATATGGATCCTTACCGGGTCTGTACTGTGCTAATGGAAACTGTCTGCGGAGATTAAGTTAATCCCTCCCGGCGTCCAATCGATGGATCCGTTCAATTTGTTGGAGGTTCCATTCATCATCGCTAAAGGGAGTAGAAAACCACACATCGAGAATTTCCTTCAGAAGAGATTCTGATGTAGCTTGTATGCTTAACGCCAGCACATTGGCGTGATTCCAGGTCCGGGCTCCTTTGGCTGTTTCGGCATCACGGCAAAGTGCAGCCCTTACACCTTTCACCTTATTGGCGGCGATGGATGCTCCCGTCCCAGTCCAGCACATAACAATCCCTTCATCTACTTTTCCACTGGCTACTAACTCAGCAGCCTTGCGTGTAACCTCCGGCCAGTCAGCTTCTTCCCCAGCTTCGGGGCCGAAATATTCTACATCGTGACTGCGCTCTTCCAGTTCGACCAGAAGAGTATCCACAAGGGGCGTCCGTTCATCGGTACTAACGGTGATCTTCATGGTGAGAATTTAAGTCTCAAAACTGACTGAGAAACGTCTTTATCTGTAATTAAGGTCGAACGGAAAGCCGTGGTGAGAAACATGGGCTATTCCTATATTTTCCCGCTTCTTGGGAGAGAGCTTTTCAAGAATGGATAGAAAAAAATGAAGAAATGGCTGAAAATTACACTGTTTGTGGCTCTCCTTTTGGTTTTGATGGCTGGGCTGTTTCTGACGATCTATTTCAATTACTCCTTGCCCCAGTATGAGGGAGAACTGACGCTTGCGGAACTCCAAGAGCCGGTAGAGGTGTTTTTTGATGATTACGCTGTTCCTCATATCTTTGCCGAGAACGAACACGATCTTTTCTTTGTTGTCGGCTATTTAGTCGCACGGGAGCGCTTGTTCCAGATGACCGTCACGGCGGCAGCTTCTGAGGGACGGCTCGCGGAACTATTTGGTGAAAGCGTTACCAGCAGCGACATTTATCTCCGGACATGGGGTATTCCCAAAGCGGCAGCAGCTCTGGCGGAGAATATGCATCCTGAAGCGAAAGAGATTTCTAATAATTTTTGTGACGGTGTAAATACTTACATTGCCCAGGCCGGCTCTGATCTTCCCGTAGAGTTTAAACTTCTTGGCATTAAACCTTTCCAGTGGCAGCCAAAGCATATCACCGGTTATGCTCGGATGATGGCACATAATCTTTCGTTTAGCTGGCGTACGGAAATACTCCTTTCCCGGCTTATGGACGGGACACTCAGTCAACGCAAAGTCCGAGATCTCTGGCCACAATATCCTGAAGGTCAACCACTTATTAATCCGCCGGGGAAGCTCTATAGTTTTCTGGGGGAAATGATGAGCGACGAAGATCATAAACTGAGAAAGATTGTTCAAATGGATGCCAACCACTTAGGCTCTAATAATTTCGTTATCTCAGGGAGTCGTACAGCAACGGGAGCGCCAATACTGGCTAATGATCCCCATCTACCGTTTTCCCAGCCGCCGGTTTGGTACGAGATGCATCTCTCTGGCGGAAGATTCAATGTGGGTGGTGTGACATTGCCGGGGATGCCGGTCATCATTCTCGGACAAAACGAAACCGCTGCCTGGGGCTTTACCAATTTGATGGTGGATGACATTGATTTCTTCGAGGAGAAGATCTCTCCCGACGATCCCAACCTATATCTTTATGATGGCGAATACCGTCCTATGGCTGTGTGGGAAGAGACGATCAGCGTCAAAGGGGGTGAAGACAGTGTGGTGGTCTTTCGAGAAACCGTCCACGGCCCCGTGGTTTCTGATTTGCATCCTCAATTGAAGAATGGCGACAAAGTTGTCTCCATGCGATGGGTAGGACACGAATCGACTTCTGATGAGATGTACGCTGCCATGAAACTCAATCTCATGTCTGGATGGGAAGATTTTCTGACCGCTGGTGAATTGTATTCTGCTCCTGCACAGAATGTAGTTTACGCTGACACTTCCGGTAATATTGGCTGGAGACCGTTCGGCTGGATTCCCATGCGTGCCAAAGGAGATGAGTTGGTGCCGGTTGATGGCAGTGACTCCGGGAATGACTGGAATGGTTTCGTGCCTAACAATGAGATCCCTGTTATCTTCAACCCCGAGAATGGACTTATCATCACAGCCAATAATCAAGTGGTAGATGATTCCTACTCTCACTACATCTCAGGTTTCTGGGAAGACCCCTCTCGAGCTAAACGACTGTGGGAAATACTGGATGTTCCGGAGTTAATTACAATGGAGTACGCTAAGGACGCAATGGTAGATGTAACATCACCCTTTGCCCGGGAAGTTGCCGCTTATTTTGTTGAAGCGCATTCAAAAAATATGCCGAGAGATGATAAGAATCTCATGAAGGCAGTAGAGTTGTTGACCGATTGGGACGGTGACCATTCATCTTCATCGAAAGCAGCTACAGTGTTTAATACTTCCCTCATGCATCTTTTCGAAAACCTCTTTGCTGATGAACTGAATCTTCTTGGGGATGACGCCTACGAGAACTGGCTCAGTTTTCCACCCCTTTCGCTGCGAAGCACCAGGTTTATCCTAAAAGACAGCCAATCCAGCGTCTGGGATGATGTGACTACACCCGGGAAAGTGGAAAGAATGGATGAGATTCTGCGCAAATCTCTCGAGGAGGGTGTACGGGACATAGAAAAACTCATCGGTCCCGATCCAAATATCTGGGATTGGGGCAGACTACATACTCTTACGCACAGACACTCTATTGGACGTGAGAGTTCAATTCTTAATTGGCTCTTCGAATTCAATGTAGGTCCATTTGCTACCGGCGGGAGTTCCACAACAGTTAATAACGGTGAGTATCGTTTGTCAGCGCCTTTTGATCATATTAATGGGCCCTCAAAGAGACGAGCAGTTGATATGAATGATTTGAATAACACGCAGATTATTCTCCCTACCGGGCAATCAGGTTTGCCGAAGAGTGATCATTATAGCGATCAAGCGAAACTGTTTAACGCCGGTCAATATCGTACAACATTATTTGACAAAGAGGCGATACGTAAAGCAGGTTTCCGTAAATTGGTGCTGCTCCCGAAAGATTAATTTACACCATGATAATCTTTTTTATACTGCTGGCTCTGTTTATAGCAATCATAGCAAAACACGTTTTCTTCTGGCGGCCGCTTGATGTTACTCGTCTTTATGCTAACGGCCCGCTTTTAATGGGCCACCGCGGCTCTCCGAAAGCACGCCCGGAAAATACATCTCTCTCGTTTAACCACGCTGTGGAATCTGGTTTATCCGCTGTGGAGATTGATGTTATCGCTACTCGGGACGGGAGGATTGTCTGTTCGCATAATCACGATCTTGAACGGGAGACTGACGGTTTTGGTTATGTACATGAAATGGGTTATGATGACTTAAGGAGAATAGATGCAGGGATCAAGTATCTTAAATTTTCTCCCACACCCATTCCTCTCCTTGAGGAGGTGATTGACGAACTACCAGGGGACACATTTCTTAATATCGAGGTTAAGACTGCAAAACCGTTTGGACTTAGAACGGCTGATTTGCTGGTGAAACTGATCCGAGAAAAAAATTTTCAAAATCGTGTGGTGGTTTCCAGTTTTCACCCTTTCGTTATCTGGCGCGTTAAATTCCTCGATAAAGGTATTCCAACGGCCTATATTTGGAGCAATCAACTGGTACCGAAAATTTTAAGAAAACCCTGGTTTATCAACCTTGTACATCCCGATATGCTCAATCCTGAGGCGCATCTGGTGACTGAAAATCTTGTGAGTTATGCCCATCGTAAAGGGATGCGTCTGAATGTATGGACAGTGAATAATTATCCGGCGATAACTTGGCTTTTGAACATAGGCGTAGATGGCATTATTTCTGATTATCCGCATTTAATGTTGAAAGCCGTTAATTCAATTAAGGAGAAATGATGAGACAGAAAAACCTGAAGCTAATAGTACTAGCAGGAGTGTTCCTTTTATCAGCTTGTGGACCGAGTGAATCTGTTGATATTACCGCAGATGAGATTTTGGGTCACATTAAAACTCTTTCTGATGATCGTTACGAGGGTCGTCGAGCAGGAGAAATTGGTGACAGAAAAGCTGCTCGATATATAATTCGCCATTTTCGGGCTGCTGGGTTAGAGCCCATGCCTGACGGATCGCGTTCTTATCGCCACCAGTTCGATTTTATCAGCGGAGTTAAAATTGGAAGAGACAACAATCTTACCTTTTTTTATGAAGATGGACGTAAGAGTCGGCTGCAGAGCGAAAAGGATTTTGTCCCTCTCGGCTTTTCTTCAAGTGAAGCAGCAGCAGGTGAAATTGTCTTCGCCGGTTACGGCATTTCTGCCGATAGCTTGGGGTTCGATGATTATGCGGAATTAGATGTAGAAGGGAAAATAGTATTGATCCTTAGATATTCTCCTGATGGTACTAATCCCCACGGCGATTTCAGCCGTTATTCATCACTGCGGTACAAAGCCATGAAAGCCCGGGAGAATGGAGCGGTGGCTGTTATGATCGCCAGCGGGCCGGCAGATGAGGAAGATGAAAATTATCTGGTGAAGAGTGGTTTTGGTCACCGCGGAGCATCTGTGGGACTCCCAGTGGTCTATCTAAACATGAAATCTGCTATTGATATTATTGAGCATGCGGGAAGGGGTCTGAAAGAGGTTCAGGAAAAAATGAATGAACAGCGAGAATCTGTAACGTTTACGATTCCCATATTTGCCGAGATAGAAACCGATGTACAAAAAGTACCGGCAACTTCCACCAACATCGTAGGCGGGGTGGAAGGAACAGATCCGGTGTTGAAAGATGAATACATTGTAGTGGGAGCCCATTACGATCATCTGGGCTGGGGTGGAGATGGTGCCATGATCAAGGATACGGTGGCTATTCATAACGGTGCCGATGACAACGCTTCTGGTACATCCGGGCTCATAGAACTAGCAGAGTGGTTTGCCGCAAATCCCCAGCCACGGAGCCTCATCTTTGTCGCCTTTGGTGCGGAAGAGTTGGGACTTCTTGGATCGGCAGCTTTTGCAGATAAACCTCCCATTCCGCTGGATCAGATTATCGCTATGGTGAATATGGATATGATCGGGCGGATGGAAGGTAACGAGTTTGTGGCGGGCGGCGCCGGGACGTCTTCTATCTGGAAGGATATGGTCACAGAGAAAGCATCTGTTTATGGTCTGAAACCCAAGTTTGATAATTCCGGCTTCGGCTCAAGTGACCACCAGTCGTTTTACGTTAAGGACATCCCCGTGCTTTTCTTCTTCACCAGTACGCATACCGATTATCACCGTCCCAGTGACGATTGGATCTGGATCAACACAGAAGGCGAAGTGCAGATCGTAAAACTGGCTCGAGATGTTTTGGAAGATTTAGGTAGTCGAGATGAACGCCCTGATTTTGTGGAAGTCCAACAGGAGCAATCTGGCGGCAGGCGAGGGTTTGCTGTCTCTTTAGGCACTATTCCTGATTATGCTGCCACAGATGTTGAAGGGATGAAAATTACAGGTGCCCGGAAGGGGAGTCCTGCAGACAAAGCCGGCATGAAAAGCGGCGACATCTTGGTGAAATTGGGAGATAATGAGATTAAGAGTATCTACGACTATATGTACGCTCTACAAGAAGCGAAAGCCGGTGAGTCCACAGAGGCAGTTGTTCTTCGTGGAGGACAGCGCGTTACTCTGGAGGTGGTTCCCGCCCGGAGGCGTGAGTAAGGCACTTCTTACACATTTAACTTATATCCTGTAGTTTGTCTTATAGAGGATAACATGTCGAAAACCTCAGGAGAATGCCTTTAGCTTTTTGGTTGTGCACCCGTTTCTAAGCGTTTTCCACATGAAAAAGATATATCGTTTAAGCCTGACTGGTCTACTTCCCTTTTCTCCTTCCAACTGTCTATAAATCCAATTGCCTGGACAGAAATTGAGTACGAAATAATCCCGCTGATTCTCTTTTGATTCATCCTCTCCGTTAGATAATTTCAAGGTTGTCCTCATGGTTACACTGAATGATAAGATAGTTGTCCGCGGCGCCCGGGAGCACAACCTTAAGAACATTAATGTTGAGCTTCCCAGAAATAAGTTTATTGTCATTACAGGATTATCAGGCTCAGGAAAATCCTCCCTGGCGTTTGATACCATTTATGCTGAAGGTCAGCGCCGGTACGTAGAATCTCTTTCCGCGTACGCCCGCCAATTTTTGAGTCTCATGGAGAAACCCGATGTGGACTACATAGAAGGTCTCTCGCCCGCCATCTCCATCGAGCAGAAAGCCGCATCACGTAATCCCCGCTCTACCGTAGGAACGGTTACAGAAATCCATGATTACCTTCGCTTGCTGTACGCGCGAATCGGCACTCCCTACTGTTGGGAATGTGGTGATCTTATCCAGAGACAGACGGTACAGCAGATCGTTGATGCAATTATGGAATTTCCGAAAGATTCTAATCTCAGGATTCTGGCTCCTGTTGTCAGAGGAAGGAAAGGGCAGTTTAAGGAAGTGTTCAAGGAAATTCAGCGGGAAGGATTTTTACGTGTAAGAGTGGATGGGAAATTCCGCAAGATCTCTGATAAGATCATTCTCCATAAGGACAAAAAGCACAATATCGAGGTGGTGGTGGATCGCATCGTTCTTGATGATGAGCAAAAGGAAAGGTTGACGGAATCTGTTGAACTGGCGCTGAAAATCGGTTCGGGGCTGGTAATGGTGAATCACGGGGGGAAAAGTGAGACCATATTCAGCGAACACTTCGCCTGTCCTAAGTGCGGCGTTAGCATGGAAGAGCTGTCACCCCGGATGTTTTCGTTCAATTCCCCGTACGGCGCCTGCAAAACCTGCGACGGTCTCGGTTCCCATAAAGAGATGGATCCCGACTTGATGGTGCCGGATAAGAAAAAATCACTCGTTCAGGGAGCTATTGCACCACTGGGAGAACAACCTCGGGGAAGCTGGTACAGCGCAATACTGAAAAGTTTGGCCAAGCACTACGGATTCAACTTCACTACACCGTGGTATAAGCTTTCTTCAAACGTCAGGAAAGTACTTCTCTGGGGGACTGGTAGTGACAAGGTAAGAATCCAGTATAAGTCTAGCCGTTTTTCCGGGGACTACACCGGTGGATTTGAGGGTGTGATTCATAACCTGGAGCGACGGTACTTGCAAACGCGATCAGGTAGTATTCAGGAGTGGATTGAGCAGTATATGAGCATGCGTCCCTGCCCTGAATGTGAAGGAGCCCGCCTGCGGAAAGAATCCCTTGCTGTAAAAGTGGGTGATATGAACATTGGTGCACTTTCCAAACTTTCCATCAGTGCATCTGATCAATTTTTTAGATCCTTAAAAATGACAGCGTCGCAGAAGAAAATAGCCAAGCAGATTTTGAAAGAGCTCCGGGAACGCCTGAAGTTTCTTGCCAATGTAGGTCTTGAATATTTGACTCTGGACCGGAGCGCTGCGACCCTCTCGGGCGGGGAAGCGCAGCGTATCAGGTTGGCCACACAGATCGGCTCTCAACTGGTGGGGGTTCTATATATACTGGATGAGCCGTCCATAGGCCTGCATCAGCGGGATAACAAGCGTCTGATCAGCACATTGACCCGTCTCCGCGATTTGGGGAATACAGTGGTTGTGGTGGAACATGACCGAGAGACCATAGAATCGGCCGATCACATTATTGACTTGGGCCCAGGCGCCGGAGACGATGGGGGAAAGGTAGTTTATGAAGGATCACCACATAGTATGAATGGATCCGGAAAATCTGTAACTGGTTTGTATCTCACCGGTAACCGAATGATCGAGATTCCTGTTGAGCGAAGACATGGGACAGGGAAATTCCTCATGTTAAAAGGTGCCAAAGGAAATAACCTTAAAACATTAGATGTATCCTTTCCGCTGGGGAATTTTATCTGTATCACGGGAGTATCAGGTTCAGGAAAAAGTACCATGGTCAATGAAACTTTGTACCCTGTTTTGGCCAGAGAGCTGAACAATGCCCGAACGTATCCTTTGCCCCACGATGAAGTAGCAGGAACAATCTATCTTGACAAAGTGATTGATATTGATCAGTCTCCAATCGGCAGAACTCCACGATCCAATCCTGCCACCTACACGGGAGTTTTTACACCCATTCGTGACTTATTTGCACAACTACCTGAATCGAAAATCCGAGGATACAAGCCGGGCCGTTTCTCTTTCAATGTCAAAGGCGGAAGGTGTGAATCATGTCAAGGGGACGGCCTGATAAAAATCGAGATGCACTTTTTACCGGATGTTTATGTACAATGCGAAGTGTGCACTGGATCCCGCTACAATCGGGAAACATTGGAGATTAACTACAAAGGTAAAACGATTGCAAACGTGCTGAACATGAGTGTTGAAGAAGCTCTGGATTTCTTCAAGAATATTCCTCAGATTAAGCGAAAGTTGCAAACCCTTCATGATGTAGGTTTGGGATATATTAAACTTGGGCAGCAGGCGACGACACTATCAGGAGGTGAAGCTCAGCGTGTCAAACTATCCAGAGAACTTTCCCGCATCGGTACCGGCCGGACGATTTATATACTTGATGAGCCCACAACAGGTCTCCACTTTGAAGATGTCCGTATGCTACTGGATGTTCTTAACAAACTTGTAGAAAAAGGGAATACAGTGATCGTTATTGAGCACAACCTGGATGTCATCAAGACAGCTGATTGGATTATTGATCTAGGACCGGAGGGCGGGGATGACGGCGGGTCTGTCGTTGCCGAAGGAACGCCGGAACAGATAGCTAAAGTGCGTAAATCCTACACAGGGAAATTCTTGAAACCCATCCTTCACGCTCGATAAAAAGTAATGGAATCCAGGATAGATCAGTTATGCGTTAACACACTCCGCTTCCTGGCAGTGGACATGGTGGAAGCGGCAAATTCTGGGCATCCTGGAATGCCTCTGGGAGCCGCCCCAATGGCCCATGTGATATGGTCGCGCTTTTTGAATCACAATCCCCACAACCCTGACTGGTTCAACCGCGATCGGTTCATCCTTTCTCCCGGCCACGGGTCCACACTTCTCTACGGACTTCTTCATCTCCACGGATATGATCTTACTTTAGACGAACTTAGGAACTTTCGGCAGTGGGGAAGTAAGACGCCCGGGCACCCGGAATACGGCTTGACGCCCGGCGTGGAGTGCACCACCGGACCGCTTGGACAGGGATTTGCAATGGGCGTAGGAATGGCTATGGCAGAAAGGTTTATGGCTGAGAAGTATAACCGCAACGGTTTTAATATTATTGACCACTACACTTACGCCCTAGTATCTGACGGTGACCTCATGGAAGGTGTTTCCTATGAGGCGGCGTCACTGGCCGGACTTTGGGGACTGGGGAAGCTCATCTACCTTTACGACAGCAACCGGATTTCCATCGAAGGGAGTACGGACTTGTCATTTACGGAAAACGTGGAGAGCAAATTTGATGCTCAAGGGTGGCAGGTGTTGAAGGTGGATGATGGTAAGGATTTGGATGCCATTGAAGAAGGAATATCATTAGCTCGATTAGAAACTGACCGACCTTCATTGGTGATTATTAGAACTAACATAGGATTCGGCAGCCCAAAACAGGATGACGCATCCTCTCACGGCGCTCCGCTGGGACCTGAAGCGGTCAAAGCTACCCGAGAAAAATTGCAATGGCCGGCTGAACCCTTATTTCATATTCCCGAGGAAGTTAGTGATTTTCATACTG
>DKQU01000092.1 GCA_002471865.1 Fidelibacterota bacterium UBA7300 | reverse complement strand
AGCTGTCAGGTTCTCAGGAACGGGAAGTTCTTCCGTGAAGGTCTTCTTCCAAATCCAGACATCATCAACAAATAATCCGTCACCATTTCCGCCGTCATCATCACCATCAATGATGGCCCTCCACCGTAGACGAATATCATTACCAGCAAAATCTGAAAGATCAAGTTGGGCGTTCCCGTTGAACGGATCACCCGGATCATAGGTATCCCATCCGGCTCCGCCTGGACGATCAATATCACCATAATCGTAAAATATATCAGTCCACGCCAATCCGGTTGCAGACATCACCACCTGATCGTCAGCGTTGTCGTACATTAAATTACCTGAATCAGAGTTATCTACAGAAATATCGTCAAGGAAAAACCCGATAAGTCCCGGTTCATCAGGCGTGGCCCAAGCTGGATCGGACCCAAATGCAAATCGAAGTATCACCGATTCTCCGGCGTAGCTGTCCAGATCGAAGCTTGCATCTTCCCATCCGCTGCCGTAACCTCCCCAACCGGGAGTTGAGCAAGACTCACCGTTATAGAACCAGCCGTAGCAGCTGCCGCTGGTATAGGAAGGTGAACCCATAATAGTTTCCCAAGTACTCCCGCCGTCAGTCGAGATCCTGACATTGGCGGCATCCCAACCGTCAATCAGACAACCCCCAGTAGTCTGGGGAGGACCTTCATATATCTCAATAGCATATTGCAATTTGAAGGTAAGAGTAGTGTTTCCTGATGATGGAACTGAAATCTCGGGAGAATCGAGAAACGTCAGCCAACCGTTGGAATATCCGTTCAGTAACTCATCACCGCACCACCAAGAGTTCCCTTCAAAAGCGTTAAAATTGGATGTGTGCCAAGGTGTTGAACTCATATCCGCCACGTCAACTTTGTAGTAATCTTCAAGCATGTTATCACCGCTACCATCAAAATCGGGGAAATTGCACCAGAGATCAAAAGAAAAATGGATACTTTCGTTCTCATCCTCATTTATCTCTGGTAAAGAGACCACTGGGGTAATGAGAGACGAGGTAGTAGCGTAGTTATCATCGTCTATATTAAAGCTGTGCGTAGGGCTGCTGGAACTCTCTTCCGTCAATGCCCAGCCAGTCTCATATGTCCATCCTGAAGCTCCTGACTCCATATCATCAAAAAAGGCCGTAGTTGTGTCTCTGTCAGAACTTCTATTTTCAGTAGCACCTTGCCAGCCAGAATCTCTGTCAGCTTGAAAAACAAGTGACTCTTGTCTGCTAACGCTGCGTTTTTCAGCACTTAGTGTTACAAACACTAGTGAAATCGCAGTTAGAAAAATTAATGCCTGTGTCATTCTATTCATTATTATACCTCTTAGTTGTGTTGAAGGTTAGTTCTTAAGTTAACTCTTTTTTGCAAAAGAATTTTGTACTTAAGATAACTTACTTCTCTTTTGGAACATGATGCTATGATTTTTGTCACATTCTCACCTTACGATAGCAAATTTTCCCACACGCTGCCTATCGTCGACTTCTACCACATAAATGTACAATCCTGGCGCTACCTCAGGCCCGTCCTGATTATGGCCAGATCTCAGATTCCACCAAAGATTTCCTTCGTATGGATCGCTCTGTTCGAGACTCGTAACCAACTCACCTGTAATGGTATAGATGAGTATCCGGCATTCGTTCGGCAGCCGGGCAAAACGGAGAAGGCGACTACCTACCTTCTCATTGTAAGCTGAATGGACTATGTATGGGTTCGGTACCACTCGAATAAGGTCAAGATCATCTTCCTTTACTTCATGGGATTTTCCAAACTCACTCATATCCACAACCCATGCATCTCCATCTGTGAAAAATTTCTTCATCTTCACAATGAGATATTCACCATCTGACCATGGATAATATGGTTTCCACGGACTGTCGTTTATTCCATCACCATCATCATCAATAAAACTGTACGGCTCCACCCCGGAGTTGGCTTCTGTAGCTTCCCATGCCATTATACGCTGTTGAACCATATCACCTTCTTGGTAGCTGTCTGAAGATGACCAATCATTAAGTCCAGGTAACAGCTCTTCCAAATCAAAATCATTAGTAAGGGTGAACGTTTGTACCGGCGTCAGGACGGTATCTATTTCCAGCGTATCACCCTGAAAAATCAGTGGTTCATTTCTGGTCCATTCACAGTCTCCAAATCCTTCTGCAGATAAGGGAGGCGGAAACGAATATCCCTGATCCAAGTGTTTTAATACTACTTGGCGTCCGGTAGTAATGTTAGTTACTCTCAATGGAACACGAGAGTAAGAAGAACTGCAAAATTGTGATGATGTTGAATCCGTGGGGGTGGAATAAAGGTCAATTTTGTAATCGAAATTCAAACGGCGATTAAATGCAGCAATATTAAAATACGTTAAAGTTCCTTCCATGGCGTCAATGGTTGAACTGTCAGCAAACCAAATAACCGTATCCACAAGAGCAGACTGATCCTCAGGAATAAAGTCCTGGATATTGTCGAACCTGAAACGGATGCCGTCCAGCATTTCGCTATCCCGATTCACTTCGGTGATGGAGCGATATAGTGGAATAAAGATTTCTGAGCCGCTTTCAGTTGCTCCCGGCAAATCGAGGAGCGAATCTATCTGTGATGCTGTAAGAGTATCTGTACCAAAAGACTGCTCGATTTCCGCTGGATTCTGGCTGACGCTGTCCGTAATTTCATACACATATACCACAGGATTTTCACATGCCATCCCTTCGCCCGCCGTACTTCCCAAATCAGCTTGTATTTCAAACCGTAGCATTGAACTTGAAAGACTGTCCCTATCAACGATGATGTAGGAGATGCCACCTGTTCCTAGGGTGCTTTCCTGGCGTATGAAAAAAGACTCTATCTCATCTTCGGAAGGAAACGATACATTGCTAGCATAATAACCTGGAATTACCGTTACAAAATTTAGATCGTCTTGACTCGATCCAGTATTGCATTCAAGACTGGGATATCCAAGGGTGGGATTTGGTTTCCCATTCAGTGAATCGGGACCGATAAAATGATCAGGATTAGAAGGTGACCATGTTGTATCTGCAATCCAGGTGGAATCATTATCATCCCATACAAACTCCACATCAAATGTTCTTAAACCCATATCGTAGGAGATAACCGAGTAAGTGTACTCTACTCCATCCGTCACATTTGAATCCACAAAGGTGTGCTGAAGTCCACTATTCTCACCCAGATTGAAACGAGGATTGAGGGGGTCAGGCCCTGAAATTTCAATCTCCCGTTTGGGATCATTTACGGCACAATCGGACCCGTACATACAAAACTCCTCATCTTCCTCTTCAGAGAGATCAAATTGAGCAAAGGGTTTCCATCCCACAAAATTACCGTCGTAGTCATAGAGCATCTGATCGGGACCTCCCCAGGTATCACCGCCGTCAGTACTCTTGTAAATTCTATATCCTTCAAAATCGGCATAACCCGTCACAGAATCAATAGATGCTTCCGCTTCACTATCCCATGCAAGGAATACCCGATGGTGCCGTGTGGTAGCAAACAGCCTTGGTGTATCAGGTGGGGGAAATCCTTCCTCGGCTAGAATCCCGGAAATCAACACCACCATAAAGATCAATGGCAAAAGTCTTCTGTAGCGTAAGCTCTTCATTAAACTACTTTTCTGATTACCTGCCTAAAACTCCAAACCGATACTGACCTGGTGCATTAGATTTAGGATTTCAAAATTGATAAAAGCATAGTCCACCATTGCAGTCATTCCGCCTAACTTGAAGAGGAGTCCACCACCGGCAGCAAAACCGGCCGTGTCGTGCCCGATGTTTGTCCCGGCACGAAGAAATGCCATCTCACGGAAAGAATATTCAATTCCTGCGTTACCGTGGACAGTAAAGTCGGTGGGATTGGTTCCATCCAGCGCCAGCGAAAGACGGTGCGAAGAACTCTTGAGTGTGGCATTATCGGATGGTCCCATGATATCTTTCTGTATGCCAAGACGAAACATCAGCGGCAAAGGGAAGCTCTCCGTAACTTTATTGAGCCGTCCATCAACATCTAGACTGTCAGCCACAGGAACTTGCAATCCTTCACCTCCATATTGAACTTCAGGACCGAAATTCGCTACACTCATCCCCAACACAATACCGAAAATACCAGTATCAAAATTTGACCCTATATCAAAAGCCACAGATTGCATGTTGGTGGTGTAAATCTCATCCCTGATATAGTTAAGCGTTGCTCCCACCTTCAACCGGTCTGTCATCCTACGGGCGTAAGCCAGACGGAACGACATGGAGATGACGTGATAATCTTCCCCTGTACCGTCAGAATAATCCTCGGTTGTCACACCGATGGGACCGGAATCAAGATAAAAGATGTTTATACCAAAATAATCACTGGCCGTAAGACGGGTTCCGTATGACATGACATTGTAAGTAATGTCCGCCACATAATTGGTTCGAGACAGGTAAACCTCTGAACCCTCGAGATAGGCCACCGCTGCAGGATTATACGGGATGGCACTCACCCCCTGCCCCGCAGCCACAAAGGTTCCTCCCATACCGGCTGCCCGGGTACTCGTCCCCAGCTTAAGCCAGTTGGCTGCAGAGGTGGCTACCTTGGTAACAACCTCAGGGATATCCCTGTACTGAGCTTGAAGCAAGCTCGTTAATACTATGCACAGAACTGTTGTTCGATAGATTTTTTTCATCTTACCACCGCAAATTTTCCTATGTGAGTTTTACTCCCTGACTCAACTGCGAAGATATAGAGTCCCGGGCTGATTTCCTGATTATTTACTGTCCTCATATCCCAGACATGATTCCCATTATCAGGGTCTGAGTGTTCGAGAGTAGTCACTCTCTCACCGGTGACAGTAAATACTGTGATTGTGCACTGTTCCGGCAGATTTGTGAAGCGAATCTGCCGAAGGTATTCCGTCTCCGAAAAACCAGATCTTTGTATATATGGATTGGGTACCACCTTTATTTTAGTTAAATCATCCTGAGGTGGTGATCCCGGATGTACCTTAACAAAGTTTGCATCTAGCACGGTTGTACCTTTGGAATTTTCAATGAATTCGTAACCGTCCGGTGAAGACCAGTTGTCAGGATTGGCATAACCGGGAATCGTATCCGGTAAGAATCCGCCGCTACCGTCCGGAACCCAGTCTACTACAAATGGAGCTTCTACACCCATATCGTATGCCGTTATTGAGTAGGTGTACTCCATCCCATCGATTACATTGGAATCCACAAAGACATAGGTGTATTCCTTGCCATCAAATTCAACGGGCTGCGGTAATCGGATTTCGTCGAAGCCGGTATCACTTCCCAGACTAAACCACGGTGCATGCGGATCAGATCCTTTAATGCTTCGACCTCGATTCTCTCCTGCGTTACACTCGTCATTCTCATAAATGCAGTGAACCGAGTCTTCTTCGGCACTTAAATCAAACTGAGCATACGGCCTCCAGCCAACCAGCACATCGCTGTTATCATAAATTCGCTTATCGTTGGAACCCCAGGTGTTGCCACCGTCTCTACTCCGGTAAATCTTATATCCCTCAAAATCGGCGTAGCTGGTTACCACATCCTTGGAACTTTCAGCAATATCATCCCAGTAAAGGGTTACCTGACCGTGATCAATCTCTGTATAGACAGTGGGCTTACTGGGAGGAGTATATCCCTGGTAGTGGGAATTGTACATAATTTGGGCAAAGGTAGCATTCTGGATCAGATCCTCGTAATCTTCACCAAAAATGATGCAAAACGAGAAAGGCGCTTCTTCGCCCACAGCCATATCAAACGGACCGCAGCTCATGACAAGTACACAGTCCAACCCTTCTTCTCCGCTCAGAAATGCATCCTCTCGCTCCAATCCTTCCAAAGAATCGAAATGAGGATTCAATTCCGAACCGAGATCCATATCCGGGTTCGCAGTATGGAAGAACCAGGCGTGTTCATTTTCACTAAGATTCACGGTATCGCCCTGTATCACCTTCAGCAGGATTTCCTCTCTGTTTTTGGCGACAGGCCGACCGAGATCACCGGCGCAGCAGTTGGTGTTGCCCTCTCTATTTACCACCCCCGGCCGATTGTACCAGTCAAACCAGTGCCAGTCGGTCATCTTCAGCGGTTCACCGGGGTAAATGTCCGCAAATCCGTCCTGATCCAGGTCTATTTCATCTGTGGCTAAGGGTGAATCGAGAAGCTGTGTGGCCACAAGGCCAAGATCAGTAGCGGGACCGCTCACGCCGTCGTAGTCGTAAATGAGTGCCATGCTGATGCGCAGTACCTCACCACCCACTTCCGGACAGCCGTCCGGAAAGAATTCAGGTGATGTCAGGCAGTCTATGTACTCCATGAAATCATCGGCGTTTGTATGGATAGCGCCGCTGTACCCATTGATATCACCCATGGCGGCATCAGCGTCCATGTAAAATCCCAGTGAAATATCCTTGTAATCAAAACCCCGTCCGCGGTTGAGCTTGGTACCGTCAGGCATGATCATCCCTTCCCCGCTCAGCTGCATCCCATCTTCATCAAGGATCGGGATTTGATTGCCGCTGATGTCTCTCTCGAAGGCAAACCAGTCACCACTTTCATTCCTAACCCGCACGGTGACAAACATGATGTCTTCAGCATAGGAAACACCATAAGAGTGAGCTTCCGCCATCACCCGCAGACCCAGCGGATAGCCGGTCTGTTCATATTCGTCATTGGTATCGACCATGTTGGCACGGTGGGTCCATCGGTCATCGAATTCCATATAAACATCTGTATCAGAAATAAAGCGGCCTGGCGCCACCTTCCAGCAATCGGGGTCCTTCCGTGATCCGCTGCAGTTCGTGATCCCTTCTTCCTCCCACAGTTCCGGCTTGTCGCCCCAGTAGTCTTCGGCCCACCACCCCGGCCAGAACGGCTCATAATCTCCAGTTTCATCACTGAATTCCATTGGCCATGTCTGGGAATAGGTGCTATGGGCAAGAAGCGGATAGGTATCCCCCGCATCAGTGAAAGGTGTGTCGCTGAAAATATCTCCAGCCGTCACTTCTGTACCATGGGTATTAATTCTAGCGTTTGTAGAAGCGTGCCAATCTGTATTTGTGGAGGGACCCCACCGGGTGAACCATGACTCTGAGACGGCCGCCCCGTAATAAAAATATATGTCGTCGGCTGTCCATTCTTCCAAATCATCACCGTATTCATACACATCGAAATCATCAGCCCGGTTCTTTAGCTTTGGTCTCAAAGCCCACGGTCGGATAAGGCCAATCTTTGTAGTTGATTTATTAGGATCGTTCTCTCCTTCTACACTGATAAAGATAGTTCCCTGGTCATTGTCAATACCCCACTGATAGGAATCTGAGATATCATCTATAGAAGATTTCTTCGCAATACTGTCAGGATCCCAGGTACCCGCGTCATCCTCGGCATCAAAAACTATACCCACGAAATTGGTATCTCCATCCTCAAACCAGGCCTCATAAGCATCCGATGACTCCCACGACTGACGAATAACAACACCGCCACTCTCGGTGGTTGTGATCTTAGTCCATTCAAACCGTGATGAGTAAGCTTGACCGGGAACCCCTGAAAGGAAGCTCACCGCCGGTAGATAAGAATAGTCTCCCCAGAGGCCGGAAGGATGCTCATCCCAGTTGATGAAATTACCATAGTTGGAGACGGCATTCTTTACTTTTCCCTGAATGAGGAATCCCTTAGCCCGATCGTTCATGGGATTGGTTGGAAACGGAAAGTCACCGATCTTCAGTGCCGGTCTAGGGCCATAGCCACCCAGGGGTTCACCCGACAGTCTTGGACCCTGCCGTTCGGTACCTGACAATAGAACAACAGACAGTAGGAAGATTACCGACAAACGCATCACAATTGTGCTATTCAAACTCAAACCTCACAAAAAAGTTGATCTGTCGAGGTGAGGAGAAATACCACGGCTGATCGAAATATGAGTTGGAGAGATAAGCCTTCACGCCAGCTTCATTGGGGTCTGTTCCAGGAAGCCCAACATAATTTGTGTAGTAACTGCCGGGATCATCAGCCTTGCCTGTAAGAGGCCAGATGTCTACCGAATTCCGTATGTCGAACAGGTTGAAAACGTTCAGCCCCAGCATGATATTTTGTCTGCCATATTTGATCCCTTTGGAAAAGGATAAATTAAAGTTTATGTAATCAGGAGATCGCTTGGAGTACTGATTCTTGATATCGAGACTGGGATTCCGGTCACCCGCCTCATATATGTAGGGTGTATAGGGATAACCTGACTGGTAGAAGCCGGTAATTCCGCTACGGATGCCAAAAGGCAGCACTGTGTAAAGCGAAAGGGTCAGATCGTGGGTTCGATCGTAAGGCATCAGGAATTCCTGAGACGGTGCATCTACGAAAATAGTACCTTCAGCCGCCCAGTCGTGGGCCTTGTTGGCCTTGGCAACGGAGTAAGTGTACTGCATCATTCCGCTTAAGCCTCTTCCCCGACGTTCCAATGTAAAGTCCACACCTTTTGAACCGCCGTAATCGCCATTGTCGAACACCTGATATTCGTACACACCTGAACGGTTGTTCTTAAACGTCACCCACTGGTCCATATCCCTAACCCACGCAGAGACACTGTAGCGCCAATGTCTTCCCACTTGAACATTGTAACCCATTTCATAAGATTGACTCCGTTGGGATCCCATGGTGGCGTTGCCCAAGGTCCCTCCGCTTTCTTGGAAAAGTTCCTCAGGATCTTCCAATCGACTGGTATTCAGGTAAACGTTCATGTAAATGGGCGTCTGGTAATAAACCCCGTAATTGAAAGTGAAAGTAGAACGATCAGTGATGATGTGACTGATCCCTAGACGGGGGCTGACCTTGTAGAACCATTGAGCATCGGTGAAAAGAACTTCCTGATGAGCCAATCCGGCGAACTCACTTACTTCCTCCTCACCCTCATCCCAAATTCCGTCTTCATCTACATCAGAAAAATACCACGGTTTTCCGGGAGATAAATCACCGGAAGGATCGGCCCAAACCTGGGTTTTGTAGTTTACAGCATCCACCCGAACACCAGCATTGATCACCATCCATGGTACTTCGAATGTGTTCTGGATATAGGCAGCGAACTCTATCGGCTCGCGGAAGTCATCCCACTTGCCATTCTTATTAGCATCTGTATACTCCTCGCCTTCTTCCCAACGGCCATTCCCCTCTCCCGGATCCGCTGCTACGTAATCCAAATCTGTAGGCAGAAGACCGTCAGGTCCGGTGTCCTCCCAGTATTCAGCAAATGTTTGGATAGAAGCTGCTGTTCCAAGCCATGGACTTTTAATCTCGTAGAAATTCAGCCTGTGAGACTTCAGATCAATGCCGGAACGCAATTTAAACTCATTTGTGATCTGAGAGGTAATGTCGAATCGAAGCTCACGAGTGACTGCGTTAGAAGTTGAGTAGAAGCGATCGTGACCGCCAAAGACATGACCTTCAAACCAGCCCACACCACCGTATTCAGCTGAAGGCATGTAATAATTGTATCCACCTGGTTGATAAAACAGTACATCATCTAGGGAATCCGGGTTTTCGTCAAGATAAGGATCCTGCAAATAATGCTGCAAAACATGTGAGTAGCTGGAGAAATTCTGATAAGATTCATACATCTCAGGTGCCAACCAGTATGAACCGTCCCTTTCTTGTAGCGCCTCTACTAACTCAGGACCGTCCCATTCGCCATCTTCGTCCAGGTCTTCCCACGGCTCACCTGTGTCCCATACTCCATTTCCATTTTGGTCAGTAAATTCTTCGGCAACTTCCCAGTTATAGACGCCCGGATCAGCTCCAAAAAACCAGCCGCTCCGGCCCTCTAGCAACCCACCCAGATTATAGTGCAGAGTATCACCATTCTCGGAAATGTAGTACGGGACCACATCCGGATCATAAGGATTTGACATGCTTCTATCAGGACCTGCAGAATGCCGCCATTCAAACCAATCGGGATAGCCATCGCTGTCACTGTCCTGCCAACGGACCCCTTGGAACTGTTCCTGGGTAAACTGGGCGGTACGGACGGTATAGAATGTCTTGCTGGTGAGGGAGTGATTTATTTCCAGTGAAATCCGTTCCGTGTTCCGGAAGAGTTCATTTTGCCCTTCATCCCAATACAGATATCGGGGATTGAATCCTTTCCTGTGGGCGTCCACATTCCAGTAAGAAAGGTTGAATATTAACTTGGGAGAAAACTTGTAAGACAGTTTACCGAAAATATCGGAAGTCCTATCGTGACCGAAACCGCGGAAGCCCGCCACCTGATCCCATGGCTGAACCATGTTGTTGCGGTTTTCGTTGACAGTACTTTGGTATCCTGGATCGTTCTCGTCTGGAGGATCAAGGTAGTTCTCTTGTCCCGGTAACAGTTGGTAAACAATGTCATCAAATTCATAGACTTGGTAAGATTCATGTGTGGTGAATTGTCCGGAGAACCAATAACTAAGTTTCTTGAACACGGGTACTGTGCCTCCAAAACCTATGTTATAATCGTTATAGCCTCGTAGGTCATCGTAATCAGATCCCATAAGGGCACCGACAGAACTGGTTGAATACTTGAATTGGTAGCGGAATTTGTTTCCGCCGGAATTGGTGTGCATGTTTGATACCGCAGATATAGCATCACCATATTCAGCATTAAATCCGCCAGGCTGCCAGTCAAATTCTCTCACTGCGAAAAGATTTAATCGGGTACCGTTTCCGATGCCGCCGTAGATGGGATTCCGGATATAGAGTCCATCAATCATGTAGGCAATCTCCCCTGCGCGGCCCCCTCGAACGTGAATCTCTTCCAGACCACGTTCTTCATGATCAGGAATACCTTGCCTTCGGCTCTCAACCTTGATTACTCCCGATTGAAGCGTGTACAATTCGTTCAGATCGCGCATGGGTAATGAAGTAATAGCTTCGCTATCTACTGTCACTTTCTTAGTAGTGGAGGCTTTATCCACGAGGGGCCGTTCTGCCACAACATTCACTTCGTCACCGATCTGAGACTCAACAGGCAGTTTGAAATTCAGCCACATTGATCGATCCATTTGAACAATTACATCCGATACAGTCTGCTTCTGATAACCCATCATCATAACTGAAACGCTGTAGGTCCCCACCGGTACGTTCAGGATGATGTAGTTTCCGTTGACATCAGCAACAGCGCCAACTTCAAGAGACTTAATGTAGATCTGGGCACCAGGCAAAGGGGCACCCTCTACATCAGACACTTGACCACGGATAGTACCGTCTGTTCCGGCAAATAGTTGTACGCCAACAATCAACAGTGTAGCAATAACAACTATAGTTTTTCTTACCTCTATCATCCTATTCATCTACAGGCAGCTCCACTCGTTGGAAACCTGAAGTTCTGTGGAAAATATACGGATCGTTACCTAGCATGGGAAGGTCTTCAAGCTGATCTAATGTCACTGTACCAGACTGTCCCGCCATTCTAAAAGTAGTGCCAATCCCAGACGAAGTCGCTCTGCCGAGCTCCCAGCGGGAAACGGCAATCCACTCCTCAGAAGTTCCCGCCAGCTCACTCCACCGTACAAAAAGATCATCTCTAACGATTCCCAGTCCTTCCGCCAACCATGTTTCATCCCGCTCTCCGTACTCGACACTACTGCCTATCATAGTCATTCTAAGAGTACGTATGACCTTGAAACTGTTGGTAATGGTAGTATCAGCGCCGGGGCAATCATCTATAGTAACAGCAGTCCAACCTGCATCCTGATAGCAGATAATGGTGCCATCTTCCTCATAGCCGCGAATTTTCTTGGCCGGCACGGTTATAGTATCCGACTCCACCTCAAAACGTTTCTCAATTCTGTAGATGGCAACTTCAGTGGTATCGTAGTATTCCTCCTCGACAATCTCTCCATCCCTAAGTTGTCCACTTGGCGTGTAATACAATATTTCTTCATCAAAAACATCCCTATGCCAGAACCCACTTTCCAAATCCGAATCACTCCAGTAAAATCCGTAAGGCTTAAAGTAGCTGGGCTGAGTTACTTTATAAACATTATCATCTGTTCGGAACATGTGATAATCATGCTCTTCTCCCTCATCCCACTCAGACTTACTGATAAAGTATTCGCCCTCAGCACTCCCACTGGAAAGATGAGCTATGATTTCGTTAGTATATAGAACCACCTGAGAATCTATATCAGCTGTTTCAACAGTCTTTTCATCTACAAAAACATATTGTTCGATAAGATCTTGATAATTTGCCCCCCATCTTGTTACCAGTGAATCTCCTACTTCGATGGTCTCCAATATCACAGGATTTTCGGGGTCAACCCATGAAACCAGAAGAGTGCTGGGTGAATTGTTTATAGCAAACAGTCCTTCACCCTCATTCCAAAGGCTGTCGCCGTTTGCGTCTCGAAATGATTCTTCTTCATCCAGTTGTCCGTTTCCTACATCGGTGAATGGTTCACCTTCATCATAACTTCCGTCTTCATTAGAATCAGTGTAATCTTCAGCGTCGTCCCAAGTCTGGTTACAATTGCGATCTTCAAAAGGCTCACTCAAATCATATTCATCATCACTGTCCAAATCCAGGAATACTTCAGCTGGGTCCCAAATTCCATTGCCCAAGTCCTCACTTCCTTCAGCAGGATCCCAGACATTATTGTCGTTACAATCCGTGTTAATGCGAAACATAAGGGAGTCTTCAGCCAGTTGCGTCCGGTCATCGAATGTAAACGTATGGGAAAAACTCAACGGGATCTCCCCCGAGTAGTAATAGGTGGTATCTGTCCACTCAGCCGAATCAACAAACATAATACCTCCGCTTATGAGTGGAGTATCCACAATAGCAGCATAGGTAATAACATCCATGGTGTCCTGATAGAGGACAGTCTGGGTCTCCTGAACCTCATCGGAGTTGACAGGGCGGTACCGCTGCAGTTCTGGCTGCGGTTCGGTATCCCACTCTAACCGGACCAGGTTGCGAAAGCTCTCCGAGAAAATGGTAACTGAATCTTCCAGCACTTGTCCCATAATTGTGAGAGAGTCAATTAGTTGACGTTCTGTTGCATCAGCATCATCAGAAGTGATCTCCACCAGAAATTCCGGAAAAGTCTGGAGGGTCAGAATTGGAGGAACATCTCCGTAGAGGGAAATGTACTCGTTATACGTCAGGTTGATACGGTTATTTGAGCGAGTGAACCTGTAGAATTCCACAGACAGATCTTCAAAGAAATTATAAAAGTAGTCAATAACATCACCTGTTGACCCGTTACCTACCTGACTTTCCCCTAAAGTGTTTTCAAGGGAAATCTCTTCAGTGGTTTCCTCAGAAGGTTCTTCGAAGATTTCTTCGCAAGCAGAAACAAAGAAAAATAAGGATACTGCAATAAACAGTGAAATAAGTCTGATCTTACCAGGCAGTCCTAAAATTTTCTTTGTCTGATTCACCTTATTAGACTATTTACTTCCATTTATATAGTGGAAAGTGGCGGACTTGCATCCGCCACTTCGTCCCAAAGCATCATTCTGATTTCTCTTAAATTCAGATTATTATTTCAAAAGTACCATCTTGCGTGTTTCACTTCTGCCGTCGGCCGACAAACGGTAAAAATAAACGCCTGCACCCTGATCGGTACCTTTCCAGATAACATCATGATTACCTGCATCCATCTCTCCGTTAACCAATGTCTGTACTTTCCGGCCAAGCAAGTCAAAGACTTCCAGACTCACATCTGCTGTTTTGTCCAAACTGTAGCTGATGACGGTCTGTGGGTTAAATGGGTTGGGAAAGTTCTGGGTCAGGCTGAACTTGACAGGTATGCCTTCTTCATCTTCAACACCAGCTTCTCCCCAATTTACATTGGCAAACCAAAGTCGTTGTTTGTAGTCTTCTGGCCCGCCAGCAGGTGGTACCGTTTCTGTTTCGTAATCCGGAGCCATATAGACAATATAGCACTCCTCATCTGTAGCCCGGGGGGCCAGATGAGGGTGGATTTCATCGACATCCAGACTTATGGTGTTCGAGATGTTCATGGGATCAGTCCACGTTGCGCCGCCGTCTTCAGACCGGACTGCATAAACATCGAAGTTGAACCCATGCTCCGAGGTATCAGAATAGGCCTCCCACGTGCAGTACATGATGTCTGGATTATCCACACTGAAGCCAGCCGAAGGAAATATCCTTTGGTAATTGGGTGTAGCGTACGAGTACAAGTAGGTGACATCCATCGGTCCCATGTAACTCGCTTCCCATCCTAAGGGATCATTCACCGGGTCATCATTCCACATGTGATACATACCGCACCCTTCAATCCAGTAGATGAAACCTCCACCAGAAGGGACAACAGGAGCAAAAATGTGAAGTGTTCCTTCCGAATCAACCTTGAGTTCGAAGTCGTATGGAATATAAGCCTCGGTGATCTCCGTTGAATCCGTATCGGAGGCAACATAGTA